>JBNJDK010000022.1:0-25345 GCA_051744805.1 Bacillota bacterium
TCTTCTTTATTTGCATCTATTAAATCTTCAACATCTTCTAAGTCTGAACCAAGATTCTTAAGTTCAGCTTTATAGTTAAATGTAAGAGCTTCAACTAGATTAGCAATCTGTTCATACTCTTTTTCATTTAATCCTTCTGTATCTTCACTTTCTTCTTCCTTAGGCTCAGGCATGTTTTTCTCAACAATAGACTTGATTATATCTTCAAGTTCAGTCTTCTGAGCAGAAGTGAAACCGTCTTTCATAGCATCTACTTCATCTTCAAGTGATGCGCGTTCTTCAGAAACTCTTTCCAATACACGGTCAACCATCATTGCTATTTCATAACGTGTAACACTCTGGTCACCTTTAAATGTTCCATCAGGATAACCTTCAATAACACCAGCAGCAACCAACTTGTTAACAGCCTCGTATGCCCAGTGATCTGTTGAAACATCAGTAAACACTGCAGCGGATGAAGGCATTGCTAACGCAACAACTAACAACATCGCAATTACAAACGTAAATTTCTTTTTCATTCGTTTATTTCCCCCTTGATTGATTTCTTGTTTTTAAATAATGTTTCTATTTGTTCCTATGTTCTAACAGTTCATTCACAATCATAGGGAAAGTTCACATGAGTTGCCTTGTTTCCTCATCGAACTTTCTTCCTTATTTAATTGTCAATGAACTTTGTTTAGAACCCTATTATCTCTTTACGCACGCGGTCGTGGGGGTTCACCTCCTTTCTCCCGCAGATTAGCCCAAGATAATAAGATTTCTGGCTAAATTAAACAGGTGAGACTTACTTAACTTGTATTATAGATCTATTTTACTCACCTATTACTACATATTCAAGCTTTATTAAAAAATTCCTGCCTAGAATTAAAATTATTTTATTGAAATTTTTAACAATTTAGTTATTTTTATTTTCTAAATATTTTTTTGCTATCATAAATGCTGCATAATCATCAACATTTTTGGCAGGTCTCCAGTCTACAATTTTACTTAATATTTTTTTATATCCTTTTAATGGATGATCTTCTCTATATTTTCTTTCAGCCTGAATAGTGGTATTTTCTTCATTAACTAAAACAACTGGAGATAGGTTGATTTCTCTTATCTTTTTTTCAATTTTCTGGGAATATGTCCCAGTACCTAAGATAATCAAGTCAAACCTATATTCATCATATAATTCTTTTAGGACTTTGTCAAATTCTTTTGTTCCTACTATGTCAAGAAGAACAGGTGTTTGATTATCTTTTACAAGAGCAAATCCACATTTATCTTTACCGGGATCAATAGCTAAATATAATTTATCTTCAGGCAATATATTTCTCCTTTCTTAGGAAGCTTTTTTTTGTTCAGATTCTTCTACTTTTTCAATAGAAAATCTAATATTTGCCCCTAATCTATCATTTCTCCAGATATCTTTATTTGCATGAACCTTTACTCTTATTTTTTCATTCTTACTTTTTACCTTTTCAACAAGTTGATAAAAATTGATAAAATCTATACTTCCTACCTGTCCTTCACTATCTGTAATAAGACCATTTTCTATAGCCTTTTTATTCACTTCTGCAAGTAAAGACCTTAGCTCAGAATCAATAGCTGCAGTTTGATCATTTGCATCTATAACTTTTGAAGCTATGAAATCATCTTTAGCAAAAACTTTAAAGTTTTTCTCAAGAACAAAGTTAGCTTTTAACCATTCATTACGCGGCACATTAACACTTGAGACAAGACTTACAATAACCTGCTGGTCTTCATCCATATTATATAAAACTCGAGCTGTATATAATATATCTTCAGTCTGCAATTCTAAGGCCATTCCTGTATCTTCATCAACTTTAATCGGCATATTTTTTGCAGCTTTATTAGCTTCAGTTAAAAATTTATTTAATTCATTTATAGTTTCATCTTCAGATTGGCCACCTTCAATAACTTTCGCATAAATTGTATCTCCTTTTTGATAAACCATATCTTCTCTCATATAATAATACATATCTTCACCAAGACGATTTGCTAATTCACTGGCAACTTCATAATCCTCAGTTAATTTACTCATTTCCTCATTGAGAGAAGTTACTTTTGACTCTAATTCATTTTTTTGATTATTAAGTTCAGAAATCCTTTGATTTAGTTCATCTCTATTTTCTCTTAAAGATGCAATATTTTCTTCAGCAGATTTAAGTTCCTCTTCTGTTTTTACTAATTTGTTTTCTGTATTTTTTAATTCATTTTCTGTATTTTTCAATTCTTTTTCAGTATTTGCCAGTTCATCCTTAGTACTTTGCAGCTCTTCTTCAACCATTTCTAATTCTCCCTGCAAATCATTTAACTTTGATTCTAAATTTGTTTTCTGAGACTGCAATTTTTCTAACTCTTCAGATTTTGTATTTATCTCTTTTTGCATATTATTTAATTCTTTATCTTTTTCACTTAATTCTTCATCTAAATTTTCCAGTCTCACAACAACTTTATTTATATTAAAGATAGCTTCTCGCAGACTACCATAGACAGTAAGCAAAATAGCAATAGATAATCCTGCAATTAATATTCCGGTAATTACAGTAATTATAATTGACGAATATTTGGGCCTAAGGCCGAAAATAGATATTCTTTTTTTACCAACCTTCATCCCTATTTGATCCCCTAAGTAGGCTATAAGTCCACTAAGGATAATAAGGAGTACTATAATAATTATACCATACATCTTTTACACCTACTTCCCGACTTTATAAAACATGATAGACCCAATTACTAAAAAGAAAATATTTTGCATCCAGGCCCCAATCCAGGGAGCTACTGTCCCCTGACCACCGAGAGCTCCACCGACTGTCATTAATCCATAATAAATAAAAATAACTATAATACTAATTCCAAAACCAGTTGCTGAACTACTATTTCTCTTTGGTCTAACTCCAAGAGGGGCAGCCAGTAAAGCAAAAATAAAATTAGCGAAAGGAATGGAAAAATGTTGATGCCATCTTACCTTTTCTTCTGAAGCATCTCTTCCCTGTTCTTCTAACATATTAATATAATTTGATAATTCCTTTAAACTCATATCATCTGGATTTTTATCTAAACTTGATATTTCTTCTGGTTCATGAATATCTTCCCTTGTCCTATATTCACTAAAAGTCATAGCCGGAACCCTTTCCCCTTCTTTTAAATGATAAATAGAACCATCAAAAAATTTCCAGCCATCATTTAACCATTCAGCACTTTTAGCTTTTATAAGACTTGTTGGTTCACCTTTTTCATATTCCTGTAATAATACATCTTCCATAACACCTGTTTCACCATCAAAACGATGAGTATATAAGATATAATCAGGGCGGTTATTCTCCTTATCTAGAGGTGTTAAATAAAGATTATATTGGGTTTTAGGCATCTTTTCACCATGTTTAAACTCATAGACTATTTGTTTATGAGTATAATTTGCTTGAGGAACAACAAGTTCATTTATAAAAATAGTAATTCCACTCATTAATAAACCGACAATTAAAGCTGGTAAAATAAGTTTATATAAACTTATACCTCCTGCTCGCAAAGCAGTTATTTCACCATCACTTGACAGACGACTAAAAGCCATAATAGTTGCCAAAAGGGTAGCCATTGGAAAAGTCAAAACTATAATTGATGGTAAACTTAAAAGAAATAATTTGATAAGGGTTAAAACTTCCACTCCCCAGACAGTATAATATTCTGTTAGTTCAAACAGTAAATCAGTACCGATAAAAATACCGGTAAAAGCAGCCACCCCAAACAAAAAGGGAGGCAGTAACTCTTTATAAATATATTTATATATAATCCGCAAGACACTGCACCTCTTTAACTATATAATTATTATTGCTTAAGATTTTTTTATGTTTGTTGTTTTATGTAGCAATATTATATATGTTTATGACGATTTTGAAAAAGCCCTGTAATGAAAATAAAATAATTATTCGTATAACAAAATTATGAATGAATAAAGACCTAACCAAAAGTTTAATTTTGTTAATAATTATTTTATTTGAAATACAGGTTTCAGCTTTTTCAGCTTAAGGAATAAACATATATAATATTTACTACATAGTGAACTTCTCTCCTAAATAAAACTCTTTTGCTAATTCACTTTCAGCAATTTCTTCTGAAGAACCAGAAAGTAAAATTTGCCCTTTATGCATAATATAAGCACTATCAGTAATAGAAAGAGTTTCTCTTACACTATGGTCAGTCACTAATATACCTATACCCTTATTTTTTAAATAATTAATTATATTCTGGATATCATTAACAGCTATAGGGTCAACCCCAGAAAAAGGTTCATCAAGTAAAATAAAAGAAGGGTCTGTAGTTAAAGAACGGGCAATTTCTACTCTTCTTCTTTCTCCACCTGAAAGTTTGTACCCTAACCTATCAGCAAGATTGCTTATATGAAATTCTTCCATTAATTCCTCAGCTCTATCTTCAATATCATCATTTGAGATATGGTCCTGTACTTCAAGAATAGAGAGCAAATTTTCTTTTACAGTCATCTTTCTGAAAATAGATGCTTCCTGAGATAAATATCCTATCCCTGCTCTAGCTCTCTGATACATAGAAAGAGGTGTAAGATCTTTTTCATCAAGAAATACAGTTCCTTCTTCCGGTTTTATAAGGCCAACTACCATATAAAAGGTAGTAGTTTTCCCTGCACCATTCGGCCCTAAAAGACCTACAATTTCTCCTCTTTTAACAGTTAGATTAACCTCATCAACAACTCTTTCATTACTATATACTTTTACTAAACTTTTTGCTCTTATAGTCATTTTTTATTCTCCTTTATCAGGAAAAACAAGTTTTGCATTACCTGAAAGCTCTATTTTTTCACTGGCCAAATCTATAGATATTTTTTCAGCAGAAAACTCTCTTCCATTTTGCTCACCACTAACATTACCTTCCAGATAGGCCATTTCCTCACTTTGATTATAAATGATTTTATCTGCTTTAGCTTCTATTTTTTCTGAAATAAAGGTACTATTTCCACTAACAGTAAATTCTTCATCATTTATATTACCAGCAAGTTTATTACCTTTGATCTCATAATTATCAGATTTAAAACTCACATTATTATTAAATAAAATTGTTCCCTTTAAAGTGTTGAATTCAGAGTTCTGACCACTTATAGTCATATCTTTATACTTAAGTAAAGCATTGCCTTCAGCGAGAATCAAATACTCATTTTCATTTTCAGCAAGTGGCTCCATCGTAAGTTTATCTCCACTTAATTCCTGAAGATTTTGTGCCTTTATTAAATCAGATCTGAGAGGACTAAAAATACTAATTATTAGCATAATCATTACAAATATATATATTATTGCTTTTTTATTTTTCACTATCATCAATCTCCTTCCAGTTAAGTCTTGCCACTTTTTTATCTCCATAAAATTCAAAATAATCTAAAGCAAGATTTGACTTAAATTTATCACTTTGAACAACTATTTCTCTACTTTCTAAAACCACATTTCCAGTTGCTAAAACTTCATTATTATCTTCATTTATTGTGATTTCTTCAAAAGAAAAACTTTTTTGGTCTTTCTCAACAGTCACTGCCCCAGAAATAGTAAGTAACCCTTTATTACTTTGATAATTACCTTTTTCTCCTCTTAAAATATAGAGAAGATTTTCTTTTGAACTTTCATCTGTATTTTTTATATCATAAGCTCTTATTTCAACTGGATTCATTTCAAGTAAATCTTCATCTTCATAACGGGCTAAATTTTTAGCACTTAACTCTAATTTTACAGTCTTATCATTATTATACAGGTTTAAGTTTATATCTGCAAACTCCTCTTCAGCCTGAGGTTTTTCTTCAGTAACCTCTTCTGGTTTTTCATCATTATTGATCTCATTTTCAATAGTAAAAAAATTAAATAAAAAAAGAGCTATAATAACTAAAAAAATTATTAAAAATGTAATTACCCACTTTTTATTCAAATTCAATTAAGTCCACCTACCTCAAGAACTAATTCTGCTGTTTTTTTCACTGCTCCTTTTTCACCTAATTTATCTTTTATTATTTTTAATTTCTTTTTCTTATCTGAAAGTAAATAATCATTTTTTATAAAGAATTTAGCTTCATCATATATATTTTTAACATCTATCTCATCCTGTACAAATTCAGGTACAACTTCTGTACCGGCAATAATATTAGGCATTGCTATATAATCAGTCTTCATAATTTTTTTGCCAATTTTATAAGTACTCCAGCCTGTCTCATAAAGAACTAACATTGGAGTTTCCATTATCAAGGACTCTAATGTAGCTGTTCCAGAGGCAGTTATCACAAAATCAGCTATTTTCATGATTTCATAAGAAGAATCTCTCACTATTTTTAAAATCAGATTATAATCAGAAGCAATATCAGCCACATAATCTTTATTAATACCAGGAGCAAGTGGTAAGATAAATTGATAATTTGAATTATCTTTTTGTAATTTTTCTGCTACTTCAAAAATAACAGGGGCAAGCCGGTCAATCTCTGATTTTCTACTTCCAGGCATCAGGGCAATAATTTTATGATTTTTACTTATTTGAAATTCATCACATATTTCATCAACTGATTTTTCAGTACCTACTATATCTAAAAGCGGATGTCCTACAAACTCAACTTCAGCTCCTGCCCTTTTATAAATTTCACTTTCCATAGGTAAAGTAGCAGCAATAACTGCATCATATCTTGCCATCCATTTTGCCCTCCACTTTCCCCAAATCCAGGCAGTAGGAGGAAAATAATCAACTACAGGTATTCCTAATTTTTTAGCAACTCTGGCCATCATCATATTAAATCCAGAATAATCAACTAAAAAAAGAATATCAGGCCTATTTTCTCTCATATGTTTTTTGAGAAGCCTGATATGTGCTAAGTGTTCTTTTAAGTTTTTAAATGATTCTAAAAAACCAATACTGCTTACATCAAGGGGATCTATCAAAATTTCTGCTCCTTCACGTTTTAAAGCTTCAGAACCCATTGCTGTAAATTCTATATTGGAATTTTTCTTTTTTATCTCCTTGACAACTCGGGCAGCATGGATGTCTCCTGAAGTTTCTCCACAGACCACCATTATTCTTCCCATCTAATCCCCCCTGAATCATGAGAAACAGCCCAGACAACAATCTTAGCTTTTTCTGCTTTTTGTAAAAATTTTTCTTTATCAATAATAAAAGTTTTATTAGCTTCTATAACTAAGGCTTTAGCCTCAATTTTTTTTAAATTTTCAATAGTTTTTAGACCAACTGTAGGAATATCAAAACGCAAATCCTGATTTTCTTTTGCAACTTTTGCCATAACTGCACCTTTACCAGCAATTTTACCTGTACGTAAAATTGTTTTATCTGTACCTTCCATAGCTTCAACGGCCACTACTGATTTATCTTTAGTAAGTAGGGTTTGACCAATATCAAGTTTACCTATTTCTATAGCATTTAAAAAGGCAAACTCCATCTCAGACAGAATTTTTTTATCTATTTTCACTTTATTTAACTTACCAGCATTTACTAAAAGATCAGTTAATGCTTCATTTTGAGGGATTATTTCAAATCCTTCTTTTTCAAATTCAGCTCCAATAGCTCTCAAAATAGTATCATCATTATAATTATCTAACTGAGCTAAAAGCCCTTTCATCCTATTATCCATCTTTAGTTCAAATAAATTATTTTTTTCTACTTTTCCAGCAAAAATTACTTTTTTAATATCATAATTATGGAGTAAATCAAAGAGTTTAGCTATTTTACCTAACTCAACCTCAAAAATCTTTTCTCCATACTTTTTATAAGAAACATTAGCTTTTCCACTTATTTTAAAAATATATGGTTTTATTCCATTTTTAGCTGAATTTTTAGCCCAATAATATGGGAGTTTCCCTTTACCGGCTATTAAAGCAATATCTGACATAAAAGCCCTCCATTAGCGGCAAATACCGCGCTGTACATTTCTTAAAAATCTTAGGAAGTGTTCAATTTCTTCACTGGCATCAAGTTCTTGATCCATTTTTTCAACTGCTTCAGAAAAACTGTAATCAGAACGGTACAATATTTTATATGCTCTTTTAATTTCCTTACGTAATTCAGGTTTTACCCCATTACGACGAAGTCCTATTACATTAATCCCATTAACTCTGGCCGGGCTTCCATCAACTAATACATAAGGAGGTATATCTTTCACTACCTTAGAGTGAGCCCCTACCATAGCTGTTTTACCTATTCTTACATACTGATGAATTGTAGTTAAACCAGCTATTACTGCATTATCTTCAATTGTAACATGACCACCTAAAGTTGCTGAATTAGTCATAACAATATTATTGCCTAATTGACAATCATGAGCAACATGACAGTAGGCCATAATGAAGTTATTACTACCAATTCTAGTTTCCCCTCCACCTTCTTCAGTACCACGATGGATTGTTACATTTTCTCTTATAATATTGTTATCACCAATAAAAAGGTGAGTTTTTTCTCCATTATACTGGATATTTTGTGGATCTTCACCTATAGTTGCCCCATGATATATATCATTATTTTTTCCGATAATAGTCCAACCTTCAATAACTACATGAGGACCGATAGTTGTACCTTCCCCAATTTCAACATTATCTCCAATTATTGTATAAGGACCAATTTCTACATTTTTGCCAATTTTAGCTTTAGGACTAACCATAGCTGTTTCATGAACATCAGCCATTTGCAGTATCTTCGATTTTTTCTTTCTTTCCCCCACTACTAACAATCTCCTTTCAATATAAATTTTTTTATTTTTCTTGCATAGCGAATAGTAATTCTGCCTCAGCAACTAAATCATCTTCAACAAAAGCTTTGGCATCTAATTTTGCAATTGACTTTCTAAGTCTAATAACTTCCCCAACAATTCTTAATTGATCACCTGGTCTAACTGTTTTTCTAAACCTGGCCCTATCTATTCCAGCAAAATAAGGTATTTTATTTTCAGGGTCATCAACAGTATTCTTCATCAAAAAGCCACTTACCTGGGCCATGGCTTCTACTATTAATACACCTGGCATAATTGGATGTCCAGGATAATGTCCCTGAAAAAACTCCTCATTTATAGTTACATTTTTTATTCCCACAACTTTTTCCCCTTCTTTAAGTTCTTCAATTCTATCAACTAAAAGAAGTGGATAACGGTGAGGTAAAACATTTTTGATTTCCTCTATGTCAAACATTTCTTCCATCCTCCTGTTTTTTCAAAATTTTGCTTATTTCCTGTGCTAATTCTACATGTAATGAATGACCTGAGCGAACAGTTATAATATGACCTTTTATAAATCCATTTAAAGCCATATCTCCTATTACATCCAAAATTTTATGTCTAACAAACTCATCTTTATAACGCATTTCATTTACTGTATCTTCTTCTCCAATGAGAACTGCGTTTTCCAAACTACCTCCGAGAGCAAGCCCTCTTTTGTGTAAGGCTTCAATTTCTTTTTCAAAACCAAAGGTTCTGGCTCGTGAAATTTCGTCAATAAATGAGTCTTTAGCCAGATCAAATTCCCGGAATTGAGTACCCAATACTTTATTTTTATAATCAAGGGTATAACTTATTTTAAAGCCATCATAAGGAAGTAAGGTCATATACATCTTACCTCTTCTAAGCCAGATTGGATCTTTAACAGTCCATATTTTGCGCTTTTTAGATAACTTTTTACTTCCTGCTTTTTGAATAATTTTTATAAAAGGATAACTGCTGCCATCTCCAACTGGAGTTTCAGGGCCATCTATTTCAATAATCACATTATCAATCTCTAAAGCCCAGAGAGCAGCCATCATATGTTCTATAGTATGAATCTCAGCTTTCTTTTCTTTTATTCCAATACTTGTACATCTTTTTGTAGAAACAACATTCCAGGGATCTGCCTTTATCTCCGGATTACCAGCCAGATCTACTCTCCTGAAGACAATCCCTCTATCAGCTTCAGTTGGAATTAATTTTATTTTTATCTCTTCACCACTGTGAAGGGCTGTACCTGAATATTTAACTTCATTCTTTATTGTCTGCTGATTGTCATCACTACTGTACAAAAAACTCATCTCCTTCTTACATTAATATCCCATTGTTTTTAGATTAACATCAACTAAAACTATATCACTAACACTGCTATTTTGCAAATATTAAGCCTTATTTTAATCAAGTGTTATCTCTATTTCTACATTACCTGTTGCTTTAAAATCTTCTTCTCCTGTAGAAAGATCAAATTCTGCTTTATCACTTCTTATCCAGTCTCCATTTTCTTCACGAATATATACTTCTTCAGTTACTGTTAAAATTTCATTTTCACCATCATAATCTGCTTTATTTCCTTTTATTATTTTTTGGTCATAATCAATAGTTACATTATTTTCAGCAATAAAAGATTGAGTTTCAGAATTTATTTCAAGTTTGGTAGATTCAAGAGTGAATTTCTTCTTTTCTCCCTCTTCATTTTCTTCCTGAGGATTATAATCCATTTTTACATTATTTTCAAAAATAAAATCATCTCTATCAAAATAGCCAGTCATTTTTTGAGATGTTATTTTTCCATCAGCATAATCCATATCTACACCATTAGTTAAAATAATTTTGTTTTCTTCATTATCAAATTCTCCATCTGGAGATTTAAGAGTAATATCATCTTTTACAATAGTTAAACCACCACTTAAAAGAATCAAACCCTCTTTATTATTAAGTTCACCAGCTTTAATATGAAGAGTTGACTTTTCACTCTCCTCTTCTTGAGCATTAACACTCACCACAAAGCCAGCCAGCATCATCCCCAGGGCCAGCAACAAAACCATCACTCTCACTACAGAGCCGTTTTTTACACTCACACAAAACACTCCTCTCTCTATTACTATCTAAACATTACTAAAAATACGAGGTATAACATTGACAACAAAATTCTGCCATTTTTCCTGGAAAATAAGGAGTAAAATACCGAAAGACGTAAATACTGTATTTGGAACCCAGGCAGCTAATAAGGGGTTTATCATTCCATTTTTAGCAAAAGATCGTGATAATGATAAAATTAAATAATAAGCAAATATAGTTACAATAGTTAAGATTATATTCATAGTCCTACTCTCATTATTAACCAAACTTAAAGGAGCCCCAATCAGGACAAAAATAAGGGGAGTAAAGGCCATTGCTAACTTAAGATGATATTCTACAAGAAGTGAATCTACATTTATCCCACTATCTCTAAACAATTCTATTTCTTCTTGTAATTCTTTTCTACTCATTTCAGAAGGTGTACGCTGTTCTCCAAAAAAGTTTTCTACATCTTCAGCGATTTCTATATCCATTTTATCAAATTGAGTTTCTACTTTAAGATAACCCTGTTCATCATAATCAAATATATTTCCATTTCTCAATACCCAAATTTTATCTCCAATTTCTCCTTCATTTGCAGTTACTATCTGAGGATAATCATCATTAGAATCAATATTATAAATTATAATATTTTTTAAAAGGTTTTTATCTCTATCATATTCACTTACATAAAAATGTCTATTATCAGGACCTTCAAAAAAAACATTTTCCTTAATTTCAGGGGAGGCCTCTCTCAAAATAGAACCTCTAATAATATTATTTGCCCGATGATTTGACCAGGGAACAACTTTTTCATTAAGATAAAAAGTAAAACCACTTACTAAAAGCCCAAAAACCACTAAAGGTACTATAAGTCTATAAACACTAATCCCGCCCATCCTCAAAGCAGTAAATTCATTTTGCCGACTGAGTGTACCTAAACCGGTCATAATTGCAAATAAAACAGCCATTGGGAATGTCTGAACAATAATATCTGGCAATTGATAAAAAAGCAATTCAACAACTCTTATAATAGGAATATTTTTGACAATAATCAGGTCTGTTAATTGAAATAAAAAGTTACTTAACATAATAATTGTTATAATAGTAACTCCTATTATATAAGGTTTAATAACCTGTTTAAATAAATATATATCTATAAGGTAAAATAAATGTAAACTCACTTTTACTTACCCCTTCTTTAATTATTTTAACCCCTCCAGCTAGAGGGGCCAAATAATTTTATTTCTATAAATAATTAAAAGCTATAACTTAAACCAGTCTTAAGTCTGTTAAGGTTTAAAACAGAAAGTTCAGCTTTGAGTTGATTAGTAATATTTGCTCTAAAACCTAAATTAAATCTTCCATTCATAAACTCAATAGAAGCTTTCACTGGTGGTAAAGAAGAAAATGCATCATTATTTTCTGTCTCTTCTTCTGTTATTTCAATATCATTTGTATTTAATACTTTAGTTAAACCTACAAAAATGCGATCAAATCTGCCATTTCCTACTCCGAAATGTCCTCTTAGCCCATAATCTAAAGTTTTAGCACCAGTTATATATAAATCTTCACCTCTTAAACCAGCAGCCAGGTCAAGACCATAATTATATTCATTAATTATAATTGTTTTTACCAAAGGGTCAAAACCAAGCTCATTATTTTGGGTTCCTTCTCTGACAACTACTCCAGCTTCCAACCAGGGAGTTAATTTAAAAACTCCAGATAATTTTCCATTACCTAAACCTTCATCTAATATTAAATCTCCACTTATTTCACCAGTTCTTTCAACAATGCTGGCTTCTGGAACCAAAACTAAGTTGTCACTTAAAGCAGCTTCACCTACTCCATTAACAGCAGTTAGGATTAAAACTAGTGCTATAGAAATATAAATTAATTTTTTCATTATCTATTCAACTCCTTTTTTAATGTCTTTAACTCCTTTTCTAGCTTTTTTATATTTTTTAGTAATTTAGGGGTTTTTCTGACTGCAGCTTCTTTTCTCAATTCCTGACTATGTTTTTGGGCAGGATTTCCAGAATAAAATTTCCCACTCTTCAAATCCTTTGTTACAAGACTTCTGGCAGCTATAATACTATTTTCAGCAATACTTTTGTGGTCAACAACACCTGCCTGTCCGGCTATAGTTACATTATCTTCTATTTTAACTGACCCAGCAATACCAACCTGAGCTACAATCAAACAATTTTTCCCTATTTCAACATTATGACCTATTTGAACTAAATTGTCAATTTTGGTCCCTTTACCAATTACAGTTGCTCCATTTGTACCTCTATCAATCGTTGTATTAGCACCAATTTCAACTCTACCTTCAATTAATACAGATCCAAGTTGAGCAATTTTTTCCTGTTTATTACCATCACTAACATAACCAAAACCATCTGCCCCAATTACAGCTCCACTATGAATTATTACTTTATCTTCAATAATACTATTCTTTTCAATAACACAATTAGGATATATAATTGTGCCTTCACCAATTTCCACATTTTCTCCTATATAAACACCAGCTGCAATTTTTACTTTATCACCTAAAGTTACATTATCAGAAATAACAGCATTTTCTCCAATATAAACTTTTTTTCCTATTTTAACACTACTGGCCAAAACTGAACTATCAGCTATACCCTGTTCTGGAAATGGAGATTCAGAAAAAAGTCTGGAAAGTCTGGCATAAGCCAATCTTGGATTTTCAACTTTTAGCAAATCTAAATCAGATTCTAGATCTTTTTCAGTAATTACTAAATCAGCATCTAAATTTTCTGCTTTTTTTAGATATTTTTTATTTTCGGCAAATACTATTTTATTTTTAGCTGGATTCTCAACTGAACTAACACCATTAATCAGTTTTTCAGGATCACCAGAAAGCTCCCCATCTACAATTTTTGCCAGCTCAGCTGCTTTATATTTTTTATTTTTATTCTCCATTATTAGCACCATCACTCTGTTTATAATACTTTTCATCAATTCTATCTACTACATCTGAGGTTATATCTATACCTCCATAATAGCTTTTATCTTTATATAAAATAATATCAAGTTCTTTTTCTTCACTTAATTCTCCTAAAACATTATTTATCTCTTTATTTAATTCTTCTTCTAATTCTTCTTTTCTTACTTCAAAATTTTGTTCTTCACTACTGTAATTTTCTAATTCAGACTGTAATTCCTGAGCTCTCTGACTCTGTTCTAAAACTTCATTCATACTCATTACTCCAATTTTAGTTTCTTCTTCAAAACTACAGCTTACTAAAAGAAAACTAAAAGCTAAAACAATAGAAAATATAGCTATTTTTTTAACCCCAATATTCATTCTTCTTCTCCCCCTAAACTATCCAATTCAATTTTTTCTTTACTATCTATTCTATATAAATCTCTTTTTGCTTCATCTATTATCCTCTGTTGTTGTTCTAAAAAATTATCTCCTATTTTATTTAGTACAATTCTTTTTTCTTTTATTTGATTGCTCAAAAGTTCTTGCTGTCTACTCTTATAAATTTCAAGTTTATTATTTAATTCCTGTTTTTTCTTTTGTATTTCTTTATCAATTTGATCTTCTAATTTGTTTACTTCTATATTGAATTCTTCATTTATCTTATTTTCTACTTCTGTTATATTTTCATTTAATTTTTCTTCTATATTATTTCTTGCATCTTCTTTTCTTTTTTCTCTTTCAGATATAAGGTTTTCTAAACTATTTTCTAATTCTTTTTTTTGAGAAGTACTTAATTCTAAAACTTCTAATTTAAGACGAATATTCAACATTTGATTATAATAGCTTTTAGAAATTTCATTTATTTTTTCTTCAACTTCTTTTTCCTTTTCTGCTCTCAACTCATCAGCTCTTTTATCAAGTTTTAATGAATAATCTTCTCTTATATTTTTTACTGTTTTTTTAAATTCTTCTTCTTTTTGTTTTATATAATTTTCTAGCTCTTTATTTAATTCTTTTTCTTTTTCAGATATCTTTTTATCATAATCGTTTTCTAGCCTGTTTAGCTCATTTTCTATGCTTTTATCGATTTCTTTTTTGTTATTTTCGACAATTTTTTGCTGTTTTTCAATAATAGATTTTTGACTTCCAAAAATTTCATTGTTTTTATTTTCCAACCCATTATTTTCTAAGTCATTTATTTTATTTTCAAAGTCTCCAAAAGAAAGATTAACCTCTTTTTTTTGATCAGGATGAGGAGAAGCTAAGCCATTTAGATATACATAAAATACAGAAGCAGCCAAAATAATGATTATCAACAAAAAAACTATTAATAACTTTTTTAGCAACTCCTCACCTCCTTTTATCAGTTTTTATTCATCTATATTATTTTCTTCAGAGTTTTCACTACTATTTTCAGTTCCATTGTTCTCATTACTACGCTGTTCTTCTATATAATTTATAACATCTTCAGTCATATCATAACCACCATAAATAACATTTCTTTTATCAAGCACTAATTTGACCTTTTTCTCTTCAGCTACTTTTTTGATAGCTGTTTCTATTTCCTCTAATACATCCTGAATTAACTGCTGTTCTTTTTCTGATAATTCACTTTGATATTCATTAAGCAATTCCTGTTGTTTTTCCTGACTGAGATCACTTACCTTTTCTTCTAATTCTGACTGCATCATCTGAGCAGCTTTATTTAATTCCTTTTCAGCCTCAGCCTTATCAGGATGTAGTTCAAAAATCTTTTGAATATCTACAAAGGCAATCTCACCTTCTACATCACTTTCACTGGCTAAACTGGTAAATGGGTTATAAAAAGCGGTAGCTGCAATAAAAACAGCTGCAATTACTAAAACCCATAAAAACTTCTTTCTTCTTTTCATATAATTAACCCTCCTGAAGTTAATAACTATAAAATCACACTTGTTTATTAGTTAATATATTATTTATTAAAATGTATTACCGATACTAAAGTGGAATTTACCATCACCAGTTTCAGTCCAACCATAATCAAGTCTTAGTTGCCCTAAAGGAGTATTCATTCTTGCTCCCAGACCGGCAGATGTTCTCATATCTTCTAAACTCATATCTTTTCTATCTTCCCAGGCATTTCCACTATCAAGAAAAACAACTCCTGTGATTTTATCTACAACTGGAAAACGATATTCAGCATTTACTAAAAACATATCATCTCCATTAACACTTTCATCATATCCACGAACTGTGTTAGCTCCTCCTACATAATATTTATCAGATAGAGGTATATCATCAAAACCAAAACCAATTTTTCCTCTTAAGGCCCAGGCATGTTCATCTTTAAATCCAGGATAATATCTTCTTAAATCAGCACTTAACTTCTGATAGGTATTATCTCCCTGTAGAATTCCTCCTGCTGTCTCTAAAGTGAAAATATCAATAGCTCCACCATCTGGATTAAATGGATGATTACTTGTATCTCTGTCTACTTTAAAAGTAAGACTACTTGTTCTATCTTCGGTATCTTCTATATTATCATCTACCCAGTTATATTTAGTTTCTTCAAGACGATATTTTACATTACCATCCCACATTTCGGTAAGAGGTCTACCTAGAGAGAGACTACCTCCTCTTCTAGTTTCATCATATTTTTCACCTTCATTATTTTCTTTACCATCAGTTTTTCTATTATAGATACTTACTCCAAATGAATTTTTTGTTCCCATTAACCATGGTTCCTGAAAACTTAAGGAATAAGTAGTAGTATTTCCAATTCTAGTATCAAAACTTAAACTCTGACCTCTTCCAAGTAAATTTTCTTCTTTTAAGTTAAGATAACCAAACCAGGAACCTTCACCAGAATCTCCACCTGTTCCATAGCCTGCACCAAAGTTAAACTGACCTGTTTTACCTTCTTCAACAGTTATGATTATATTAGCTAAATTATCTTCACCTTCAACTCTTTTGAAATCAGGTTGGATATTTTTAAAATACTGTAATCTATAAAGGTTACGGTAAGCTTCCTGTACATCACTTAGCTTTAAAATATCTCCTTTTTCCACATCTAATTCTCTTCTTATTACATAATCCTTAGTTTTTTCATTACCTTTAATTATAACCTCATTTACATGCCCAACATCAATATCTAAACTAAGTATTCCATCTTCAGAAATATTTACATTTTTATAAGAAGCAAGGATATAACCTTCATCCTGATAATTATTTCGCAGTTCTTTAAGACCATCATTTAAGGCTTTCACATTAAGCACTTCACCTTTTTTTACTCCTGACATTTCCATAATCTTTTCTTCAGAATATATTTCATTACCGGTGATTTCTATTTCACTAATTATAGGATTTTCTACCACCTTAAAAACTACTTCAAGACCATCTTCATAATTGTTAAAAGAAGCAGATATATCCTGAAAATAACCTAATTCCATAATACTTTGCATATCTGAACGTAATTTTTCTCTATCAAATTCATCACCAATTTCAGTTTTTACAGCTTCCATAATTGTTTCTCTTGCTATATTTTCATTTCCTTCAAATGATATTTTAGTTATATTTTCATCAAGATCTTGAGCTGAAGCCAGACCACCAGTTACCAGAAAAGCTATTAATAAAACTGCTGTTATAATACTTAATTTCTTCATGATTTCCTCCTTTGATTTTAACAATAATTTTAGATTTTTATTAAAATTCAATAACAGTATCAATACTTAAACTAAATTCACTATTGCCATACCAACTTCCTTCAAGTCTAGTCTTATCAGTTAAGGGATAGCTAAATGAAAGTTCATTTTCAATATTATCTACCCCGACTGTATTTATATATTCTAAGTAAAGTTTATCTGTGATACTTTTACCGGCTGTAATTGTAATCTCATCATTCCAGCCTAATTCATAAGTATCAATTTCTATTCTATCAAGTCTTAACATATCTTCAAGATTAGTTTCTAATTCTGAAATAAAGCTAAGCTGGAAAGTCCCCTGCAGGATTCTTATGAATTCTCTTCTAACCATTTTAGAAATATCTTCTTCTTGAAGATCTTCTTTAGTTATAAATTCACCAAGTCCTCCCTTTTGGGTTAATAAAGCAACTATTTCATTTTGCTCTAAATCAGGTTGTGAAGTTAAACTAACTATCATATTATCAGCTGGACCATCAAGTCTAATATTTATTCTAACCCCATCAACCAATGTTGTAGCAGCGACATGGACTGTAGGAATAACTCCTTCAAACCGTCTGAAGTTAGCTGTTGCTGAATCTAAAAGAAACTTATTACTGTAATAATCAAATGTTCCCTGTCTGGATGTTAATTGTCCTTCCATCTGGAACTCATCTTCAAGTATTAAAGTAAGTTCACCTTCCTGTACTAAAACATCTATATTCTTACCACTTCTAAAATAAACCTCTTTTCCAGGTTTTAAAGTTAATTCTAGTTGTGGTTGAAAAGAAGACTCACCTTCTGAAGTAGGCCACTCAAAAGGAGTAGAAGCTACAAAATCATGTGTTAATAATTCACCTTCAAGCCTTGGTTCAAATAAACCTCCAGTGACCTGTACTCCCTGAGTATCAAACTGGCCAGCAAAAGAACCATGATCTAAAGGTATATTTTTTCCTTTAAGACTTAGATCCCAAAATTTTTCTCTTTCAAAAGGATAAACCCTACCATTGATGGAAAAATCAGCCTGATCATATTTTGCTTCAAATTCAACTATTTCTAAATAATCATTACTTAATTCAAGTTTACCGGAATAATCACTAAATTTATATGGTAAATTCAGATCCATTTCACCACCTGAAAAGTTTAATTCACCACTTAATTCAGGATTGGAAAAGTTTCCATTTATTGCGAACTGTCCATTAGCAGTTCCATCTATTTTAGAAGCCATTTCAATAGTTCCTTCAAGTAAATTTAAAGGTAAATTTTCACTAATAACATTTAAATCCATTTCAGTAGTAGAAGGATTTATTTTACCATCAAGAGAAATATTACCTTCTTCTCCTAAATTCAGATTTTGGTGGATATTAAGATTGGAGCCTTTGCTATAATTTAAATATCCTTTAATATTATTAGCTGTAAAACCTTCAAAAACAGCCTGGTCAACATTAGTAGTTAAATCCAAATTATAATTATCAACAGAACCACTTATTAAACCATAAAAATCAGCAGAACCTTTTAATTCCAGGTCACTATCTACAACATTTATAAATTTATTTAGTTTTACATTAGTACCTATTAATTTGAGATTAAGTTCATTATTTAAAATACCATTTATATTTATTTTACTATCACTTGAATCCATGCTATAAGCTGAAAGGTCCAAATTAGCTGTAGGTGATTTTAAATCACCATCTATCTCAGCTTCCCCTTCCAAAAAATAACCTATATTAAAACCAGGGTCTATAGAAAAAATGTCCAGTATTTTATCTATATTCCCTCTTTCTGTACTTACCAATAAATCAAGTTCAGGCTTATTTATAATATCAGTTATTTCACCACTAATCTCAAATTCACTTTTAGCAAATTTCCAGAAAGTTTTGCTTAATTTTAAGTTGCCATCACTATATACATAATTTGCTTCAATATTTTCAAGCTTATTTTGATCATATATAACATTTTTTAGATTTAGGTTACCGGCAATTTCTGGTGAATTTAAATCACCTTTGATAGTTCCAGAAAAATTTGCTAAAGCTTCTAATTCAATATCAACCAAATTTGATAAACCTAATTCAGTTAAATTTAGATTTTGCCCATTATATTTTAAATCATAATCTTCTCTTGAAATCAAACCAGAAAGATTTAATTTGCTCTCACCTTTTTCTAATTCAAGATTTTCTAATTCTAAAATCTGTTCGTTATTTAAATTAAACGAAAGCAAAATTTTATCAGTAGAAATTTCATTTTCAGCAAATTTGAAAACAGTATTTTCAGAAGTAATGTTTCCCCTGATTTCTGGTTTAGCAAAATCACCTGAAAGTTTCAAATCAGCTTCAATATCACCTTCCATTGGCAGATTCATATTTTCTAAATTCTCTATACCAAAATAAACTGCTTTTTCTTTTAAATATTCATAATCTAAATTATCAGTAGCTAAATCAGCTTCAAAATAAGGAATAGATTTAGTGAAATCTATAGAGGCTACTCCATTTATTATTTTTCCATTATCATTTAACACAAACTGATCAATGATTAATTCATTTTTTTCATATTTTAGCTGACCTTCTATATTACCGAGATCAAATTCACTATATTTACTGTTATTGATTTGAAAATCTCCAGTTATTTCTGGAGAAGAAAAATCACCATTAAGTTCAGCTTCAAATGTCATTTTACCTTTTATATCTGGTAATTCACTTTCCTGTATTTTCCCCAATTTATTTTCTAGATTTTCAAGGGAAAGTTCAGTACCATCTAAATCTATATCAAATTCTTCTTTTACTAAATTAACTTCACCTTCAAAATTTAGATAATCTCCATTTAAATTCCAAAAACCTTCATCTAAAATGAGCCTTTCTCTTCCAAACCAAATATCACTGTAAATAGTTCCAAATTCAGGAGAATTCAATTCTACATCCCCTAAAATATTTAAATCTTCTCTTTTAAAACCTTTAGCAGAAATATTGAAATTAAGATTTAAATTACCATTTATTTTTGCTAACTGCTCATTATTAAAATAATTATTAATAAGTTCAGTTTCTAACTTTCTTCCTTTAAATGAAAAATTATATTCTTTTAGATAATGATTATAAATACCTTCTACCATAACATTGTTTTTATCATTAACTAAAACATCAAAACTATCTAAATATAAAAGACCATCTCTATATCGTGCTTCTGTTCGAAAGTTATTGATTTTATGATTATCAATTTCCCCCTCATTTAAATAAAAATCTAAAGTGGCCTGAGGTTTTTGTAAATCCCCACTTATATTTATAGAAAGCCTTCCTGAACCTCGAGGAGAATAGTTTTTGACCTGAGAAAATACATTTTCCAAATCCTGAAGAGCAAAATTATAAGAATTTAGATCACCAGTTATACTATCATTTTCAAACCCGTAATTTCCAGTAAATCTATAATCACTTTCATAAACAGAAAAATTGAATTTATTTAACCTTATTTTATTTTCAGTAGAAGATACCAAAATTTCACCATTGATATTTTTTACTTCACTTTCTTTTAAAAAATCTGATTCTTCTATTAGAAAAGAAGAATTTTTTAGATCAATATTAGTTTCATAATTTTGAATTGAAAACTCTTTTCCTGATATCTCCAGATTTCCTTTCAAATCACCTTTAATATCCTTAATAGTTATATTTTTATTTAAAGAAGCTAAAATATCTGTATCTTCCAAAATTTTATTAAAAGGAGCTAAAGAAAAATAGTTACTATTAAGTTTAAGTTCCCAGTCATTACTATTAGCTAAAACTAATTGTAGTTCTAAATTTGCAAATTCTATATCTTTTATTTCAGATTCTATAATATTTAAATTGTTGATTTTTAAATCACTTTTATTTTTTAAAATTATTTCATTTTCTTTAAATTCAAATTCTGCATCCAGATTTTCTAAAGAAAAATCATAATTATTAATTTCACTTTTTAGATTAGAATTAAAAATACTTATTTCTACACCTGAGAGGTCATCCCGCAAATCCTGAGGTATTATAAAACTATTATTCTCCTCATTTTCTGTTTTTTCTACTTGATTTTTTTCAGATTCATTTACTTCACTCTGAAAATTACTGAAATCAATTATGTTTATATCAGCTTCATTTATTTCTATATAATTTAGGGCATTTCCTGGATTGTTTAATTCAAAATTTCTTCCATCTTTTATAATTTCAATAATATTATAATAAACTTTTAATTCAGATGCAGAAAATATAGTTTTATCTTCTTTTTCTATTGTCAGATTATCCAAAATCAATTGATTAAAAGGCCAAATTTTTATTTCGGAAAAATTTATCTCTATTTCATAATTTTTCTCTATTTTAGCTACAATATCATCCTCTATATTTTTTATGAAGTCATTTTTATATATATATCCTGTATATGTTAATCCAACAATTATTATGAGGATAACTAATATTATTTTCCACCTAAATTTTTTTTTCATAAAAGTTCCTCCAACTGAAACTGTAAATTAACCAATCATTTATTCTTCTTCAATAGAACTTTCTTCAGAATCAGATTGCTTTTCAGATTTTTGTTCTGCTTTATCATCTTCTGAACTTTCTTTTTCTATTTCTAAATTAAGACTCAAACTCCCTTCAAGCACATAATCAGTGGAATAAAGTTCTTTTATTTCAGCTTCAGAGGATTCTTCTTCAGTTTGTTCTTCTTCAATAGCTTTTTCTTCTCTATTTTCTGCTGGTAAATCTTCTTCATCCCCATCTTCAAAATTATCTTCCTCTTTATTTTCCTGAGTCTCTCCTTCTGGCATTGGTGGGGGAGCGTAACCAGGATAAAATTGAACAATTATTTCATTGTTTTTGGGAGTGCTTAGATAAGCATCTATCATTTCACTCAAATTTTTATAACCCTGAATAGAATTTTTTTTCATTTCACCATTTTCACTGCTAAAATCATCTTCATTAAAACCAGAACCCTGATAAGACTCACCAGTAAAACCACCACTAACAATGATATTGCTCATTCCTGGATCTATATCTTCAGGTAATTCTAAGGAAAAAATCTTTTTAAATTCTTTTTTACGATAGGGTTGAATAGTAGCTTCAATATCTACTTTATCGCCAGGATAAACATGTTTATTTAATATTTTTACCTCTTTTAAAAAGGCTACATTTTCTTTTTTAGAAACATCTACATCCACATTAACACTCATAATATCGACTTTTTTGTAAGGATTAGTAGTAATTAATTGCAAAATCTGATAGAGATCAGCTAAAGACCTGCCAGCAATATCGCTATTACTGTAAAATGTATTTTTTCTACTGACCTCAAAATCAGGTAAACCACTTCCCATTACCGAAAAATCAACTGTGGCTGTCCCCTCTCCAATTCGGTCTATTACACTATCTATTGATTGTAAAGCTATATCAGTAGTTAAAGAGGTAAATAATCTTTCATCTCTTACAATCTGAACTTCTATTAATTCAGTCTTATCTCTTGTTTTATCATCAACCTGGATTTTAACAGGTATAATATCTGGGTATTCTCGCAGTTCGCCTGAAACCCCAGCATTGCGATCATTATTAATAATTCCAAGAGACCTATCTATTGTAGAACCTAACTTAAAAGGTTGTTCATCATTAGGAATTGTAGCATTTATATAGGCTTCACTTAAAAGAAAATTAACATTTCCTCTATTTGTAAAAGAGTGGCCAAAAGCTAAAATATCATTTCCATTGATATAGGTAACTGTTCCAATAGAACTTACATTTATATCACCTTTTACTAATTGAACAGCAATAGCACTTCCAGGCTTAATTTTCCTTGAAGATTGACTTCTCGGCTTTTGTTCACCACCAGGAACAACTCTCAAATCAAAATCACTCATATCTTCTTTTAATCTATCCAAAGCCCTGCCATTCATACCACTAACCATTAAGGGCGCATTCACCTTAGCCAAATTTTCACTTATATTTATAGTAGAATTATTATTTTCATCTTTAGAAGTTAATTGTTCATCACCTGAAGATTTTTCAGGTAAAAGATCAAGCATTCTTTCAATAGGTGTTACTAGAGCATATAAACCACTTCCATTTGACCAACTATACGCAATTGCCCCGATTATTTTGTTATCTACATAAACAGGACTACCACTCATTCCGGCAGCTATTCCACCTATTTCTTCCATTTTTTCTCCAGAAGTTCTAACTAAAATTAATTCTTCATTTAACCCCTGGTTTTCCATAATATTTATAATATCAACTGGAAATGATTCTACTTTTGTACCCTGAAAAACTGTATACCCAGAACCTTCCATTCCAGAATGTATTTTATCTAAACTCATAATTTCTGCAGCAGAACTTTTTGCACTAAAAAATAATAGAACAACCATTATGATAATTAAATATTTTCTTTTGCGCAAACTACCAAATCCCTTCCATTACAAACTCTTTTTATTTATTATAGGAAGTACCTGAACTGGAAAAAAGTACATCTTTAAGTTGATCCAGTTCTTCTAAAGCCTCACCTGTTCCTTTAGCAACACAGGTCAAAGGATCATCAGCTAGAAAAACAGGAATATCAGTCTCTTCACTTAATAATTTAGGAAAACCTTTGAGTAATGAGCCACCACCTGTCATAATTATGCCCCGATCCATAATATCAGAAGATAGTTCAGGTGGAGTTTTTTCCAGAACTGATCTAACTGCCTGAATTATTTCTGTGATTGGCTCTTCAAAAGCTTCAAGTGTTTCTTCAGAAGTTATTGTAAAGGTTTTAGGTAAACCAGACATTATATCTCTACCTCTTATTTCATATTCTTCATTTTCTTCTAGATAAGCAGTTCCAATACTCATTTTTATTTCTTCTGCAGTACTTTCCCCAATTATTAAATTATATTTATCTCTAACATAGCGAACCATTGCTTCATCAAAACGATCTCCGCCTAAACGAAGAGATTCACTAACAACTATTCCTCCTAAAGAAATAACAGCTATTTCAGAAGTACCTCCCCCAATATCAATAACCATACTTCCATTAGGTTCAGCAATAGGCAAACCTGCCCCAATTGCAGCTGCCAGTGGTTCTTCTATAAGATATGTGTTTTTAGCACCAACCTGGTTTGCCGCTTCTTCTACTGCTCTTTTCTCAACTCCTGTAACACCAGCAGGAACACAAACCATTATAGTAGGTCTAAAGAAAAATTTTCTTTTGACAACTTTATTAATAAAGTGTTTTAACAATACTTCAGTAACTTCAAAGTCAGCAATAACTCCATCTTTTAAAGGTCTTATTGCAACTATATTTCCAGGTGTCCTCCCAATCATTCTTCTTGCTTCTTTTCCTACAGCCAGAACTTCATTTGTTCCTTTTCTCATAGCAACTACTGAAGGTTCCTGTAAAACAATACCTTTTCCTTTTTGATATACAAGTATATTTGCAGTTCCAAGGTCTATACCGATTTTTTTCGAAAAATTAAACATTATAATTTTTTACCCCCTAATTACCCTAATAATCTTTTATAAAAAAATATAGAATTGTCCTCTTCATTTATTATAATTAATTCTAGACAGGTCAAACAATTCCTGCATTTGTCCATTTATTTTAATTTGTTTTTAATAAAGAAAACCCCTGTTTAGAGATTAGTAGTTTATCTCTAAAAACAGGAGTTTAACTAATTTCTGATATTTAATCTATTTTTCTTATATTGGCACCTATTCCAGAAAGCTTGGTATCAATATTTTCATATCCTCTTTCTACATGAAAAATATCTCTTATTTCTGTTTCACCTTCTGCTACAAGCCCTGCCAGAATAAGGGCTGCTCCTGCTCTTAAATCAGCTGCAGCTACTTCTGCAGCTGTTAATTCTCCAGGTTTAACTAAAGCACTATGTCCATCTATTTTAATATCAGCACCCATTCTTTTTAATTCATCAACATGCATAAATCT
>JBNJDK010000023.1:0-24839 GCA_051744805.1 Bacillota bacterium
GGGATATAAGTTCTTAGAAATTCTCCATCTCCTTCTATTTTTACACTTTTGAGGGAAGCGGGTATTAAAATTGTTTCTCCTGGCTGTAGTTTATAATTTTTATTGTCAGCTTTAAGACTTAGATCTCCTCTAAGATTTATTATGATATGAAATTTTTTATGAGCAGGTTTGAAATTAAAGTTATTTTTTAAAGAAATATGTTCTACAGCAAAATAAGGAGAAACAGTTAAAAATTTTTGTTTATAATTATTATTTTCATAAAAAATATCTTTTTCATTTTTAGGATTTTTATTTTTTTGACTTACGGAATTTATCACATCAAAAGCTTTTTTAATATGTAAAGGGCGAGAATTGCCATCTTCATCAGTACGGTCCCAATCATATAACCTATATGTTGTATCAGAGTTTTGTTGTATTTCAGCTAATAAAATCCCTTCCTCAATAGCATGGACAGTACCACCTGGTATAAAAAAGAAATCACCAGCTTTAACTTTCACTTCTCTTAGATAAGGTTTTAATTTTCCGTTTTGGGTAGCTTTTTTAAGTTTTTCGGTATTAATTTCAGAATCTAGACCATAAACTAATTTTGCATTTTTTTCAGCAGCTAATACATACCACATTTCTGTTTTGCCATTTTTTTCATTTAACTTTTTTGCAAAATTATCAAAGGGATGAACCTGTACCGATAATTTTCTATTTGCATCTATAAACTTAATTAAAAGAGGGAAATTTTCTCTTATAGGGACATTGTTTCCGAGTAAATTTTTTCCATACATTTTTATTAACTGATTTAAAGTTTTACCTGAAAGTTTTCCATTTTTAACTATACTTACTCCACTTTTGTTATCAGTTATTTCCCAACTTTCTCCAGTTTTAGGAGATGGTATTTCTTTTGAGAATTTTTCTTTTAATTTCTTTCCACCCCAAATTTTTTCTTTATATATAGTTTCAAATTTTAATGGATACAATTTTGGCATCTTATCAACTCCTGTAAATTCATCAGATGATTTTGTATTATATAACTTCTATCATAAGTATTATTTTCCTTTTTTTATTTTGCATAATAAGATTTGTTATGTTAAAATATTAAAGAAATAATTTATATTTTTCAAAAATTTGATTAAAGATTTATATTTAAAAATTATTTTAACTTATAATATTAAGTTAGCTATTATATTTTCTAATTAATAAAATATTTAAGGAGGATTTTATGTTAAAAAAGTTCGCAGGTTATTACAAAAATCACTGGAAATTATTTGTGATGGATATTTTTTGTGCCTTTATAATGTCAGGCCTTGATCTTATTTTTCCACTTTTTATTCAAAGATTAATTGATACTTATTTTCCAAATCAAAATTTTAATATGGTTTTTAGAATAGTTATTATTCTATTTATATTATATATTGTAAGGTTTATATTACAATATATTGTTCATTATTGGGGACATGTTGTGGGAATTAGAATGGAAACTGATATGCGGGAAGAGTTATTTCAACATCTTCAGAAATTATCTTTTAAATTTTATGATGATAACAAAGTTGGGTATTTAATGTCCAGGATTGTAAATGATTTAAATAATATTTCGGAATTAGCTCACCATGGTCCTGAAGATCTTTTCATTTCAACTATGATGCTTATTGGTTCTTTTTTAATAATGGCTTCTATGAATCTAAAACTGGCTTTATTTACTTTTATGCTTTTACCGGTTATGTTCTATTTTTCTTTGAAGTTAGGCCAAAAAATGTATAATGCTTTTAAAGATATTAGGGAAAGAATTGCTGAGGTTAATTCGATAATAGAGGATAGTTTGAGTGGAATTAGAGTAGTAAAATCATTTACTAATGAACCTTATGAAAAAGAAAAATTTGATGAAGGAAATCATCAATTTAGAGAATCGCGGGAATATGCAATGAAAAATATGGCAAAATTCCATTCTGGAATGAATTTATTTATAAATATGATACGTTTGATTACTCTAGGTGCTGGGGGTTATTTTATTTATAAAGGAGAATTAAGTGCCGGCCAACTTGTTGCTTTTTTATTTTATGTAAATATGTTTATGCAGCCTATTAGAAGATTAGTCAATTTTAATGAACAATTACAGCGAGGAATGTCTGGATTTAATAGGTTTAGAAGTTTGCTTGCTGTAGAGCCTCAAATAAAAGACAATGAAGATTCAATTGAAATGGAAAATATAAAAGGCAGGATAAATTATAAAAATGTGAGTTTTAGCTATGATGAAAATGAACATGTCTTAAATAATGTTAATATTAATATTGAACCAGGTCAAACTGTTGCTTTTGTAGGTCCTTCTGGAGCAGGTAAATCGACTATTTGTAATCTATTACCGCGTTTTTATGAAATAAATGATGGTGAAATACTAATTGATGAAATTAATATCAAAAATATAAAAATAAGTTCACTCAGAAGTAATATAGGAATAGTACAACAGGATGTATTTCTTTTTAATGGAACAATTAAAGATAACATTCTTTATGGAAATTTTAAAGCGACTGAAGAGGAAGTTATCGAAGCAGCTAAAAAGGCAAATGCTCATCGATTTATAATGAATATGAGTAATGGATATGAAACTAATATTGGAGAAAGAGGGGTCAAATTATCTGGTGGTCAGAAGCAGAGAATATCTATTGCCCGTTCTTTTCTTAAAAACCCACCTATTTTAATTTTAGATGAAGCAACTTCTTCACTTGATAATAAAAGTGAAAAAATAATACAGAGATCTCTCAAAAAATTATCTAAAGGAAGAACAACACTGGTTATTGCTCATCGACTTTCTACTGTTAAGGATGCAGATGAAATACTTGTTTTAACCGAAAATGGAATTGTAGAGAGAGGGAAACATGATGAACTTATTAGTAAAGAGGGTGGAGTTTATCAAAGCTTATATAAATCACAATTTATAGAAGATCCTGACGCAGATGATGTTTATTTTAATTAAAACCTAAATTAATCATCCCAGGACATAAAGCTATCTTATAATGATTATAAGATAGCTTTATTATTTTTAATTAATATGTTATACTATTTGTGAATAAATTATGTTAAGAGGTGAAATATATTGAAAAGAATAAATGCTAAAGGATTGGATTGCCCAAAACCAGTTGTTTTGACAAAAAATGCTTTAAAAGAAAATAAAGAAGTTATTACAATTGTTGATAATGAAGCTGCTGCTAATAATGTAAAGAAGCTTGCAAATAAACTTGGGGCTGAAGCAGAGATAAAAAAGATTGAAGACAATTATGAAGTTAATATCAAAAAGACTGATGATAATAGCAAAAATGATAAAGATAGAACTGAAAGAAAAATCTATTTTTTTAAATCAGATAAACTGGGCCAGGGAGAAGATGAATTAGGTAATGTTTTAATAAAAGGATTTTTGCATACCCTTTTAGAAGTAAAACCTTTACCTCAAAAGTTAATTTTTATGAATTCAGGTGTTAAGATAGTGACTGAAAATGAAGATGCTATTGATAGTCTAAAAGAATTAGAAGAGAGAGGAGTTACTATTTTATCCTGTGGTACCTGTCTTGATTATTATGGTTTAGAAGATAAATTGGATGTAGGTGAAATTAGTAATATGTATGAGATAGTAGAAAGCTTAAATGATTCAAATGTTATTACTATTTAGATAGGAGGTATAATAAATGACTAAAGAAGATTTGCGTCTAACTCAATATAGTAAAACTTCTGGCTGAGCTGCTAAAGTGGGTCCTAAGACCCTGTCGCAGGTTCTGCGTCAAGTTGATTTTTTTTCTGAAGATGAAAATTTATTAATTGGATTGGGTACTGCTGATGATGCAACTATTTACAAAATAGATGAGGAAAGGGCGATTATACAATCTGTTGATTTTTTTACTCCAGTAGCAGATGATCCTTATATATTTGGGCAGATAGCTGCTGTAAATGCTATAAGTGATATTTATGCTATGGGTGGCAAACCATTTTTGGCTATGAATATTGTTTGTTTTCCTTCCTGTTTGGAAAAAAAAGTTTTGGTTGAAATTTTAAAGGGAGGAGCAGCTAAAGTTAAAGAAGCTGGAGCTACTATTGCTGGTGGACATACTGTAAAAGATGATGAACCTAAATATGGACTATCAGTTAGTGGTTTTGTTAAACAAGAAAATATTTTACCTAATTCTAAAGCTAAAAAGGGTGATAAATTAATATTAACAAAGTCAATTGGTACGGGAATATATGTTTCTGCTATAAAAGGTGGTTTATGTGAAGGAGGAAAAGATAATCCCGCTGTGAAAAATATGTTGACTTTAAATGATAAAGCAGTTGATCCCATGCATAATAATAGTGTTCGTTCCTGTACAGACGTAACAGGCTTTGGTCTCTTAGGTCATATGGTTGAGATGGCCCGGGGAAGTAATGCTGAGCTTACTCTTTATTCTGATAAAGTACCTATTATGAATGGTGTCCGAGATTATGCAGAAATGGGACTAGTTCCAGGAGGAGCTTATGATAATAAAGATAATTTTATAGGAGATATAGATATTAATAATCATATAGAAGAAGTTGTTGTTGATATGCTATTTGATCCTCAAACTTCAGGAGGTCTTTTAATATCTGTACCAGCTGATAATGCATCTGATCTTTTAAGTGATTTGTATGAAAATGGTGTTGAAGATGCTGCAGTGATCGGAGAAGTTACTGGAGAGGGAACCAAAGTAATAGTAAAATAAATTTTTAAAGTCCAGAATTTTCTGGGCTTTTTTTGTTGCTATAAAGTTGTTTAATGTAGTATAATATATTAAAATGATTATATAAATAAAAGTAGAAAAAAAGGGGATGGAATTATGGCAAAGAGACTTTATAGAGCCTCTGAAGAAAAAAGTATGATTGGTGGTGTGTGTGCTGGAATTGCAGAATATTTTGATATTGATCCGACTTTAGTTAGATTAGCTTTTCTTTTTATAGTGTTGGCTCGGGGAGCAGGACTTTTGGCTTATATTATTGCCTGGGTGGTTATACCTCAAAAGCCTGCTCATGTTGAAGAAAATAAAACTAATAATGAGTCTAATTTTAAATCTAAAGAAGAAACAGAAAAAAAAGATAATAGTAAAGAGGCAAATTATAAAGAATATAGAGATAATAGTGAGAATGAAAAAAAAACTAAAAAATCTAATTCTAAAAAAAGAAAAAACAGTGAAAATAAGAAATTATTAGGAGTAATTCTTATTGCAATTGGCGGTATTTTTTTAGTTGATATTTGGATTCCACATTTTTATTGGGGAAGAATCTGGCCTGTATTAATTATAGGTCTTGGTTTGGCTATTTTGATAAAAGATAAATGAATTTATAAATTTTCCAGAGGAATTTTATTAGTTAAATAAGCAGCTAAAATTACTTTAATAACATCACCAGGGATAAAAGGTGCAACTCCAGACATTAAAGCTTTGGGAAAGGCTAGTCCTGTATATAACATAAGACCAATAGTTCCTAAAATATAAACTACACCTAATCCTGCAAAATTGTAAAAAAGCTTGGTTTTGAAATTTCTTTTTCCTAATCCAGCTAAATAACCAGCTATTAAAAATCCATATATGTAACCGGAAGAGGGACCAAAGAGTGCCCCGATTCCGCCAGTCCCTCCTGCAAAAATAGGTAAACCAGCTGAACCCAAAAGTACATAAATGACCTGACTGTAAAAACCTCCTTTGGCTCCTAGCAGACCGCCAGCTAGAAAAGTAAATAAAAGTTGAAGAGTGACCGGTACAGGACTTCCCGGTAATGGAATTATGATAAATGCGCCTAATGCAGTTAGTGCTGCCATTATACTAATCCTGGTCATAGATTTTAATTTCATTTTTATCCTCCTCGTATAAATTTCAATTATGTATTATTTAATCGTTAAAATTATAACATAAGTTAATGTTAATGAAAAGATCTTATTTATGGATAAAATCGAAAATATATAATCTTAAAAATATTTATTTAATTTGATGCAGGAAAATTAAAATGATTAATGAATAAATAATATAGGTTATAAAGTAGTAGAGTAGTAATATATAATTAATAGATTTGGGGTATTAAAATGGATGAGGGGGTAATAATTGTGAATGGTAAAATGAAAGCTATTGTTAAAACAAAAGAAGAAAAAGGAGCGGAAGTCAAAGAAGTATCTATTCCAGATTATGGACCTGAACAAGTTTTAATTAAAGTTGACAGTACATCAATTTGTGGAACGGATCTTCATATTTATGAGTGGAATAATTGGGCGCAGAAAAACATTTCTGTTCCCCAAATAATGGGACATGAAGTAGCAGGTAAAGTAGTTGAAGTAGGAGATAGAGTTGAAAACATTAAAGAAGGAGATTTTATTTCTGCTGAAACTCATATACCCTGTGGGCACTGTTATCAGTGTAAAACTGGGAAACAACATATTTGTAATAATATGAAAATTTTAGGAGTTCACAAAGATGGTGTTTTTGCAGAATATGCGGTTATTGATGAAGTTGATGTCTGGAAAAATGATCCATCCATTCCAGCTGAATACGCTTCTTTACAGGAACCAATGGGTAATGCGATAGATACTATTTTAGCAGGTGATGTAGCAGGTAAAAATGTTTTAATTACTGGAGCAGGGCCTGCTGGTCTTATTTCTGTTTCAGTAGCAAGAGCTTTTGGAGCAACTCAGGTGATAGTTAGTGAGCCAAATGATTATAGAAGAAAAATCGCCTTAGAAATGGGAGCAGATAAAGTAGTAAATCCTTTAGAAGAAGATTTGTCAAGTATAGTTTATGAACTAACAGAAGGTATAGGTGTTGATTTTGTTGCTGAAATGTCTGGTAATGAACACGCCTTAAATGAATCACTTAAATTAATTACAGCCGGTGGGAAAATGGGATTACTGGGATTACCTGATGACAGGGTAAGTCTTGACCTTACCAATGATGTTATTTTTAAAGGAATTACTTTGGTTGGGGTGACTGGTAGAAAAATGTTTAATACCTGGTACACTGCTAGCCGTCTTATAAAAGAAAAAAGGGTTGATCTTGATCCATTAATAACTCATACTTTTCCATTAGAAGAATTTGAAAAAGGAATGGAACTTATGGAAAGTGGTAATTGTGGTAAAATTATTTTGAAACCTTAAAGGAGGTTTTGATTATGAATGAAGAATTTCAAAAAGATTTGGAAAAAAAATTAGAAAATCTAAAAGATGAAGGACTTTATAATAATATAAGAACTTTGGAAAGTCCACAGGGAGCCTGGGTTGAAATTAATGGAAAAGAAGTTTTGAATTTTAGTTCTAATAATTACTTGGGTTTGGCAAATCATGAAGAAACTGTAGAAGCTGCTAAAAACGCTCTTGATAAATATGGGATTGGCCCTGGAGCAGTTAGAAGTATTGCTGGTACAATGACTTTACACAATGAGCTTGAAGAAAAATTGGCAAATTTTAAGAAGGTTGAAGCTGCTGTTACTTTTCAATCTGGTTTTACTGCTAATCTGGCAGTTATTCCTGCTCTTGTAGGTAAAGGTGATACTGTTATTAGTGATGAATTAAACCATGCAAGTATTATTGATGGTATTAGACTTACTGGAGCAGAAGTTAAAGTTTATGATCATTGTGATATGGAATCATTAGAAAGTGTACTTCAATCTGATTTGCAGGGCAGAAAATTAATTGTTACAGATGGAGTATTTAGTATGGATGGAGATATAGCACCTTTACCTGAAATTGTAGAATTGGCAAAAAAATATAATGCTTTAGTGATGGTTGATGATGCTCATGGTGAAGGGGTATTGGGTACTCATGGACGAGGTATAGTAGATCACTTTGATTTACATGGTGAAGTAGATGTAGAAATAGGTACTTTTTCAAAAGCTATAGGAACTGTAGGAGGCTGTGCAGCGGGTAGTGCGACCTTAATAGAATATTTAAAACAACAGGGACGTCCTTTTCTTTTTAGTTCTGCAGTAACTCCTCCAGATGTAGCAGCGACTATTAAATCTATAGAAATTTTAGAAAAAGATGATACTTTAGTCCGTAAACTATGGGATAATGGTGATATTTTTAAGGAAAAAATGAAAGAAGCTGGTTTTGATGTAGGACATAGTGAAACACCAATTACACCGGTAATGATTGGTAATGCAAAAGATGCTTCAGAAATGAGTTCTAAATTGTTCTCTGAAGGAGTTTTTGCTCAATCTATTGGGTATCCAACCGTTCCTAAAGGTAAAGCTAGAATCAGGGTTATGATTTCTGCTACTCATAGTGAAGATGATTTAGAATTTGCTCTTTCTAAATTTGAAAAGGTTGGGAAAGAAATGGGTTTAATTTAAAATTAAAAGTTAATTAATTATACTCCCTGTAGATGATTTCTGCAGGGGTTATTTTTTTATTTTAAGTAATATAAATATGTTGGAGGTAAAAAAATGAATAAAATTAAGTTAGCAGCACCAGCTAAGATAAATTTGTTTTTAAATATTACTTCAATATTAAATGATGGTTATCATGAATTAGAAATGGTGATGCAATCAATATCACTTTATGATTTACTTACAGTTGAAAAAACAAAAAAAGATATAGAAATAAATTGTAGTAATAAAAAAGTTCCTGAAGGTGAAGGAAATCTTGCATATAAAGCTGCAAAATTAATGTTTAATAATTATAATATATCTGGAGGAGTAAAGATTAATATTGAAAAAAATATTCCCATTTCTGCTGGGTTAGCTGGTGGAAGTACAGATGCTGCAGCTGTTTTGAAAGCTGTTTCATATTTATATAACTTAAATTTAAAAAAAGAAGAATTATATAAAGCAGGTAGAAAGATTGGAACTGATGTTCCCTTTTGTATTTTTGGAGGCACTGCCTTTGCACATGATAGAGGAGATAAATTAAAAAAATTACCGGATATTCCAAAAACATGGCTTGTATTAATTAAACCTCCTTTGGAAGTTAGTACTCCTGCTGTCTATAAATCATATGATCAACTTAATCCTAAAATGGAAATTCCTACTTTAAGACTTTTAAAAGAATTTGAAAAAAATAAAAAAGTCGATTGGTCAGCTCCTTTTGCTAATGTTCTTGAAGCAGTTACTGAAAATATGGTTAGTGACATAAAAACAATAAAAAAAATTTTAGGCAAATACTCTCCAGAACTTATTTTGATGTCTGGTAGTGGACCTAGTGTTTTCGCTATAGTAAGAAATAAAGAAGAAGGAAAAAAGATAATTAATAATTGGCCACGGAAAAAAGATTTTACAGGCTGTTTTCATACAACTAAATATAAATATCCACAATTGGAAAATATAAAAAAATTTAGAATATAATTTGTTTTGACAGTAAATTTGGATTGTGCTATAATATGTAACAATATTCACGGGGAATTATATTTATACCAATAAGGAGGGTGAGTATGAGTAATTATAGTAAAGAAGATATTTTAAAAATAGCTGAAGAAAAAAATGTCAAGTTTATTAGGATGCAGTTTGTTGATATTACAGGAATAATAAAAAATGTTGCGATAACTGTTGAACAGCTACCTAAGGCTTTAGATGGTGAGATAATGTTTGATGGTTCTTCTATTGAAGGATTTACTAGAGTACATGAATCAGATATGTATTTAAAGCCTGATTATGATACTTTTGCACTTTTTCCCTGGGAAACTGATCAGGGTACTGTAGCAAGATTTATGTGTGATATTTACACCCCAGATAATGAGCCTTTTGAAGGTTGTCCAAGAAGTATTTTAAAAAATGTAATAGCTGAAGCAAAAGAGCTTGGTTTAGAAATGCAGGCTGGCCCTGAGCCAGAGTTTTTTTTATTTGAAAGAGATAATGAAGGTGAACCTACAACTATTACTCATGATCAGGGTGGATATTTTGACCTTTCACCAGTTGATTTAGGTGCAAATGCTAGAAGAGATATTACTATTGCACTTGAAAAAATGGGTTTTGAAGTTGAAGCTGCTCATCATGAAGTGGCACCTGGACAACATGAAATAGATTTTCGCTATACACCTGTTTTAAGAACTGCAGATAATATTACTACTTTTAAGTTTGTGACAAAAATGATTGCTCTTGAACACAATTTGCATGCTACTTTTATGCCTAAACCAATTTATGGTGAAGCTGGATCAGGTATGCATGTCCACCAATCATTATTTAAAAATGGTAAGAATATTTTTGCCGATGAAAATGATGAACTAGGTTTAAGTGAAGAAGCTTATTACTATATAGGTGGAATTTTAAAACATGCACCAGCTTTTACAGCAATAACTAACCCGACTATAAATTCTTATAAAAGGATGGTTCCAGGTTATGAGGCTCCTGTTTATATTTCCTGGTCTACTCAAAATAGAAGTGCTTTAGTTCGAGTTCCTTCTTCTAGAGGAATAGGTACCAGACTTGAAGTTCGTAGTCCGGATCCATCTTCTAATCCATATTTAGCGATGGCTGTAATGTTCAAGGCAGGATTAGATGGAATTAAAAATAAAATAAAACCTGAAGAACAGGAAACTGAAAATATTTTTGAAATGAGTTCTAAAAAGCTTGATAAAAAAGGTATAGATATCTTACCTAAAAATATAATGGAAGCGATAGAAGAACTTAAAAAAGATGATGTTATTAGAGGGGTTTTAGGAAAACATGCTTTTCAACATTTTGTTAAAGCTAAAGAAATTGAATGGGAGGAGTATAGAACCCAAGTTCATCAATGGGAATTAGATCAATATTTAAATAATTATTAAATTTTTCTCTTGACTTTTTATAATACAATACTATATTATATAGATATAAAGTAATACAATTATTATAATAGCAATACAATAATACAATACATTAAATAAATTGTATTATAAAAAAAGTTAAAGGGGAGAGGAATCATTATGTCACAAAATAACATTAAAAAGCTTTTTGAAGATTTCAATTTAAAAGAGGCAGGTGCCCGAATTATTGCTTACCTGGCTCTTTTTATTGCTTTTACAGCAGTAGGTACTTATTTTCATATTCCAGGACCCAGTCAATCTTATTTTAATTTAGGAGAGGTGGCAATTTATATAATTGCTCTTGTTTTTGGATCAAAAGCAGGAGGTATTGCAGGAGCATTAGGTTCTTCTTTAGTTGATGTTATGCTTGGTTATTCTCTCTGGGCTCCATTTACTTTTATAATTAAAGGTCTTGAAGGTTATGTAGTTGGTAAAATAAGTAAGGAAGGTAGTTGGATTCGTAATATTTTAGCAATAATAGCTGGTGGAAATATCATGGTAATAGGTTATGCAATTACAAAAGGATTGTTAATAAGTTGGGCTGCTGTACTACCTGAAATTGGTATTGATTATGCTCAAATGCTTATTGGAGGAGTAGTTGCTTTGCCTATTGCACATAAAATAAATTCTTATTTAAAAAATTCATGATTTTTTCTAATTTAAGGAGAGATTAAGTTATGAAAGCTGGTAAAATTGGAGTGAAGAAACTTTCAAATACTATTTTGAATCAAATTACTCACCATAGAAACGATGTTTTATTAGAAGCTAAAATTGGAGAAGATAGTGCTGTAGTAGACTTTGGAGAAAATTCTTTAGTTATTTCATCTGATCCTATAACTGGGGCTGCAGAAAATGCAGGTTATTTAGCAGTAAATGTTGCCTGTAATGACATTGCAAGTACTGGAGCTATACCAATAGGAATTGAAGTGGTTCTATTACTTCCAACAGGAACTTCAGAAGAAAAAATTATAGATTTAATGAAAGAAATTAATTTATCTGCTGAGAAAATAGAAGTTGAAGTTTTAGGTGGGCATACTGAAGTCCTTGATTTGGTTTCTAAACCTATAACAGTAGTCACTGCTATTGGTAAAGTAAAAAGAGGAGAACATATTCCCACTTCAAATGCTAAGGTTGGTGATGATATTATATTAACAAAGGGAGCTGGAATTGAAGGAACATATATTTTGGCTAATGATTTTGAGGAGAAATTAATTAAAAAAGATATTGATTTAGAATCACTTAATTCTGCTAAAAATTATAAAAATAAAATAAGTGTTATTAAAGAAGGAAAAATTGCTGCTGAAAATAAAGCTAATGCCTTACATGACATAACAGAAGGTGGTTTGTATGGTGGGGTAAAAGAGATGGCAATAGCTTCAAATTTGGGATTTGAAATATATGAAGATAAAATTATTGTAAATAAAGAAACTGAAGAAATAACCAATCTTTTAGAATTAGACCCTTTAGGTTTAATTTCTTCTGGTAGTATGTTAATAGCTGCTTCTAATGGTGACAGAATTGTAAAAGAAATTAATGATAGGGGTATAAAGGCTTCTATAATTGGTGAATTTACTTTAGATAAAGATTACATTTTAAATAAAAATGGTGAAAAAAAATCCCTTCATAAAGAAAGCCAGGATGAATTATGGAGATTTTTGGAAAATAATTAAAATAATACTTGAAATATCTTCCAATTAAAGGTATAATATATTTACGGAAAGTAAAATATTGTAAAATAAAATAATATTTAACTTTCTGAAAATATACTAGGAAGGTGATTAAATTGAAAATTACTGATGTGAGGGTATTTCTTTCCAGTCGTAAGGGGCCGACAAAAGCTTATGCTAATCTAACTCTGGATGATGTTTTTGTTATCAGAAGTATAAAGGTGGTAGAAGGAAAAAATGGAATTTTTGTTTCTATGCCTTCACGAAGATTACGAGATGGGGAATTTCAAGATATTTGTTTTCCAATTACTGCAGAATTTAGAGAGAATATTCAAAATGAAGTAATTAGTTGTTATGAAAAAGAGATAGCTTAAAAAAGTACTTAGTTTATATTTGTTTTATTCAAAATTTTGAAAATAAGAATTAATTGAACAGCGGTATTAATACCGCTGTTTTCTATTTCCAAATTCTTGACAAATTACATATTGTCTGTTATACTTCATACGATTAAAGCTGTTTTAATATAAAATATAAATAGTTATAATTTATATTTTATATAAAAATTTCCAGATTAAGGGGCTTTTAAATAATGCGACCATATGTAATGGCAGAAGATATTTATAAATTTAAATTAGCGTTAGTATTAGGTAGAGGTAAGAGATTAAAAAAGGTATTGAAAAAATATCCAACAGAAAGAAAATTCAAAAAAGCCTCTCAGGAAGAAATAGCTTCCGTAATAGGAATTAAAAATATGAGATCAAAAACTATGTCTAGATTAAAAAGTCTTGATTCTACTTATGATAAAATGGTTACTTTCAAAACAGAATCATATTGGAGTAAAAACCCTGGAGCTTCTAGAATTATGGGGATAGATACTGAATATTTAAAAAGTGATCTTGATTGTATTCAATATGTGATTGTAGAAGACTTAGAACCTGTAACTTCAGGTTTTATTTTTACAAATTCAGATTTAGCACCTTCTGTAAGTGTTAGTGAAGGTATTGATAAATTGAGATCTGTTATTAGCGAATATGATCCTGAAATTTTTGTAGGCCATAACTTCAACTCTGATATTTCAATTATGGAAAAAGCTTATGGTTTTACACTTCCTGAATTATATTTTTATGATGATACTATGGATTTTATGGATAAAAGTAATTTAGCTAATATCATTGGTGGATTTAGTTTAGATAAGGCTATTGAAAATGTATTTTTAGAAGAAAGTGTTGGACTTTTTAAAGCATATAATGATTTAAGTTTACTTATAGAATATGGGATAAAGGATGCGCTTTATCCGATATTTTTACGTTATTATCTAATGAATGGAGAATTACCGGAGATAGATTTTGAAGTAGAATTAGAAAATTTAGTAAAAGAAGAAAATAGAAATCTGTTAACAAAAAAGAGTTTTTCTTTTTCATTCTAATCCAAGTCGAGGAGGGTGAATATGGAAGATTTATTAACGATTATTCTTGCTGCTGGAAAAGGTACTCGTATGAAATCAGATAAAACAAAAGTTTTGCATCAAATTGCAGGTAAAGAGATGTTAAAACATGTAATTGAAACAGTTGAAGATTTAAATTCTAGAATTGTGTCAGTTATTGGTTATCAATCTGAAATGGTTAAAGAAAGTCTTAATAATTATGATCTTAACTTTGTTAAACAAGAAAATCAATTAGGAACAGCTCATGCTGTAATGCAGGCAAAAGATAAAATAAAAAAACATGATGGTCCTGTGATAGTTTTATATGGTGATACTCCTTTACTTAAAAGTTCTACTTTAGAAAAAATGATTAAAAAACATAAAAAAGATAAAGCTGCTCTTTCTGTTTTAACAGCAAAATTAGATGACCCTACTGATTATGGAAGAATAATAAGAGATGAAAAAAATGAGATAGCAAAAATTGTTGAAGAAAATGATGCAACTGATAGTGAAAAGCAAATAACTGAAATTAATAGTGGAGTTTATTGTTTTGATAATAAATTATTAGTGGAAGCTCTTGAAAATATTAACTGTGATAATGCTCAAAATGAATATTATTTAACTGATGCAATAGATTATGTTAAAAATAAGGGCCAAAAAGTTATTCCTGTAATGATTGATGATAATAGGGAAATTGTAGGAGTTAATGATAGAAAGGGATTAGCTGAAGCAGAAAAGATTTTAAGAAATAGAATTAATGATAGATTGATGGAAAGTGGAGTAACTATCATTGATCCTACTAATACTTATATTGATAAAGAAGTAGAAATAGGAAAAGATACAATTATTTATCCTTTTACATATATTGAAAAAAATACTGTTATAGGTAAAAATACTATTATTGGGCCTAATAATAGACTTGTTAATGCCCAAATAGGGAGTAATGTTGAGTTAAAAGCTAATTGTCAGATTTGGAGTAGTGAAGTTGGTAGTTATTGTACTGTTGGGCCATTTTCTTATATTCGTCCAGGATGTAAAATAGCTGATAAAGTCAAGGTAGGTGATTTTGTTGAATTAAAGAAAGCCCAGGTAGATGAAAAAACTAAAATTCCACATTTAAGTTATGTTGGTGATGCTAATATAGGCAAAAAAACAAATATTGGAGCAGGTACTATTTTTGCAAATTATGATGGCAAAAATAAACATAAAACAGAAGTAGGAGATTCTGTATTTATAGGCAGCAATTCTACTTTGGTGGCTCCTGTCAGGATTGGTAATAAAGCTACAACAGGAGCAGGTTCTGTAGTAACTAAAGATGTAGATGAAAATTCAGTAGTTTTAGGTGTCCCGGCTAGGGTTTATTCTAAAAAAAATACATAATTGATTGATTAAGGAGGATTTAAATGTCAGCATATACTGATAGGTTAAAAATCTTTACAGGTAATTCTCATCCTCAATTAGCAAAAGATATTTGTGATTATTTAGGCACAGAATTAGTGAGTGCTAAAATTGGGCGTTTTGAAGATGGTGAAATAAGTGTTAGAATAGATGAAACAGTAAGAGGAGCAGATGTATTTGTAATTCAACCAACAATGCCCCCAGTTAATGAAAATATAATGGAATTGTTAGTAATGATTGATGCTTTAAGAAGAGCTTCTGCCCGTAGAATTTCAGCTGTTGTTCCTTATTATGGGTATGCTCGCCAGGATAGAAAAGCTGAGCCAAGAGCTCCAATTACTGCTAAATTAGTTGCAAATTTATTGGCAACTTCTGGAGCAGATCGTGTTGTATCTATTGATTTGCATGCTCCACAAATCCAGGGATTTTTTGATATTCCTGTGGATCATCTTTATGCAGCTCCTTTAATGATAGATTATTTTAGAAAAAAAGAAATACAAAATATGACAGCAGTCTCACCTGATGTGGGAGCAGTGAAAAGGGTCAGGAGTATTGCTCAGGCTCTTGATATACCAATGGCAATTATTGATAAAAGACGTCCTAAGCCAAATGTTGCAGAAGTTATGAATATTATTGGAGATGTAGAGGGCAGGAATGTTATATTGTTTGATGATATAATTGATACAGCAGGGACAATGTCTGAAGCAGCTAGAGTTTTAAAGAAAAAAGGAGCAGATAATGTTTATGCTTCAGCTACTCATGCACTTTTTTCTGGGCCCGCTGTAGAAAGATTAAAAAACGCTCCTTTTAAAGAAATTGTAGTTACTAATACAATAAATCCTAAAGGAGAAAAAGAATTAGATAATTTAAAAACATTATCTGTAGCTTCTTTATTAGGTGAAGCTATTGATAGAATTTATAAAGATTTATCTGTAAGTGTTTTATTTGACTAGTGAGCTTAATAAGAATTTTGTAGCAATCTCTCAATAAATTGAGTTGCAATTCGTTAACTAATGATGTTATAATAAAAATTAGGTGTCAGCCATTTGAAAATAAAAATTTAAAATTAAGATATAAGGAGAGGATAATGATGGAAAGGTACGAAATAACAGTTGAAGCAAGGGAGGAAACTGGTAAGGGAACGGCCCGTAAACTTAGAAGAGACGGTAAAGTTCCAGGGGTTATTTATGGAAAAAACAGAAACCCTAAACCACTTGTTATTGATCCCTTAGATGTTAATAATCGTTTATTAGGTAATGCTATTTTTGAATTAACTATTATTGATGGAGATGAAAAGCAAGATGAATTAGCAATAATTAAAGATTATCAAAAACATGTTATTAAAGATGATCTTATGCATGTAGATTTTCAACATATTTCTATGGATGAAAAAATTGCAGTTACTGTTTCTATTAAAATTGAAGGTAGTGCGCCTGGAGTTCAAGAAGGTGGAGTTTTACAGAAATTAATGCGTGAAATAGAAATCGAATGCTTCCCAGGAGATATTCCTGATGAAATAGTTGTTAACATTGATGAATTAACTATGGGTGATTCTTTACAGGTAGGAGATTTAGAAGTTGAAGATAATATTGATATTTTAAGTCCAGCAGGTAATGTTATAGTTACTGTTGTTCCACCTAGTGAAGAAATTACTGAAGAAGTCGAAGAAGAACTAGAAGAAGAATTCATTGAACCAGAAGTTATTGGTGAAGCTGAAGAAGAAGAGGAAGAAGGACTTGAAGAAGGAGAAGAAGAATACGAGCCTGAAGAGTAATAATATACTAAAGCGTAATCCAGAAAAATGGATTACGCTTTAAATATTATCCCCAGGAGGAGTTTTAGATGAAACTTATTGTAGGTTTAGGAAATCCAGGGGAGAAATATGCCAAAACAAGACATAATATAGGTTTTAGAGCTATTTCCAAATTGGCTGAAAATTTTTCAATTAAAGCCGATGAGTTAAAATGTCATTCATTATTAGGCAAAGGTTTTTTTGAAAATGAAAAAATTATTTTAGCTCAGCCAATTACTTATATGAATAAAAGTGGTAAAGCTGTTAAATCACTTTTCAATAAATATAATTTAGATTTAGAAGATCTTATTATAATTTATGATGATATAGATTTAGATGTAGGTGAAATTAGAATTAAAAGAAAAGGAAGTAGTGGGGGCCATAATGGTCTAAAATCTATTATAAGAAATCTAGGTAGTCAAAAAATTGCTAGAATAAGGATTGGCATAGGAAGACCTCCAGCTGGATTTGATATTCCAGAATATGTTCTTGGTTATTTTGATGATGAGGAAGAAAAAATCATACAAGAATCTTTGATTGATGTTGTGGAAGCTGTAAAATTAATAAAAAATGAATCCATAGAAACAGCTATGAATAAATATAATTAATTTAGGCCCGTGCTATAATGTAGGGGCTATTTTGTCATTTATTTTATTTTTTACATAGGGAGAATAAAAAATGAATTTTAATAATATATTATTATCTATAGATAAAACAAAAAACTTAATAAAAGATTTTTCTTCTGGTCATGATGTAGAAATTTATGGAATGAATAATTCGCGTTTTCCGTTTTTGGCTGGAAATATATTTCCTAAAGTAAATAAAACAATTGTAATTATTACTCATGATACAGGAAGAGCAAATGATATTTATGAAGATTTAATTAGACTTCTACCAGCGGAAAAATTAGCTGTCTTTCCTCAAATGGAAGTTTTACCACATGAACAGATAATGACAGATTATTCTGTAACTATTGAAAGATTACAAGTTTTAGAAAAAGTAGTTTTTGATAATGGGAATAATATAATTATTCTCCCGGTTGGAGCTATTATACGTAAATTAATTCCATATAATATTTTTAAAAAATATGCTTTAAATTTAAAAGTTGCTAAAGAAGTTGACCGTGAAAATTTTATTGAAAGACTTTCAATTTTAGGTTATGAAAGAGTTGAAATGATAGAGGATCCTCGTCAATTCAGTGTTAGAGGTGGAATCATTGATATTTTCTCTTTGACAAATAATAAACCATATAGAATTGAATTTTTTGGTGATGAGATTGATTCAATAAGAGAATTCAGTCTTGAATCTCAGAGGTCTATTGAGGAACATGATAAAATTATAATACCACCTGCTCGAGAAAATTTCATTTTACCTGATTCAATAAAGTCAAAAACTCCTATTATAAAAAAGGATATTAAATCAGCAGTAGAAAAATTGAAAAATATAAATAAAAGTGATGAAGCAAAACATTTAGAGGAAAAAGGTAATGAAGCTTTAGAAAAATTAGAAGAACTTAACTATTTTCCTGGTTATGAACAATTTTTGCCTTACTTTTATAATAAATTAGATTCATTTTTAAATTATTTACCAAAAGAACATGGTATATTTATAGACAATCCAGAAAGAGTCTGGCAAAGAATACAGAATCAATGTAGAGAAATTGAAGAAACTCAGGCTACTCTTTTAGAACAGGGAAGTATTTTACCTTCTTATTCAAATAACTTTTTTAATAAGGAAGATATTCGTCAGAAAATCATTAAAAGTAACACTTTATATTTTTCACCTGAATTTGGTTCAAATCCTTTTGAATCTGATATAAAAGAATATAGTTTTAAAACTAGGGGAGTAGAACCTTATCATGGACAGCTTGATATGTTTGCTGAAAGACTGCGAGAACTTAGAGAAGAGGGATTCAAGGTGGCAATAACCCTTAATACAACTAAAAAAGCAGAAAGAATAAATGAATTTTTAAAAGAAAAAGAGTTAGCAGTTTTTCATTCAGAGGAACAAAAAATTAAAGATAATACTATTTCTGTTTTTTCAGGCAGTTTTTCAGAAGGTTTCATAATTGATGAAATCAATTTTGCCCTTTATACTGAAAGAGAAGTAATGGGTAAACCTCAAAAAAAGAAGCGAAAATTAGCCGATTTAGAAGATGGAGTAGAAATTTCTTCTATTAATGAATTAACACCTGGAGATTATGTAGTTCATGAAAATCATGGAATAGGAAAATATCTTGGTGTAAATACTTTAGAAATTCAAAATCAACATCAAGATTATTTAGTTATACAATATGCAGATGAAGATAAATTATATGTTCCAACTGAAAAAGTCAATCTTGTTCAAAAATATATTGGAGCAGACCATAAAAGACCCAAACTTTACAAATTGGGCGGGAATGAATGGAAAAAAGTAAAACAAAAAGTCAAAAATTCTGTAAAAGAAATGGCTATAGGTTTATTGGAATTATATGCGGAACGAGAAACGATTGAAGGCTATTCTTTTTCCGAAGATACAGTCTGGCAAAATGAATTTGAAGATGCTTTTCCCTATGAGGAAACACCTGATCAAATGGAAGCAATAGAAGATGTAAAAGAAGATATGGAAAGTTCTATGCCTATGGATCGTTTACTATGTGGAGATGTGGGATATGGTAAAACAGAAGTAGCAATTAGGGCAGCTTTCAAAGCAGCTATGGATGGTAAACAAACTGCAGTTTTGGTTCCTACAACCATTTTAGCCCAACAGCATTTTACAACATTTAGTGAAAGAATAGGAAAATTTCCAATAACTATTGATATGATTAGTCGATTTAAAACTACAAGCGAGCAAAAGAAAACATTAAAAAAAGTTAGAAGAGGTGAAGTAGATGTAATTATTGGTACCCATCGTCTCCTTTCTGAAGATGTCAAATTTAATGATTTGGGTTTGTTAATTGTTGATGAGGAACAACGTTTTGGGGTTTCCCATAAGGAGAGAATAAAAGATATCAAAAAGAATGTAGATGTATTAACTTTAACTGCTACTCCTATTCCCCGGACTTTGCATATGGCTCTTGTGGGAGTTAGAGATATGAGTGTTATTGAAACTCCTCCTGAAAATAGATATCCTATCAGAACTTATATCCGCGAGTTTAATAAACAGTTAGTTAAAGAAACAATAAGACGAGAAATTGGGAGAGGTGGACAGGTTTATTTTGTTCACAACCGGGTAGCAGATATTGATAAAAAAGCAGATATGATTAGAAAATTACTTCCTGATGCTAGAGTTGCTGTTGCCCATGGTCAGATGAATGAAAACAAGTTAGAAAAATTGATGGTGGATTTTTATAATCATAATTATGATATTTTAGTTTGTACAACTATAATTGAAACTGGACTTGATATTCCTAATGTAAATACTATAATTATTAATAGAGCAGAAAATATGGGTTTAGCTCAACTTTATCAATTGAGAGGTAGAGTTGGTAGATCAAATCGAATTGCCTATGCATATTTGCTTTATGAAAAAGATCGTGTTTTATCAGAAGTTGCAGAAAAAAGATTAAGGGCAATTCAAGAATTCACAAACCTTGGTTCAGGATTTAAAATTGCAATGAGAGATTTAGAAATTAGAGGAGCAGGTAATTTACTTGGTGCTGAACAACATGGACATATAGCTTCAATTGGTTTTTCTCTTTACTGTAAACTTTTAGAAAATGCAGTTGAAGAATTAAAAGGTGAAAAAGAAGAAAAGAAAAAAGAAGTTGAAATTAATTTAAATGAAGATGCTTATATTCCAGATGGTTATATATCTGATTCAAAACAAAAAATAGATATTTATAAAAAGATAATGAAAGCAGATAATAGTGAAACTATTATGGATATCATTGACGAATTAATAGATAGATTTGGAGACCCTCCAGAAGTAGTTATTAATCTGATAGAAATTAGTAGAATAAAGATCATTGCTCGAAGATTAGGTATAGAAAAAATAGAAAAGAAGGATAATACCTTAATAAATTCTTATTTTGAAGATCAGGATAAACTAAATGGAGATGTAGTTATGGAAATGATTGAAAAATATCCTAAAAGATTAAAAATAAGATCAGCTTCTAAACCTATAATTGGAATTAAAATAAAAAAGAATGATGATAGATTAAATTTACTGAAAAATATATTGGAAGATCTAAAAAATTTATTATATAATGAATAAGATAGAATAGTTGTTATAAATTGATTAGTTATAATAGAGGAAGGATGTAGTGTATGGAGGTACAACAAGAAGGTAGTAATTTTATAAAAGGGGCAGCTATTCTTAGTGCTGCTGGCCTAGCCTCAAAATTTATAGGTCTTGGTTATAGAATTATTTTACCTAGATTAATTGGAGCAGAAGGGATTGGTTTATATGAAATGGCTTATCCTATTTATACTACCTTATTAGTTGTTTCTCGATCTGGTATTCCAGTTTCTCTGGCAAAACTTATTTCAGATCGTCTGGCCAGAGGGATGAGAGAAAGTGCATTCAAAATTTTTAGAGTAGGTAGGAGTATGAGCATAGTAGTGGGTTTGTTTTTTTCGATTTTGATGATAATTATGGCCCATCCTATTTCAAGAATTTTGAATGAAAAAGCTTATTATCCTATAGTTGCTATTGCTCCAGCAATATTTTTTGTTTCAATAATGGCTAATTATCGTGGTTTTTTTCAGGGATTTCAAACAATGGTCCCTACTGCTATTTCTCAAGTTATTGAACAATTAATCAGAATGGTAACTATGATTTTTTTGGTATTATTTTTAGTAAGAAATGGATATTCGACAGGAATAACTGCAGCTGGTGCCACTTTTGGAGCTGTAACTGGTTCAATAATAGGGCTTTTAGTACTTTTATATATTTATCATAGGAAAGAACAAAAGTTATGGAATACAATAGAAAGAGATAAAATTGAAAATATAGAATATATACAAATTGGTAAAAAAATAGTTAATCTGGCTTTACCTATAACTTTAGGAGCACTTGTTTTACCAGTTATGAAATTAGTTGATGCTTTGATTGTACCCAATCGATTACAAGTCGCTGGATTTAGTGAAAGTGTTTCTACAGAATTATTCGGTCATCTTTCAGGAATGGCAATTGTTTTAGTTAATTTTCCTACAATAATAACTATTTCTTTAGCAGCAAGTTTGGTACCTGCTATCTCAGATGCTTATGCCAGAAAAAGAAATGACCTTATCAGCAGGAAAACACAAACTGCTCTTAGGTTAACAATTCTTGTAGGTTTGCCTTCGGCGGTAGGTTTATTTTTATTAGCAACACCATTAACTGATGTGTTCTTTGATGCACCTGCTGCAGCAGTTCCGTTAAGAATAGTAGCCTGGAGTGTTATTTTTATAACTTTACAACAAACTTTATCAGCTATTTTGCAGGGAATAGGTAAAACTAGAATTCCTGCCCGTAATCTTTTTATTGGTGGAATTGTAAATGCAGTTTTAAATTACACCTTAACCGCTAACTCTGCTTTAGGTATTAGAGGTGCAGCATTTGGAACGGCAGCTGGATTTGTAGTAGCTGCAATTTTAAATTTATTATCTGTAAAAAAATATACAGATTTCAATTTTAAATTCAAAACCTTAGTATATAAACCATTTTTAGCAGTTTTGGGGATGTCGCTTTTTGTTAAATTAGGTTTTTCTCGAATTTTAAAATTAATATCATTTGTTCCTAAAAGTTTTGAATATGCTGTTGGAACTTTTTCTACTGTATTTCTAGCAGCTATAATATATTTTATTTTATTATTAGTGTTAAAGGAAATAAGTTATAATGATATTATTTTAATTCCTTTTATTGGGAAAAAAGCAGGAGATTTTTTACTCAAAATTGGTTTAGTAGGTGATAAGTAATGAATTATGATATGTTGAGTGAAGAAATGATTAAGCTTGTTAAAATAATGGAGAAACTCAGAGGAGAAGATGGATGTCCATGGGATAAAAAACAAAATTATTATTCTCTTAAAAGTTATATTTTAGAAGAAGCATATGAAGTTGTCGAAGCTTTAGAAAATAAAGATATAAAACATTTAAATGAAGAACTGGGAGATTTACTTTTACAGGTTATTTTTGAATCTCAAATTGCAAGAGAAAGAGAAGATTTTGATCTTATAGATGTAATCAAAAATATAAATGGAAAATTAATAAAAAGACATCCTCATGTATTTTCAGATTTAGAACTAATTAATGCCAAAGAAGTTAAAAAAACATGGAATAAAATAAAGGAAGATGAAAAAGAAAGTTCTCTTAATAAAATAGATGATTATGATAAAGGACAACCTTCATTAAATCAGGCTTATGAAATTCAAGAAAAAGCTAGAGAAGTTGGATTTGATTGGGAAAAGTCTGTTAGTGTTATTGAAAAATTAGAAGAAGAATTAGAGGAAATTAAAGAAGCAGTTAAGAATAATGATAGAGATGAAATCAAAAATGAATTAGGAGACATAATTTTTAGTGCTGTTAATTTGAGTAGATTTTATAATATTAATCCTGAGCTTGCAGTTCTTTCTACAATTTTAAAATTTAAAAGAAGATTTAAGTTTATGGAAAATGAGGCTAAAAAAAACAATGAAGTTTTTTCTGAATTATCTTTAAAAGAAATGGAAGAATACTGGAATAAATCCAAATTAGAAATCAGGGAGGAATAATCTTGAAAAAGATAATAACTTTACTATTAATAGTAATTTCTTTAGTAGCTTTAACAAACTATAATGTTGTAAAAGCAAGTGATTTTGGTGTTAGTGTAAACTCGGCTATCCTTCTAGAAGCTGAAACTGGAGAAGTGATTTTTGAGAAAAATGCTGATAAAAGAGTTCCACCCGCTAGTATAACAAAAATAATGACTCTTTTGCTGGCAATGGAAGCGGTAGAAGATGGCAAATTAAATCTTGATGAGGAAATTGAAGTGAGTAGAAAAGCAGAATCTATGGGAGGATCTCAAATTTATTTGCCTGCTAATATCACTTTAAAATTAGAAAAATTATTAGAAGCTGTGGCAATGGCTTCAGCTAATGATGCTAGTGTTGCTGTTGCTGAAGCAGTAGGTGGTAGTTATAATAATTTTATTGCTATGATGAATGAAAGAGCAAAAGAATTGGGAATGGAAAATACTAATTTTGTTAATTCTACAGGATTACCGGCTGAAAATCACTATAGTACAGCTCGTGATATTTCAATAATGGCAAGAGAATTAATAAAACATGAAAAAGTTCTAGAATGGACTTCTACCTGGTTAGATTATATAGAACTTCCAGAAAGAGAAGCTATGGTTGTTAATACAAATGAATTAATAAAAAAATATGATGGTCTTGACGGACTTAAAACCGGTCATACTCAAGAAGCAGGTTTTTGTCTGGCAGGTACTGCAGAAAACAGTAATATGAGATTAATAACAGTTGTTCTTAATGGAAAAACATTAAAGGAAAGAGAAGAAGCTACTACTGAATTGATGGATTATGGTTTTAATACTTTCAGGAAAACAACAGTAGTTGAAAAAGATAAAAAAATCAAAAATATAGTTGTACCAAATGGTAAGGAAACAGTTATTTCTGGAAAAGCTAAAAATTCCTATAAAACATTAGTAAAAGTAGGACAGGGTGATACTGTTGATTCTAGAATTAATTTAAATGATGAAATTAAAGCTCCAATAAATAAAGGAGATGTATTAGGTCAAATAACAGTTTTTAAAAGTGAAAAGGAAATTGGAAGCGTAGATATTGTAGCAGAAGAAGATATTAAAAAAGCTAATATTTTAGTTAGAATCTGGAGATCTTTTGGTAATTGGTTGGGTGG
>JBNJDK010000024.1:0-24529 GCA_051744805.1 Bacillota bacterium
GAATGACGGTGAAAAATATTATAGGCGAAGGATTAAATATTCATAAAATAGATTCTAAAAAACAAAGGATGGCCAGGGTAGCTGAATTAATGGAAACAGTAGGATTAAGAAAAGAATATATGTATAGATATCCTCATGAGTTTTCTGGAGGACAGAGACAGAGGATAGGAGTAGCACGTTCTCTTGCACTTAATCCGGAACTTATTATATGTGATGAACCGGTATCAGCTCTAGATGTTTCTATTCAGGCTCAGGTTATAAATTTACTAATGGATTTACAGGAAGAGTTTGGCCTGGCTTATATATTTATTGCTCATGATTTATCAGTTGTAGAGCAGATAAGTGATCGGGTAGCTGTAATGTATCTTGGTAAAATAGTTGAAATTACCTCCAGTGAAGAGTTATATAAAAACCCACTTCATCCTTATACTAACGGTTTGCTCCATTCAGTTCCTGAACCTGATCCTTCTAAGCCATTAGGAGATGTTCAGTTAAAAGGAGATATTCCAAGTCCGGTTAATCCCCCTTCTGGCTGTAGTTTTAGAACGAGATGTCCAAAAGCGTTTGATAGATGTAGTAAAGAAGAACCAGAATTTAGAGAATATGGTGATGGTCATTATGTAGCCTGTCACTTATTAGATTAAAAAATAATAATGTATTTTATGCCTGGCCTCTGGCCAGGTTTTTATTATAATTGACATATGATTATAATCTAGATATAATAATATCTGTAAATTAAAAATTTATCTTAAAGAAAGAAGGTGAATTTGTGGAAATAAAATTAGATTGTCTTCCCTGTATTTTTAGACAGGTTTTAGAATCAGCAAGAATGGCTACAGATGATAAAAAATTAATAAGAGAAATAATGAACGATTATGCCAGAATGGTACCTGAAATTGAAGATAGTACTATGGCTCCAATTATTGCTGGTAAAATGCAAAAATTAATCAAAGAAAAAACAGGAGTAGTTGATCCCTATCAAAAATTTAAAGAAAAAAACATGTTAACGGCCAAAAAGTTTCTCCCTTTAGTTAAAAAAGAAATTGATAAATCGGCTGATTCTGTTTTTGCTGCTTTGGTTATGTCAGCAATGGGAAATTCTATTGATGCTGGAGTTAGTTTGAATGTTGATATAGAAAAAAATATTGAGTTAGCTTTAAAAAACGGTTTTGTTAAAAGTGATTATAATAAATTTAAAAAAGAATTAGCTAAAGCAGATGATTTATTAATAATTGCTGATAATGCAGGAGAAGCTGTTTTTGATAAAATTTTATTAAAAGAGTTAAATAGTTGTGATCTAAAAATCACTTATGCAGTCAGGGAAATTCCTATTTTAAATGATATTAGTAAAAAAGAAGTTAAGGACCTTGGTCTTGATAAATATGCGCAAGTAATCAGCAGTGGTAGTACTGCTCCGGGAATGGTTATGGAAGAGGCAAGTCCGGAATTTGAAAAATCATATAAAAATTCTGATATAATTATAAGTAAAGGTCAGGGAAATTTAGAAGGGCTTTCAGATGTTAGTGAAGAAATATATTATCTTTTGAAAGCAAAATGTAGTCTTGTTGCTGATTTATTAGGAGTTGAAGTAGGAGATTTTGTTTTTATGTTAAAATAGATAATAAGAAATGAATAATAAAAATACTTGAGGAGGTAATAAAAAATGAGTTTAACGATTGCCTGTGCTACAGATGATGGAGAAAAATTTATTACAAGACATTTTGGAGATGCAGATTATTATTACATATATAAAATTGATGAAGAAAAGTCCGAATTTATTACTAAAATCAGTAATAATTCAGTAGAAGAGGAAAGACATGCTGATCCTAAAAAAGCAAAAAGCATAGTAAAGATTTTAAAAGAAAAAAATGTTCATTGTGGAGTCTCCTGTGCTTTTGGCCCTAATATAAAAAGGGTGAAAAAACATATAGTTCCTGTTATAATGAAAGAAAAGGATATGGAAACAGGAATCAAAAAATTAATAGCTAATTTTTCAAGTTTAGAAAAATGTTGGAATGATGGTAAAAATAGAGAACATATAAATATAAAATAAGATTGAGTTTTGTAAAAAAAGGAGGAAAGCTTAGTGGGAGATAATAAGCTAAAAGAAGTAAAAAAAATACTGGGAATAATTTTAGTTTTAAATTTAATTGTTGCTATTTTAAAAATTGTATTTGGTTATTTAATAAAAAGTTCCAGTATGACTGCAGATGGTTTTCATTCAATGACTGATGGTTTATCAAATGTGATAGGTTTAATTGGAATTCACTTTGCATCAAAACCTCCGGATAAAAATCATCCTTATGGTCATTATAAATTTGAAACAATGGCCAGCTTATTTATAGGGGTAATGCTAACTTTATTAGGAGCAAATATTATAAGAGAGGCTATACCACAATTATTTAATCCGGTTGTTCCAGAAGTATCTACAATCAGTTTAATAGTTTTAGTTTTTACCTTAATTGTAAATATCTTTGTAGCAACTTATGAAGCAAAAAAAGGAGAAAAATTAAAAAGTGAAATTTTAATCTCAGATTCCCACCATACTAAAAGTGATATTTATATTTCTTCAGGGGTTTTATTAACTTTAATATTAATTAAATTAGGTTTTCCTCCAATTATTGACCCAATTGTATCTATAATTGTAGCAGGTTTTATTTTACAGGCTGCTTATGAGATTTTTAAACCAATCACAGGAGTGTTAGTTGATAAAGCAGTTATTGAACCAGAAATTTTAAAAAATATAATAAAAGATTTTGATCGTGTAAAAGAATGTCATCATATTAGAAGTAGAGGTAAGGCTGATGCAGTTTATGTTGATTTGCATTTAGTAGTAGATTCTGATCTGAGTGTAGGAGAATCACATAAATTAACTCATAAAATTGAAGAAAAAATAAATGAGAATTTAGATAAAGATATACACGTTTTATTTCATCTAGAGCCAGAAGGAGAAGAAATAGGCGATAATCAAATATTAGAGTAGATATAAAAAAGCAGGTCTAAATAAAAGGCCTGCTTTACTTTTTTAATTTTCATAATTCTACAAAATTCGATTTGCTATTATAGATAGATATTGCTATAATTAAACTAGAGTAAGTTTCTATGTTAAGAAAATTTTGGAAATAAGAAAAATATAAAAGAGGAGAAAAACCATGGAAAAAAAGATTGCCATTGTTACTGATAGTACTTCGGATTTGAAGAGTGATGAATTAGAGGAATTAGGTATAGAATCATTACCTTTGAAAGTTATTTATGATAATAAACAATTTCATGATAGAGTAGATATTCAACCAGCAGAAGTATATGAAAAATTAGAAGAAGAAATTCCAACTACTTCTATGCCTTCTCCAAAAGAGATTAAAGAGACATATCTAAAATTAAAAGATAAAGGATATACTCATATTATTTCAATTCATATTTCTAGTGGTCTTTCAGCAACTTATAATAACTGTAAAATGGTAGCTGAACAGATGGATGATATGATTGTAGAGGTAATAGATTCTAAAATGTTATCAAAAGGATTAGGTAGATTGGTTTTATATGCTCAAGAATTAGTTGACAAAGGTGAATATGATTTTGAAGAGATAATTGAAAAAATTGAAGCTAAGAAAGAAAAAATAGAAGTATTTTTTGTTGTTAAAACCTTAAAATATCTAAAAAAAGGTGGTAGGATTGGTAAAGTTGCAGGAACTATTGCTCAGCTATTAAATATCAAACCTATTATTTCTATTGATGATGATGGAGAATATTTTACTTTTGATAAAATACGCGGTAGAAGTCGATCATTAGAAAAAATATTTTCAATAATTAAAGATAGAATAAAAGAAGATAAAAGTTATTTATTAGATGTAGTCAATGCTTCTGCAGAAGAAGAAGCTAAAAATCTAGTAAATAAATTTGAGAGTTTAGATTCTATCAAAGAAATATTTTTTGGAGAAATAAGCCCGGTTATGATTGTTCACACTGGCCCAGGTTTAATTGGAGTTGTTCTTACAGAATTAGATGATTAATTTTATACCATTAATTTTTTAAAAAGTGAATAGTTTTAAATTTTAGCCTCTTTCATAAATATAGACAATTATGATATAATTTATGGAGGAGGTTTTGTTAATTATATAACAAACGATTATACAGTATAAACTTTTGTTATTTTAGATTTGCCAAAGTATAGTATATAATAGTTTTGAAGAAGCAAAAAAGAACTAATGCTCAAATTTTTTTGGAGTCATTTGAGAATTCAAGTACAATCTATTCAAAATTTTATTTCAATTCATCTTATTTATTAAATTTAAATAAATAGTTTTATAAAACCCAAGTAATTGGCAAAATACTGATTAAAAATTGAAGGGGGTAAAAAAATTGAAAAAACTAGAAAAAGTATTAGGATTTATATTAATTTTTGTTGTATTAATTTTATCTAAATTTTATTTTAGAGATTTAACATTATTTTTTAGATTACTTATAGGTACAGGAATAGGCTATTCTTTGGCCAGAGCATATACTGGATTTGCCGGAAGTGTCAATAGAGCATATAGAACCGGATCAACTAAATTAATGAGGACTATGTTGTTTATGTTCTTTATCACAGCAGTTATTAATGCAGGATTATTTTTAGGAGCTGGAGCAACTAATTTTAATATCTGGATTAAACCTATTAATATGGGACTATTAGCTGGTGGATTTTTATTTGGATTTGGAATGTCACTTTCTGTTTGTTGTGCAAGTGGTGTTCTTACTGACTTGCCATCTGGATTTCCAAGAGCGTTTGTTACTTTAATATTTTTTGGATTAGGAGTATTTGTTGGTTTTCCTGTTCAGAGAACAGCAGGCTGGGTTAATAATTCCTGGTTTACAACTGCTATAGGAGAAAAAACGATGGGTGGAGTCTTTTTACCAGATCTTTTTAAAGGAGATGGCCTTCATGGATATCTAGGAGCTATATTATTTATTGCTGCTATAGGAGTTATAATTAGTTATTTTTCTTATTTGTATGAGAAAAAACAATTAAGAAATAATAAATATACCGGTCTTGATATAGAAAAAAAGCAGGAGAAAAAGGAAAGTTTAGATATTAGTGAATTTAAATTATTTAGTGCTGAAACTTATAAGGAATTTTTTGTGAAACCATGGACTTTAAAACAGGGTGCAATAGCTCTTACTATTCTATTTGCCTTGCTAATGGGAGTTACTAAAGCTGGTTGGGGTGCTTCTCAACCTTATGGTATCTGGTTTGGTAAAGTTCTTATGCTATTTGGAGTTTCATCTGAAGCTCTTGCAAACTTTACTCAGATGCCAGCTGGATTATTTGAACTTCCATTTTTTGAACACCAAATTTCTGTCCAGAACTTTGGTATTATAAGTGGAGCTATTATTTATCTTTTAACAGCAGGTAAATTTAGTAATGCCTTTAAAGCTGGTCTTAATATGAGAGGAAAAGAAGCAGTTGTTTATGCACTTGGTGGTATTACAATGGGCTTTGGTACTCGTCTTGCAAATGGTTGTAATGTTGGAGCATTATATACTCCAATTTCTAACCTTTCTCTATCAGGTTGGTTTTTCTTATTAGCTATGATAGTTGGAGGTATTGTAAGTAATAAGTTTAATGATAAGATTATTAATTAAAAAATTTTTAATGATTCAAAATTATAATCAAAATATTAAATAGGAGGAAATATATTATGAGTAAGAAAATTTTAGTTGTAGGTGGAGTAGCTGGAGGAGCTTCTGCTGCTGCCAGAGCAAGAAGACTTGATGAATCAGCAGAGATTATTATGTTTGAACGTGGACCACATGTTTCTTTTTCTAATTGTTCATTACCCTACCATTTAAGTGGAACAGTTGAAAATAGTGATGATTTAGTTATGATTTCTCCGCAGGAATTTAAAGACAAATATAAGATTAAAGCTAGAACACATAATGAAGTTGTAGATATTAAAAGAGACGAAAATAAAATTGTAGTAAAAGATTTAGAAAAAGGAGAAAAATATGAAGAAGACTATGATAAATTAATTTTATCTCCTGGGGCTGCTCCAATTTGTCCAAATAGTATTGCAGGTTCAAATAAAGATAATGTTTTTACAATTTGGAATGTCGAAGATATTAGAAATCTAACTGGTTATATTGAAGAAAATGATATTCAGGATGTAGCTGTAGTTGGAGCAGGATTTATTGGCTGTGAGGTTGCAGAAAATCTCAAACATGCTGGTAAAAATGTTAAATTAATTGAAGCAATGGATCAGATCATGCCTCCTTTAGATAATGATATGGCTCAAATTCTTCATAAAGAGCTTTATGAAAATGATGTAGAATTAATTTTAGAAGATGCAGTTGAGGAAATAAAAGATGACTCTGTAGTTTTAAGTTCTGGTAAAAATGTAGAAGCTGGAGCTGTAGTAATGGCAATAGGAGTTTGCCCTGAAACTGAATTAGCTGAAAGAGCCGGTTTAGATATAGGAGAAACTGGAAGTATAGAAGTAGATCATAATTATCGTACAAATGATGAAGATATTTATGCTATTGGTGACGCTATAGAAGTATATTGTAGAATGACAAATAGAAAGACAAGATTACCACTTGCTGGTCCTGCTCAAAGACAGGCTAGAGCAGCTGCTGATGCTATCTATGATAAAGATCATACTCATAATGGTATTATTGGATCTTCTGTAGTAAGAATTTTTGATATGAATGCAGCCTCAACAGGTATTAATGAAAAACAGGCTCAGGATGTAGGTATTCCTTATGATATAGTTTATGTAATTCCTGGAGATAAAGTTGGTCTAATGCCAGATAGTCATCCAATGCATTTTAAATTAATATATGAATATCCAACTGGAAGAATTCTAGGAGCACAGGCAGTTGGGAGAGGTGCTGTTGATAAAAGAGTAGATGTTATAGCTACTATGATTCATATGAATGGTACTCTAGAAGATCTTAAAGAGCTAGAGTTATGTTATGCTCCTGTATTTGGTACTGCTAAAGATGTAGTTAACCATGCAGCTTTAGTTGGACTTAACCTTCTAAATAATGACTTTGAACAGGTGCCTGTAACTAAGATTAGAGAATTAGTAGAAAATGATGCATGTATAATAGATGTCCGTGAAGAAGATGAATTTGAGGAAGGTCATTTCAAAAATGCAATTAATATCCCTTTAAGTGAACTTAGAGACAGAGTTGATGAAATACCTGAAGATGAACCAGTATATCTACACTGTCGTTCAGGACAAAGAAGTTATAATGCAATTAGAGCACTACAGGGTATGGGTTATGATAATCTTTATAATATTTCAGGTTCATTCCTTGGAGCATGCTGTCATCAGTATTATTTAGATCAGGTAACTGATAGAGAAAAAATTGTTACAGACTATAATTTTGAATAAACAATTATATAATGATATAATATAAGGAGATTGAATAGTTACTGGTAAATCTCTTTAAATTTCAAGTCAGGATGACCATCGGGTTTATAGCTCGATGGTCTTACTGATTTATTTTAATGGAATAATTTATTTATAATGAAGGTGGGTAGTTTATGAATTTAAGCAATCAAGACCATAATGTTAAAAAAGAATCTGAACCTGATAAGAAAAATGATAAAATTAATAAAAAAAGAGTTGAAAGCTCTTTAACTATTGTAACCTGGATAGGAATTTTTGTTGCCTGGTTTTTAGTTACTAAATTTGAACTTTTTTCACCCACTTTATTACCTTCACCTTTAAAAGTGGTAAAGGCATTTATAAAATTAATAAGGTCAGGATATAATGGAGTTCCTCTTTGGTCACATATGCTGGCAAGTTTTAGAAGATTATTTATTGCTCTAGGTTTTGCTATTTCAACAGCAGTACCACTTGGTCTATTAAGTGGTTATTTTAGCAAAATTGAAGCAATTATTGATTCTATTGTTGAATTTTACAGGCCCTTACCACCTCTTGCCTATTATACTTTGCTCATTTTATGGTTTGGTATTGATGATGAATCAAAAATTATATTACTCTTTTTAGCAGCTTTTGCTCCAATTTATTTAGCCTGTGTTTCGGCAGTTAGTAAAATTAACGCTAATTATATTTTAAGTGCCAAATCATTGGGGGCAAGTCAGAAAAAAGTTTTTTTCAAAATAGTATTACCTGCCTCTATGCCAGAAATTTTCACAGGAATTAGAACAGCATTTGGGGTAGCTTATACTACTTTAGTTTCTGCAGAAATGATAGCTGCGACTTCAGGTATAGGTTGGATGGTTTTAGATGCAGCCAATTTTTTGAAAAGTGATGTTATCTTTGTTGGAATTATAATTATGGGTATTACCGGAGTTCTAATTGACGCAGGTTTACGTTTTCTTGAAAGAAAATTTGTTTACTGGAAAGGTCATGTCTAAAATAAAATTTATATGGAGGTAGATTATGAGAAAAAATATAGTGAAAAAATTATTGATTTTTGTATTAATTGCTTTTATAGCTGTAACCCTTACTGCCTGCGGAGGTAGTGAACAATCTGGAGAACCAGCTGAAAATGACACATCTACAACAGATAAAACAGAATCTTTACCAGATGAAATACGTTTTGGTATTCTTCGGGTACCCAATGATGAAACAATTGCTATGGTAGAAGGAATGTTTGATGAATATTTTGGTGAAAAAGGAATAGAGAGTAAATTTACTGTTTTTGATTCAGGAGCAGAAGCAAATCAGGCTCTGGCTTCTGGAAGTATTGATTTTGCAACAATGGGTAATGTAAATGCAGTGACAGCTTTATCTAGAGATCTTGGCGTTGAAATGATTTGGATTCATGAAGTTCTTGGAGAAATAGAGGCTTTGGCTGTTAAAGAAGGTTCAGGAATAAATAAAGTTGAGGATCTAGCTGGAGAAAGGGTTGCAGTTCCTTTTGCTTCTACCTGTCATTATGTATTATTAAATCTTCTAAAAAATGCTGGTATTGAAGATGAAGTACAGCTTTTAGATATGCAGACTACTGAAATTGTAGCAGCCTGGGAAAGAGGAGATGTAGATGCTGCTTATCTCTGGCAACCTACTCTTGGTAAAGTACTAGAAACTGGAAAAGTACTTGTTTCAAGTAAAGAAATGGCTGAAAAAGGTTATGTAACAGCTAATGTTGAAGTAGTGAGAAAAGAATTTTCCGAAAAATATCCAGAATTAGTTACTTCCTTTATTACAATGATGTCTGAAGCAGCTGATATTTATAGAGAAAACCCGGAAAAAGGTGCAGAAATTGTCTCGCAAAAATTAGAAATTACTGCAGAAGAAGCATTAAAACAAATGCAGGGTTCAACCTGGCATACTAGGGAAGAACTTCTCAGTCAGGACTTTTTTGGTACAAGTGAAGAACCTGGTGATTTTGCTAGAATTATGAAAGAAACTTCTGATTTTTTAAAAGCTCAAGATTCGATTGATGAATCACCATCTCAGGAAGAATATAATGATTATGTAAACCCTTACTATATAGAAAAATCCTTAGAACAAACGGAAGGAAATTAGTAATGGAAAATGAAGATAAACAAGAAGTTTTAATTGAAATTAATAATTTAAAAACTGTCTATGGGGAAGAAGAAGAATCTATCTTAGCTTTAGATGATATCAATTTAGAAATAAGAAGAGGGGAATTTCTATGTGTTTTAGGCCCTTCTGGCTGCGGTAAGAGTACTTTATTAAAGACAATAGCCGGTTATATTCCTCCTACGAGTGGACAGTGTTTAATGCAGGGAGAACCTATTGAAGGGCCTGACTGGCACAGAGGAGTTGTGTTTCAATCTTCAACACTATATCCCTGGATGTCTGTAAAAGATAATGTAGAATTTGGTCCTAAAATGAGAGGTCTTCCTAAAGAGGAAATAAAAAAGATTAGAAAATATTTTTTGGATGAAGTTAACCTCAGTGGTTTTGGTGACACACCTACTTATGAATTATCAGGAGGAATGAAACAAAGAGTAGCTTTAGCAAGAGTTTTAGCTAATTATCCTCAGGTAATTTTGATGGATGAACCATTTGGAGCTTTGGATGCTTTAACCAGAACAAATATGCAAAATTTGATACGTGATATCTGGATGGAAAATAATAGTACAATATTTTTTATAACTCATGATGTTGATGAAGCTCTTGCTTTAGGTACCAGAATAGTGGTAATGTCAAGTAGGCCCGGTAGATTGCTGGCAGAATTTAATGTTGATTTTACTCATACTTTATTTGCTGATAAAGAAAGAAAAATAAAGCATGAAGATGAATATTTTAAAGTAAAAGATGAAATTATGGAATTAATAAATAATCAGATTGAAACTTAAATGTTATAAAAAAATTATGATATGAGTAGATTCAAGGTGTCCTATTTTGGACACCTTTTTAAATTGTATATTTTTTATAATTTTGTTAAATTTGACATATTTAAAAGTTTTCTTTAGAATTGGATTATAATATTAAATTATAGAGTAGAGGAGTGGGATAATGAGAAAAGTAGTTATAGTTGGAGCAAGTGATGTTGGGATCAGTACTGCTTTACGTATAAGAGAACTTGATGATAGTATAAGACCATTAGTAATTGCTGATAATGATTTTCCTAATTATAGTATTTGTGGGATTCCTTTTTATATTGGTGGTGAAGTTGATAAATGGCAGGATTTAGCACATAGGGATAGTAAAGATATAGAAAATGCTGGAATAGACCTTATGCTAAAAACAGAAGTAACAGAAATAAAGCCAGAAGAAAAAAAGATTAAAATACTTGATGAAAATGGACAAAAAGAGGAAATTGAATATGAAAAGCTTGTTTTGGGAACTGGTGGCAAAACTATAGTTCCACCTATAGAAGGTATTGATTTAGCCGAAGTCTTTTTTATGCGCTGGATGGATGATGCTTTGAATTTCAACAATTTTTTAGATGAAAATGCTCCTAAAAAAGCAGTAATTGTAGGTGGAGGGTATGTTGGCCTGGAAATGGCAGAGGCTCTTCTTAGAAGAGGATTAGATGTTACTTTAGTGGAGTTTGAAGAAACAGTATTAAATACTGTTAATGAGCCTTTTAGAAAAATTATTCAGAGAAAACTTGAAGAAAAAGGAGCAAAGATAGTTACTGGTACTGCTGTAAAAAAGATAGAAAAGAAAAATAACAGCCTGCAGGTTTATGGAAGTGATAATTTTGAATTAGAAGTAGACACAGTTTTGGTATCTGTAGGTACTATACCTAATACTGAATTAGGAGAAAAAGCAGGTGTTAATACTGGTAACACAGGAGCTTTTAAAGTTAATAAAAAAATGGAAACTAATTTAGAAGATGTATATGCAGGTGGAGATTGTGCAGAAACTCTAAATGCTGTTAGTGATAAATATGCCTATTATGCTCTAGGATCAGTGGCTCATAAACATGGTCGGATTATTGGAAGTAATATTTGTGGACAAAACAGAGAATTTGCTGGTTCTCTAGGTACCCAGGCTTTGAAAATTTTTGATACTGTTGTTGGCAGAACGGGTTGTGACATAGAAAAAGCGCAAGAAAATGGGATTGAAGTAGTTTCAACTGAAATAGACACCTGGGATCATAAAGTCTATTATTCTCCAGCTTATGAATTAAAAATTAAAGTTATAGCTGATAAAAACACTCGTAGAATTATAGGGGCTCAGATTCTGGGAAATATCAATGCAGAAGTATCTAAAAGGATAGATATATTTGCTACTGCTATTCACAATGAAATGACTATAGAAGAGTTTAGTAATTTGGATTTAAGTTATACCCCTCCTCTAAGTAGCCCCTGGGATCCTGTACAGATGGCTGTACAAAAATTGGATAAATAAAGTACAATAAAATAAATAAAAATAGTTTTTTGAAAAATTCCTCTGCAGTTAATTAATACTGGAGGGGTTTTTTATTGAGTAATATTTATAATCATAAAAATTGCTGCTAAAATATTGATTGCTGCAAAAATAAGTTTTAAGTTTTTAGGTTTTGATTTTACGGCCCATTTACTTCCAATTAGTCCACCGGCTACTGCAGCTATTACTAATGGTATTGCCAGAGGAAGATTTATATTTCCTTGTAAACCATGTCCAATAAACCCCATTAAAGCAGTTACAGCTACCATAGCAGAAGATGTTCCTACTGCTATTTCTATTGGGACCCCTCCGGCAAGGACCATTAAAGGAATTTTAAATGAACCTCCTGAAATACCAATTGCACCAGCAAAAAAGCCTACTACAGCTGCAATTGGTATAGTTAACCATAGATTTACAACATAGTGATTTTCACCAAAATTTCTTTCCCAAAATCCGAAACGATCTGCTTTATTAATTTCTTTATTTTTAACTGGAATAAACATGAAGATAGAAACTACTATTAAAATTACTGCAAAAAATATTTTTAAAACATAACCTTCAAAACCTCCAGCTAAATAACCTCCAACAAAAGCCATTATATCTGTAGCAGGGTCTACAATTAAAGCTAGCTTCCAGTCAACTCTTTTATTTTGGTTAAAAACAAGCATTGAAATTGTAGCAGTTGTCATCATAATTAACTGAGAAGTTGTTGCTGCATGATGCATAGAAATTCCTGCTGTAATCATAGCTAAAATATAAAAATTACCGCCACCTTTTCCTACCATGGCCATAAAAATAGCAATTATTAAAATAATAAAACCTAATAGATATGTATTCATAATTTTAACTCCTTTTTTTAATTATAATCAAATGTCAATAACATTTTATAATCAAAATGAGTATATGTCAACATGTAGATCATATCAACATTTGTTAATATGATTTTTGAAAATCCAAGATATAATTTTTAATTGAATTTATAATATTTGTATTTTATATTATATAAAACGTTGTTATTTCAAAATTATATGGTGGAATATAAATAATTTATGAATTAAGACTTGACATGAGAAAAAAATAACGGTATACTCATATTAGAAAATATTAATATGAAATAAACAAATAGATATTGGTAGGTGAAATTATGGAAAATATTTTATCTTTTTTGAAATGTATAGGAGATAAAACGAGACTTAGAATGTTAAAATTACTTCTAGAAGATGAATTTTGTGTTTGTCAATTGACTGCAATTTTAAATAAATCTCAGTCCAGTGTTTCTCAACATTTAAATTACTTTAAAAATCTCGAGCTAGTAGAAGAAGAAAAAGATAGTAAATGGACTTATTATTCTATTAACCGTAAAAAATATGATGAATATCTAGCTGAAATTTTTTCTCTATCTGGAAAAACTTTTGAAGAACTTAATTTAAAAGAAATGAAAGAAAGATTTGAAATAGTGAAATCAGAAAAACCATGTGAAACAAGACAGAAAATTAATTGAGGTGATATTAAATGATAGAATGGTTTGCAGATATACTAGTTTATAATTGGATAGGTTTAGATTCAGCTACTAGACTGGGAAAATCAGTTCATTTTTTCTTTTATGATACAATAAAAATCTTAATTTTATTAAGTATAATGATTTTCTTTATTTCAATTATCAGAAGTTTTTTTCCTCCTGAGAAAACTAAGAAATTATTAAGCCATCGAAAAAAGTTTTTTGGTAATATTTTTGCTTCAATACTAGGGGTTGTAACACCTTTTTGTTCCTGTTCTTCAGTACCTATTTTTATTGGTTTTGTAGAGTCAGGAGTTCCTTTAGGAATAACTTTTTCCTTTCTCATAACTTCACCAATTGTTAATGAAGTGGCCCTTGTTATGCTTTATTCACTATTTGGGTGGAAGATAGGAACATTATATTTGCTAAGTGGAATTGTAGTTGGAGTCATTGGCGGAATTGTAATTGGAGCTATGAATATGGAAAAACACGTTGAAGAATATGTTTACGAGATTGAAGCTGGAGAATCAGAAGTAGAAGAAATGACCTGGTCAGATAGAGTAGATTTTGCTAAAGCTCAGGTAAAAGATATAGTAGGTAGAGTCTGGAAATATGTAATTATTGGTATAGGGCTGGGAGCGTTAATTCATGGTTATGCTCCTGCGGCAGTTCTAGCAGAATATGCTGGAAAAGGGAACCCACTTGCAGTAATCGTAGCAGTAGGGGTTGGGATTCCACTTTATTCTAATGCAGTTGGAACTATTCCTATTGCTCAGGCACTTTTAGGTAAGGGAGTTGCTTTAGGGACAGCACTTAGTTTTATGATGTCAACTACTGCTCTTTCTTTACCGGCAATGATAATTTTAAGAAAGGTTATTAAACCTAAGTTAATAACTTTATTTGTGAGTGTAGTTGGAGTATCAATAATAGCTGTTGGTTATATGTTTAATTTTGTGATGTAATTATAAAATAAAAATTAAGGAGTGATTCTAATGGAAATTAAGATCTATGGAACAGGGTGTAAAAATTGTGTGAAGTTGACTGAAAATGCAAAAAAAGCTGTGGAAGATTTAGGAATTGAGGCAGAAATAATTAAAGTAGAAGATATGAAAGATATAGTAGAGGCAGGAGTTATGTCTACTCCCGGTCTTGGGATTGATGGTGAAGTTAAGGTTAAAGGTAGAGTACCTGATGTAGAAGAAATAAAAGAATTAATTTCTTAGTTTTAAAACTATAATCATGGATATATTTATCGGCTCCGTTTTAATTGTTAAACAGCTAACTTTAGTTTTTGAGGATATAAGTTAAAATAAATATAAGATAAAATTAGTTATAATTTAATCAGGAGGAATAAATATGGATATGAGTGTAAAATGGAAAGGTGGATTGGAGTTTGAAAGTGAACTTCCATCTGGGCATAGTGTAACTGTTGATGCTAAGAAAGAAAGTGGCGGAAATGATAATGGTCCTCGTCCTACTGAACTTATTTTAAATGGTTTAGCTGGATGTACAGGAGTAGATGTTGCTCTTATCTTAGGAAGAATGAAACAGGAAATAGTTGACTTAGAAATTGAAGTTAAGGCTGAAAGAGCTGAAGAGCATCCCAAAAGATTTACGGATATTCACCTGATATATAAAATATCAGGAAAAAACTTAGATGAAAAGAAAGTTGAAAGAGCAATTAACCTTTCTGAGGAAAAATATTGTTCAGCAAGTGCTTCTTTAAATGCCAATATAACATCTGACTATGTAATAAAAGAAGTTGAATAATCTTCTATTTTAAGATATCCTGTCATTAAGGCAGGATATTTCTTTTTTTAAAGAGGTGAGTAAATGTTAGCGAATATAATTGGCATTATAGTTATTGTTATAATTTTCTATTATGTATCAAGAGTAGTCTATAAAAAAATTAATCCGGATTCTGACTGTGGGAGCTGTACTACCTGTGATCAAAATTGTCCTTTTTCAGGTAGTGATTATGAATTAAATATAGATGATAAAGATAGTAAAATTGAAAAAAATGAGCAAAATCCTGATAATAATACTTAAATATAGAAAATTGTAAAATACTTTACTTGCATCTGGTATAAACAAGTGATATTATGAAATATAAATAATTATAATATTTTTAAAAGAGGAATTATTTTTTAAAATCTTAAAAAGTAACAAAAATATTCACTTAAATGGCAGAGTAAGGAATAGTGCGTAAAGTGCTTCAGGATGGGACGTTGCCTGGAGACGAAAGATTAATCTGCGGTATTATTCCTGCGTCCGCTGGTCACTAAAGAAACCCCTTTTCTTTGGTGTGTAGCTGGTGCTGCCATGATGAGGAAAAGGGAGGATTTACAATGAAAATAAGTGTTAAGAGGATGGTTTTTTTAAGTCTTCTGATTGCAATGGGAGTGGTATTGAAGATTTTTAAAATTCCAGTACCATTTCTAGGATTGACTTTTACTGGTTTTCCACCTATTATTGCCGGTGTTCTTTTTGGACCTGTTTCTGGATTTATTGTAGGGGCTTTTGGGGATGTTTTAGGTTTTATATTTAGACCAACTGGACCTTATATGCCTCATTTTACTTTAAGTGCTGCTTTAACAGGAGCTATTCCAGGTTTAGTGCTTTATTATTTCAAAAATAAAGAACTAACTTTCTGGCATTATTTACTTGCAATTGGTATTGGGCAGACAATTACTTCAGTATTAATGGTCCCGTATTTTCTCAATATTTTATTTGGTTTGCCATTCAGAGTAAAGTTTTATGAAGGTATAGTTAAACAATTACAGCATATTCCGCTTTATGCAATTTTAGTAAAAGTTATAGTAGAGAGAGTTCATCAATCGGGAGTTTTAATCTCCAAAGATGCAGCATGACTTAAATAAATTCTAAAAAATTAATAAATATAATTAAATAAAAATAATATCGACCACAAAGGTCTGCTGCATTTTACTGTGGCAGACCTCTTTTGATTATTATAAATAGAAAGGATGATAGAATGGAATTTAATATAATAGGAACTGTTAAAAATAGTTTTAAAGAAGCAGCCCCTTTAGATGAAATTAGAAAAGATATTAGTAAGATTATATTAAAAGACGAATATATAGATGGTTTATATAAAATTGAGAAATATGATTATCTCCAAATTTTTTATTATTTTGATCGTTCAGATGGATATAGTTTAAAAGCTCCCAGACATAGTGGAGAAATAAGAGGAGTTTTTGCTTCTCGCAGTCCCAATCGTCCATCTGGTATTGGGGTAACTACTGTGAAATTTTTGGAGAGAAATAATAATATTCTTAAGGTAAAAGGACTTGATGCAATTAACAAAACACCAGTATTAGATATAAAACCATACTCAGCTGATTTAGTTGAAGCCAGTTTTTTTGAAGAAGATGAAGGAGGAAATGGAGATGTTGAATCAAAATAAGATAAAGAAAATATTAGAATCTATAGAAAAAGGTGAAATAAATTCAGATAAAGCTTTAGAAAAATTAAAAGATCCAGGCTATGAAGATTTAGGATTTGCAAAAATAGATCATGACCGAGAAAGCAGAAAAGGTTTTCCAGAAGTAGTTTTATGTGAAGGGAAAACTACAGATCAAGTAGTAAAGATAATGGAAAAGATGGGGGAAAAAAGCAAAAATATCCTTGGTTCAAGAGCTGAAAAAGAAGTTTTTGAGGAAGTAAAAAAAGTTTTACCTGATGCACGTTATAATGAATTAGGTAAAATGATAGTCAGAGAGAAATCTCCCCTAAAAAAAGTAGGCAATATTTTAATAGTTAGTGCTGGTACATCTGATCAACCAGTTGTTGAAGAAGCTGCTGAGACTGCAAAAATAATGGGTAATAAAGTAACCAGGCTTGTAGATGCCGGGGTAGCAGGAGTGCATAGACTGCTTAATAATGTTGATAAATTAAGTGAGGCCAAAGTGATAATTGTGGTAGCCGGAATGGATGGTGCTTTACCCAGTGTGGTGGCCGGGCTTGTCAATAAACCTGTAATTGCTGCTCCTACTAGTGTTGGTTATGGAGCTAATCTTGGTGGAATCGCCCCACTTTTAACTATGTTAAATAGCTGTGCTTCTGGAGTGGGAGTGGTAAATATTGATAATGGATTTGGAGCAGCATATTTAGCCAGTTCTATTAATAAAATTGGAGAAGAAGACAACTAAAAGTCAGGGAGAGGTTTGGATGCAATTGAAAAATAGTAATAAAATAAATGAAAAAACTAAAGAAAAATATAATAAATTACAGGAAATTCTTTTAGATATGAAAAAGGTTCTGATTGCTTTTTCAGGAGGAGTTGATAGCAGCTTTTTATTAAAAGTAGCTTTAGATACTCTTGGAAAAGAAAATGTTATGGCAGTTATCGCTGATTCTCCAATCAGATTTACTGATAAATTAGATGAAGCGCAAAAAATTGCCCAAAATATTGGTATAAACCCTTTAATTATTGAAACTTCTGAGTTAAGCAAAGAAAATTTTAAAAAAAATGATAAATACAGATGTTATTATTGTAAATATGAGTTATATCAGCGGTTGAAAGAAATAGCTAAAAGCAAGGGTATTAAATATGTATTAGATGGTACAAATGCAGATGATCTCTTAAATGAAAATAGGCCTGGTATTAAAGCAGTTGAAGAACTTGATGTTAAAACACCTCTTCAAAAAGCAGGACTTAAAAAAGAAGAAATAAGAAAATTATCCAAAGTTTTGGACTTAGAAACCTGGAATCAATCTTCAGATACCTGTCTTGCCACTCGCTTTAGTTATAATATGAAAATAAATAAAGATGATTTAAATAGGTTGGAAAAAGTGGAAAATTATCTTAGAGAATTTAGTTTTAAACAGTTAAGAGCAAGAATTCATGATGATAATACTATAAGAATTGAAGTTTTACCTTCTGAAATGGAGAAAATCATGAATAAAAAAGAAGAGATAGTTAATAAAATTAAAAAAGAAGGTTTTTATTATATTACCCTTGATTTAGAAGGCTATAGGACAGGAAGTACAGAAGAAGCAAATAAAAATTAAAATTATGTGGGAGGTTAAAATATGAATGCATATTTTGATATATTTTCTGGGATAAGTGGGAACATGGTTTTAGGAGCATTAGTTGATCTTGGTCTTGATCTTGAAAAATGGAAAAAAGAACTGGCTAAATTAGGACTTGAAGATGAATATAATATTGAGACAAAAAAAACAGATAAACATGGTATAGGTGGTACTTATTTGCAGGTAAAACTTGTTGATCATGATCATAAACATGAAAAAAATCATTCACATGATCATTCACAAGATCATGATCATAAGCATGAACATAAACACAACCATGAGCTTAATCACGATCATAATCATAAGGAGCATAACCATTCAGCCGGACATGGGCACAGTCATGGTAGGAATTTGGCTGATATAAGAAAAATTATTGATAATAGTGGTTTAAGTGAATCTGTAAAAGAAAAAAGCAAAAAAATCTTTTTGAATTTAGCTAAGGCAGAAGCTAAAATTCATGGTAGTGATATTAATGAAATACATTTCCATGAAGTTGGAGCTGTAGATGCTATTGTAGATATAGTAGGTAGTGTACTAGGATTAGAAATGCTAGGAGTAGATAAAATTTATGCTTCTAAACTACATATTGGAACTGGTTTTGTGGAGTGTGACCATGGTAAAATGCCAGTACCTGCTCCGGCAACTATGGAACTTTTGTCTGAGATTCCTATATATTCAGAAGGAATTGAAGCAGAAATGGTTACACCAACTGGAGCAGCAATTATAAGTACTCTGGCCGAAAAATTTGGTCCAAGAGATGAGATGAAGGTTATAAAATCAGGTTATGGAGCAGGAACCTGGGATCTGCCAATACCTAATTTATTAAGAATTAATCTTATAGAAGATACTGATGAAAAAAAAACTCAATAAATCTTATTGAGGCCAATATAGATGACATGAATCCTGAGCATTATGATTATTTAATGGAAAAATTATTTACTAAAGGAGCTCTTGATGTTTATTTTACTCCTATTCAAATGAAAAAAAACAGGCCTGCTATAAAATTATCAGTTTTATATAAAAATAATGAAAAAGAAATTATTGATACCATTTTTGAAGAAAGCAGTAGTCTTGGAATTAGATTTTATAAAAATATAGAAAGAGTTTGTCTGGAAAGAAAGTATAAGAAAGTAACTACCAGTTGGGGAGAAGTGAAAGTTAAATTAGGCTATAAAGGAAAAGAAATAGTCAATATAGCTCCCGAATATGATGATTGTAAAAAAATAGCTCAAAAAGAAAATGTAAGTTTGAAGAAAGTTTATCAAGAAGCAATTGCTAGAATAAATAATTAATCAAAAATTATGATTAAAAGTAAAGAAGCTCCCAGTTTTTAAACTGGGAGCTAAGATAAATAATTTTATTTTTTATTATCTTCTTCATGTTCTTTTAAGGTATCTGTTAATTTTTCTTGAATTTTATTTAAAAATTCTTCATCTTTTTCTTCATTTGATTGAGTAACAAGTACAATTTCTGGTTGGCTTTTTAAATATTTATTAATCAATTCAACTAAGCCACCACCAATAAGAACTGTTAAACCTGCTTCAACAAAACTGTTTTGGTTTATAAAATAAAAGAAAACACTACCAGTAACTCCACTAACTACAAATATTATTCTATGGAGACAATCACATTTTTTATTAATAAAATTAAGGAGTTTAAGATAATAGGACATCAATAATTTTTTGATATTAACTACCTCCTTATTTGTAACAAAAACCAGTATATCAGAAAATAGATTCAAATTCAAATTTCGACAAATTATAGAGGATTCTTGTTTTTTTTGTTTAATTATATATTAAGAGATTATAAATATTATTTTAAAATTTTGAAGCTAAAGGGGGCAATAATTATGAAGAATTTAAGAAATATAAAAAATTTATCCAATAATCCAGATATAATCATTTTGCTTAGTAAAGACGGTATTTATAAAAATATTTGGACTAATAGACCACAAGATTTAGTGGCCCCTGTTGAAGAATTATTAAATAAACCCATTGAAAATATTCTTCCAGCTAAAATTGCTGATAATTTTAAGGAAAAAATGAATCTAGCTTTTAAAGAAGATAAAATTGAAAAATTAAATTATAAATTAAAAATAAAAGAAAAAATTAATTATTTTGAAGCAACTTTTGTAGGGTTTGAAAAAAATAAGGTTTTTAGTTTTATAAAAAATATCACTGATAGAAAAGAAATAGAAAAAGAACTTCAGAAAAGTGAAAGAAGATATAGAACACTTTTTGAAAATTTTCCGGCTATTATTTGGGAAGAAGATTTTTCAGAAGTAATAAGTTTTGCTAAAGAAATAAAAGTAGGAGCAGAGGATATTAAAAATTATTTTAATAAAAATCCTCAAAAAGTTAATGATTTATTAAAAAAAATAAAAGTTATAGATGTAAATAAAACTGCTTTAGATTTTTATAATGCTGAATCTAAGAAAGAACTTACTGAAAATTTAGATAAACTTTTTAATAAAAAAACTAGAGAAGTGTTTATTGAAATTGTTATTGCAATGTTAAAGGGAGTAAAGGGTTTTAGAAGAGATACAGAAGCACTGACTTTAGAGGGAAAGAAAAAAGATATAAGACTTGAATGGAAAATCCCTGAGGATAAAGATAATTATTCTAATGTATATATTAGTATTTTAGATATTGGAGAACGAAAAATGGCAGAAAGGGTTAATAAAAGACAAAATGCATATTTTCAACAACTTTTTGATAATTCTCCAGAAGCAATAGCATTGTTAGATAATAGAGAACATATAATTAAAGTAAATGATAGTTTTGAAGATATATTTGGCTATAAACATGAAGAAATAGAGGGAAGAAAAATCAATGATATTATTTTACCTTCTGATTATGAAGAAGAAGGAAAAGAAATTACCCAAAAAGTAAAAGAGGGATATACAGTTGAAAGTGAATCTGTTCGTAAAACTAAATCTGGAAAAAAAATATTTGTTTCAATTAAAGGTTATCCAATAACATATAATGATAAGCAATTAGGGGTTTATGCTATTTATAATGATATAACAGTAAGAAAGAAAGAAGAAAATAAAATTAAATATCTTTCTTTCCATGATCAACTCACTGACCTTTACAATAGAAGATTTTTTGAAGAAGAGAGAGATAGGCTGGAAAACTCAAGAGATTTACCAATAAGTATTATAGTTGCTGATATGGATGGACTGAAAGCTATAAATGATAATTATGGCCATAAAAAGGGTGATGAATATTTAAAAATTATAGCAGAAATCATTGAAAGTTCAGTACGTGAGGCTGATATTGTAGCCCGAATAGGTGGAGATGAATTTGCAATATTATTACCGAGTGCAAATAAACGGATAGCTTCTGAAATAGAAAATAGGATTTTAGTTAAGAGTAAGGAAAGAAGTAAAAAGCTAAAAGAACCTCTAAGTATTTCTACTGGTTCTGCAACTAAAAATAAATTTAAAGAAAGTTTAGAAGAAGTATTTAAAATAGCAGATAAGCAAATGTATAGAAATAAAGAAAGCAAAAAAGAATAATACTTGAAGTTTGTTCTTAAGTATAATAAAATTTAAACAGAAATGATAATGATTTTCAAATAATTCAAGGATGTGATTTTTTGCTTTTAAATATAGAAAATTTAACGAAAAGTTTTGATAACAAAAAAATATTAAAAGATATATCTTTTACTTTAAAAGAAGGGGAAGTCAATTGTTTTTTAGGACCAAGTGGATGTGGTAAATCTACTCTTCTTAGAATTTTAGCTGGACTGGAAGAAGCTGATATAGGTAAAATTGGAATTAAGGCAGAGCAAAGTTCTTTTATTTTTCAGGATCATCGTTTACTTCCCTGGTTAACTACTTCCGAAAATGTTGAACTTGTTTTGAAAAATAAAATTCATAATAAAGATAAGAGGAAAAAAATAGTTAAAGAAACTTTAGCTGATGTTAATTTAGAAGAATATAGTGATTATTATCCAGATAAATTAAGTGGAGGTATGAAACAAAGAGTGGCAATAGCCAGAGCGCTTGCTGTTAAACCTCAATTAATATTAATGGATGAACCATTTTCTAAATTAGATTTTCCTTTAAGAGTTAATTTGATTAATCTTTTAAATCATATATTTAAAAATGAAGATATGTCCGGAATTTTTGTTACTCATGATACTAGAGAGGCTGTTTTAATGGGAGATAAAGTTATGGTAATGTCTGAAAATCCTGGAGAAATTGAAAACGTTATAAATATAGATATTCCTAAGAAAGATAGAAGTTTAGGAAATCCAGAAACTTTTGAAATTCATCAAAAATTAAATGATTCTATCTTTTATCATCAGGGTAAGAATTTTACACCAAGGTGTTGTAGAAAAATGAATAGAGTTGGTAAAAATAAATTAAAATTAGAGGAGGATATTATTAATGTCTAAAAATATATTAATTAGTTTTGCTATTGTTTTTCTTTTGATTTCTAGCGTTTTTTTAAGTGTTCAAAAAATAGAAGCAGCAGATACCGAGATAAAAATAAGTGTTTCTCCAAGCCCTTCTTCTATACCAGTATATTATCTTTTGGAAAATAGTGATTTGAATCTTAAGGTAGATATACATAAAAATAGGAATATTGTTATTTCTAAATTTATGAAAGATAGTATTGATATGGCTTTATTATCTACAAATGAAGCAGCTAAATTATATAATAAAGATGTTGATGTAAAAGTAGCAGGTGTACATACCTGGGGGATTTTTTATTTAGTAACTACAGATGATGAAATAAATGACTGGAAAGATTTGAAAGATAAAAATATAAGTTTGCCAGCAAAAGGTGGACCTATGGACATAGTATTTAGTTATTTAGCTGATAAAAAAGATATTAATATTAATAATGACCTAAAAGTAAGAAGAGGTAAAGTTCGTGAATTGAGTCAGCTAATGATAAATGATATGACTGAAACAGCTTTACTTAGAGAAACTTTTACAACTCAGGTTTTAATGAACAATTCTGAAGCTGAAGTTTTCTTGAATTTACAGGATGAATGGAAAAAAGAGACTGGTTTAGAGTTACCACAATCTTCTCTAGTCTTACATGGTAGTTTTGCAAATTCAGAAAAAAATAAAGAAACAATTATTAAATTTAATGAAGAATATAAAAAAGCTGTTGAATGGGTAAATAATAATCCAAAAAGAGCTGCTGAAATAGCAAAAAAATATATGAATATCAATAAGGAAGTAAGTAAATTATCAACTCCAAGATTGAACTTGAATTATAAAAAAGCTGCAAATAGCAAAAAAGAAATAGAAAATTATTTTGAAATATTAAAGAAAACTAATTCTAAAACCATAGGCGGGGAAATACCAGATGAAAACTTCTACTTCCAATATTAATAATAAAATAGATGAAAAAGAAAACGAAAATATATCAGTAAAATACACTATTACTGGTGTATTAGTATTAATTATATTTTGGAAGTTACTTTCTTTGAGATATAAAGCGATAATTTTACCTTCACCGGAACTTACTTTTATTACTATAAAAAATATGCTTTTTTCAGGAGAATTCTGGATAGATATTGGTTATAGTTTTTTTAGAGTTAGTAGTGGTTATCTAATTTCTCTTTTGATTGGTTCTATTATTGGTATAGCAATGGGTTTAAATGAAAAAATAAATCAATTTATACAACCATTAGTTTCTACTCTTCAGACTATTCCTAATATTTCATGGATATTACTTGCTATAATCTGGTTTGGTCTTAATTCAAAAATTGTTATATTTACAATATTTATTTCAATATTACCGATATTTGTTATAAATACTAAAGAAGGTGTAAAAAATACTGATTATAAATTATTAGAAATGGCTCATATCTATGACCTTTCTTTTTGGAATACTTTTACAAAGATTTATTTCCCATCAGTAAAACCTTATTTAAATTCTGCAGCTGTAATAACTATTGAAAGAGCCTGGAAGATAGGAGCAATGGCAGAATTGTTAAGTTTGGATTCAGGAATTGGAGCAGGACTTTATTGGGCCAGAAATAATTTAGAAACAGAATATATTTTTGCCTGGACTCTTGTTTTAGTTTTTCTAGGATTTTTTAGCTCAAAATTACTGAAGAAGGTAATAATTAATTAAAAAATAAAAAAATATGATTGATTTTCATTCCCGGACTTGCTATAAGTTCGGGTTTTTTTAATTAAAAA
>JBNJDK010000025.1:0-22783 GCA_051744805.1 Bacillota bacterium
TCTTTTTCCCACTTATCATACCATTTTTCTTCTACCTGATCAGGATCATACGTTTTATCTAATTCTGCCATTTTAAAATCCTCCTCTTATTTTTATAAACTTTTTATGTATAAAATTAGAAAAAGTCCTCCCCCGTCCAGTTAAGGACGAAAAAGGACCTTTTTTCGCAGGTACCACCTTAAATTCCAACTACAATAAATATAATTGTAGTTAGTACTTAATTCAGATAACGGTTAACCCGACTTGAACTACTAATATTCATTCAAGCAACTCCCAGGCGACATTCATTCCTTTTAACTGAGGAGCTTTTCAGCCTTTGAACTCCAATCTCTGTCAGTTTACTGGAACTACTCTTCCTGTTCACAGTTATTACTTTTATTTATATTTAGTAATTATAATATACCTTTAGCAGTCATTTGTCAAGAGTAATAAAATAATTCTAAAATTCTCACAATTTTTTTCGCCTATTATAACTTATTTTTCTAGTTTTTCAGAGTGAGTATATACATTCATTCTATTCTCTCTTACAAAACCAGCAATAGTAATTCTTTTTTCTTCTGCAATTTTAACAGCATTATAAGACGGTGGTGATTGAGTTATAATAAATGTTAAACCTATTTTTGAAACTTTATTAATAATTTTAGTAGAAATTCGGCAGCTAAGTGCCAATATTTTATTAGAAATATCTATTTCATTTTTCAAAATATAAGCTGCTATTTTATCAACAGTATTATGTCTGGCAATATCTTCTCTAAATGCCATAATTTCACCCTTTTCATTGGCTAAAAGGGCATTATGAACTCCACCGGTCTTTTTGAAAATCTCCGATTTTTCACTAAGATCATCTATAATTTTAAAAATCAATGATGCCTTAACTTTATTATTTAAAAAATAACTATTATCTTCTTTAAAACTATAATCTTTTTTTTCAAAATCTGTTTTTGTAATTATTTTAATCAAATTTTTATCTTTTATAAAATTTATTTCAGCTACTTCTTCTATATTTGCTATTAATCCTTCACAATATGCCCTCCCCAGGGCCATATCTTCTACATACACAGGACTGGCAGCAATATCATAAAAATACTCCCCATCAACTATAAGTTTATAAAATTCTTCTTTAACTATATAATCCCTGGTTTTTACAAATTTATTATTTTCAAATCTCAAAATTTCCTTTTCTACAAAAAAATCAGTCATATTTTTTCACTCCAGCATAAACAAAGCATTTTTTAACAAAATAGTTAACTACAAAATTTATTTATCTGCTCTAAATCTGATTTATAATTAATATTAAAATATATTTTTTCAGGATCTGCAATACTTTTTAACTTATTTTCAGAAATTATTTTTAAATTAACATCATTATAAAAATCAGTGATTTTTCTTTCACCACGGACAAGAGAGCTGTCCATAGCAACCAAAGAACTTTTTTTATAAACTCCTGCAAAAGGTTCAAAGTATCCTTTATACCTACCTACCAGCACATCATAATCTTCATCATATTTTTTTAAATATCTTAGATAATTATCTGCTAAAAATGGCATATCACAGGCTGTTAGATAATTTTTCTCACTATCAGAATATTTTAAACCTGTATAGAGCCCGCCTAAAGGCCCTATACCAGGTATTAAATCTTCTACAATGATTACATCTTTTTTCAAAAATGAATATTTATCTTTATTTTGCGCCACAAGATATACCTTAGCAAAATGATAGTTAAGCTTTTTAACTATCTTCTCTACCATCAATTGATTATTCAATTCAATAAAAGCTTTATTACTGCCAAAACGGCTACTTTCGCCTCCTGCCAGTAAAATGGCATTCATATTCATCACCTTCAATCTATTCAACTTTTTCTATATTAACTGCAGTTACTTTTAATTCAGGTATTTTAGCTTCTTCATCAAGAACAGGATTAGTAAGTCTATTTGCAGGACTTTCTGCATAATGGAAAGGCATAAATATCTGTCCTTCCTGAACTCTTTTACCTATTTTCGCATTTGTTTTTACACTACCTCTTCTGGAAGTAACTTTTACTCTATCTCCTTCAGTAATTCTAAGTTTTTTAGCATCTTTTTCATTAATTTCAACATAAGCATCAGGTTCATGTTTATCAATAGCTTTAGAATTCCTGGTCATGGTACCAGTATGGAAATGATAGAGCATTCTACCTGTCATCATAATATAATCATATTTATCATCCACTTCTTCAGCTGGAGGAATATAACTTACTGTGTGGAATTTACCTTTTCCTCTTGCAAACTCACCTTTATGAAGATATTTTGTTCCGGAATCATCACGGTCAGTACAGGGCCACTGCAGACCACTTTCCCCCAGACGATCAAGATGGATTCCACCATAAATAGGTGTAACTTCTGCAACTTCATCCATAATATCTGCAGGAGAACCATAATTCATTTCATATCCCATTAAGTTAGATATTTCACTGATAATCTTCCAGTCTGCTTTTGCCTCTCCTGGAGGATCTATAGCTTTATTTACTTTTTGAACTCTTCTTTCAGTGTTGGTAAATGTACCATTTTTCTCAGCAAAACAGGCAGCCGGTAAAACTACATCAGCATATTCTGCAGTTTCAGTAAGGAAAATATCTTCTACTACTAAAAAGTCCAGACTATTTAAGGCTTTCTCAATGTGTTTTTGATCTGGATCAGAAATTACTGGATTTTCACCAATTATATACATTCCTTTTATTTCTTCTCCAGCCTGATTAAATATTTCAACTACTGTTTTCCCTATTTCTTCAGTAAGCTCTTCTGTTTCCCAGGCTTTTGCAAACTTTTCTTTCATTTCTGGATCATCAACTGATTGATAACCTGGATAAACATTAGAAAGTGCACCAAGGTCACAGGCACCCTGGACATTATTTTGTCCTCTAAGTGGATTTACTCCAGTGCTTTCACGGCCAACATTTCCTGTAAGTAAAGCAAGATTGGCTATAGAAAGCACGTTATCTGTACCGGTTTTATGCTGAGTTATACCCATTGCAAAATAGATAGAACCTCTATCACCTTTTGCATATAAACGAGCTGCTTTTCTTATTTTTTCAGCATCTACACCGGTAATCTTCTCAACCTTTTCAGGATTATAATCTGCTACAACTCCCCGCATATAGTCATAATTCTCTGTTCTATTTTTAATAAATTCTTTATCTTCCAGACCTTCCTCAATAATCACATTCATAATTCCATTAATAAGAGCAACATCTGAGCCTGGTTTTTGTTGAATAGCTACATCAGCCAAACCAGAAAGTTCAATTTTACGAGGATCTGCTACAATCAAATCTGTACCAGTTTTTAAGGCTTTTTTCATTTTACTACCAATCACCGGATGATTTTCAGTAGGATTTGAGCCGATGACAAAGATTACATCTGAATCCTCTATTTCTCTTATTGAATTAGTCATAGCTCCTGATCCAAAGGCTTTTACCAAACCTGCAACTGTTGAAGCATGACAGAGTCGAGCACAGTGGTCTACTGAGTTAGTACCAATTACTGCTCTCATAAATTTCTGCATCAAATAATTTTCTTCATTTGTACATTTTGCAGAACTAAGACCGGCTAAAGCTTTTCCCCCATATTCATCTTTTATCTCTGTAAGATTTTCTGCAACAACTTCCAGAGCTTCCTCCCATTCTGCTTCTCTAAATTCACCATTTCTTTTAATGAGAGGTTTAGTTAAACGATCAGGATGATTGACAAAATCATAACCAAACCGACCCTTAACACAACTTTCGCCTGCTGGATTAGGTGTATTTTCTCTATACACAGAACCCACTTCTACTATTTCTCTTTCTTTTGTTTTTAGTTCTAACTGACAGCCAACCCCACAATAAGGACAGGTGGTTACAGTTTTTTCAAAATCATATTCTCTTCCTTTGCCCTGTGATGGTATATAACTTAAGGCATCAGTTGGACACATATCAACACACTGTCCACAAAAGACACAGGTAGATTCATCTCCACCGAGACCATCATCATTTGCAGCACCTATCTTGGTTGCAAAACCTCTTTCAACAAAATCAATAGCATCTGAACACTGTACCTCTTTATCTACTCGAACACACTTACCACATAAAATACACTTATCAGGATCAACCTGAATAAATTCATTATCACTTTCTATAGCAAATCTTGATTCATTTTTTGTTCCATAACTGGATTTCTTAATGCCATATTCATAAGCCAGATCCTGTAACTCACAATTACCATCTGCCTCACAGGTCATACAATCAAGAGGATGGTCTGAAATCAAAAGATCAAGAATAGTTTTTCTAGAATCTATAACTCGTTCACTATCAGTTTTAACTTCCATCCCATCCTGAACTTCAGTTGTACAGGAAGTTTTCAGACTACCATCATCCATATCTTCTACAAGACACATTCGACAGGCTCCAACATCAGTTAAATGCGGACTGTGACATAAAGTAGGAATATTAATGTCATTTTCTTTGGCAACTTCTAATACTGTTTGTCCTTTTTCCGCTTTATATTTCTTATCATTGATTGTTATTTTCATATTTTAATTTCCCTCCTCAGCTGCAGCAATTAATTCCTCATATTCATCTCTAAAAAATTCTATTGTACTTAATACTGGATTAGGAGCAGTCTGGCCCAATCCACAGAGGGAAGTTTCTTTTATAACTTTTCCAAGGTGTTCTAACTTTTCAATATCTCCCTTTTGCCCATTATCATCGAGTATTCTTTCCAGAATATCTAACATTCTTTTTGTTCCCACTCTACAGGGAGTACATTTACCACAGGACTCATCCTGAGTAAAGTCAAGAAAAAAGCGAGCAACATCAACCATGGAATTATCTTCATCCATTACAATTAATCCACCAGAACCAACAATTGCTCCAATTTCTTTTAAAGATTCATAATCTATTTCAAGGTCAAGATATTTTTTAGGAATAGTTCCACCTGATGGTCCCCCAATTTGAGCAGCTTTAAATTCTTTTCCTTCTGGAATTCCACCAGCTATATCAAAAATTATTTCTCTTAAAGTAGTTCCCATTGGAACTTCTACCAGACCAGTATCTTGAACATCACCTGCTACAGCAAACACTTTAGTTCCTTTACTGTTTTCAGTACCAATATTACTAAACCAGTCACTGCCATTTAATATGATAGGAACTATATTTGCAAAAGTTTCAACATTATTTATTACAGTAGGTTTTCCCCAGAGCCCAGAATTGGCTGGATAGGGTGGTTTGGGATTGGGCTGTCCTCTTTTACCTTCAATAGAAGCAATTAAAGCTGTTTCTTCTCCACAAACAAATGCCCCGGCTCCTACTCTAACTTCCAGATTAAAATCAAAACCACTGTCATATAAATTACTGCCTAAAAATCCTTTTTCTTCTGCCTGCTTAATCGCTGTTTTAAGATTTTCTACAGCCAGAGGATATTCTGCTCTTACATAAACAAATCCCTGGTCAGCTCCAATAGCATACCCGGCAATAATCATTGCTTCTATAACACTATGAGGATCACCTTCAAGAATACTACGATCCATAAAAGCACCAGGATCACCCTCATCTGCATTACATACTACATATTTTTGATCTCCATCTGCTTTATGAGTAAACTCCCATTTTAGTCCAGTTGGAAATCCTGCTCCTCCTCGACCTCTCAAACCTGAGTTTTTGATTTCTTCTATAACTTCTACAGGTTCTTTTTCATTTAAAACTTTCTTTAAAGCTTGATAACCATCTCGATTAAGATATTCTTCTATTTTATTGGGATCAATAATTCCAGTATTCCTGAGTGCAATTCTTTTTTGATTTTTCATAAATCGTAATGATTTAAAATCTTCAATAGCCTCATCATGTTCTTTAGTTAATAATTCTTTAACAACTTCTCCCTTTTCTAGATGCTGTAAAACAATTTTTTCCACATCTTCAACCTGTAGATTACCATAAAAAGTATTATCAGGTTTTACAATAGCAATCGGCCCAAGACTACAGGGGCCTACGCAACCTGTTTTATTAATCACTTCTTTTATTTCATAATCATTATCCAGATCTTTTCTTTTTAACTGTTTACGGAACTCTTCTTCTATTTCCTCTGCTCCTGCTGAAAGACAACCTGTTCCAGCACAAATCAATATTTCTTTTTTTGCCATATTCTCACCTCTAATAATTTTTCAATATTTCTGGTATTTTTCCCGGTGTAACTTCACCATAAACTTTATCATCAATCATAATAACAGGTGCCATACTACAGGTACCCAGACATCTAGTTACAGTCATCGTAAACCTATCATCATTACTTGTTTCTCCAACTTCTATTTCCAGTTCATTTTTTAATTTTTCCATAATATCTTCTGCCCCTTTTACATAACAGGCAGTTCCCATACAAACACCAATAGTATGTTCTCCTTTGGGCTCAGTATTGAAAATAGAATAAAAACTGATAACACCATAAATTTCACTCATAGGAATTTCCAGATTTTCACTAACATATTTTTGTACTTCTAAAGGCAAATAGCCGACCTTTTTTTGGATATCATTAAGTACAGGAATCAAATTTCCCTTTTTATCTCTGTGTTTATCAATAATAGGATCAAGTTCTTCAAGTTTTATATTAGCCATATTAGCCCCCCAGACATAAATGATTTATATATTTTAAAATTTATATTTAAAAATTGAGTTAATAAAAACTTCAACAAATAAAGCAATTATCCTCCTTAATATTAAAAGTTTTTAGACTTTTCTTTCTTGTGAGAAAAATATCAAAAAACCGAGAAGCTTGCTAATCTAACAAGGCTCCTCGGTTCATAATTTGATTATTAATATTATATTTTTATTATTCTTTAGGAGTATAATAACTATCTACCATTCGTTCTATTTTGATGTCATTATTTTTATATAAATCAATATATGAATCCCCAACTTTTATTATTGGTTTATCCTGATGGCGAGGATTAATAAAAACTACTTCTGCTTCTTTACCATTATTTAAAATTACCTTTTCGTTAATAAAATAATTAGGCATCTTATCTAAAAAAACTCTAAGTAAATCATAATCAAAATCTCCAAAAGTCTCTTCTCGAAATAGTTTTATAGCTTCAAAAGGAGTTGATTCTGGCTGATAAATACGATTAGCAGTGAGAGCATCGAAGGTATCAACTATCGCAATAATCCTTCCAAAAAGCGGTATATCTTTACCTTTTAGTTTAAGGGGATATCCCTGGCCATTATATCTTTCATGGTGAGTTAGAATACCCTGGGCTGTTTCTGGAGCTATATGTTTAGCATTTTGTGCCATTTCATAGCCATATATACTATGTTTTTTCATTTTTTCATATTCTTCAGTGGTTAATTCTGCAGGTTTATTCAAAATATCATCTGGAATTTTTGCTTTACCTAAATCATGCATTAAACCAGCTTCAGTAAGCCTGAAACATCGATCTTTATCAAATTTTAACCAGTTACCAAACATATAAGATAATACACCAACATTTAGAAGATGACAGTATGTATATTGATCTACCTCTCTAACTTTAGTTAATAAATCAATCATTTCATCTTCATCACCAATACTTATGAGTTCTTTAGTCATATCTTTTACATCTTCATATTCAATCTGGTCCAAATTTCTAGCTTTTTTAAAAATATCTTTCATTTCATCTATTTCTTCTTGATATTTAATTTCAGCATCCTGAGTCCTACTTAAATTTTCTTCTATTTTTTCTTCATTTTCATTATATACATAAACATAATCAGAACTTAATCTTTTTAATCTATTTATCTTTTTTTTATCTAAAATTGTTCCTGCGGGGAGCAAAATACCACCAAAATCATATTCTATATCATTTGCTAACTTCATCCCTGGCTTTAAATCTTCTATTTCTATATTAATTTTATTCTGACTTTGATAATCATCAATCATTTTTAGCCCCTCCCTACTTTTTACTTTCTACAAAGAATAGACTATATCCTTCATATTTTAAATTTTTTTAAATAAAATTAAAAAAACAGGCCTTTTGTATCAGACCTGTTTTAGTTAGTTATTATTTTTCTTTCATAATCTCCTGCATATAATTTATAATTTCTTTGACATTTTCTTTATCACTTTCTTTTAACTCAACATCTTCTTTACTGCTTTCTTTTTTATATGAAAACTTTTTAAAATTATTTTCTTTATCTATTTCAGACGGAATTTGTAAAAATAATTGATTTTTATATAATATTTGCGGAATTTCATGGAGAAAAACTACAGGCTTTTCTTCACTATTTAATAAGGAATCTCCTAAAAATTCAGAAGGTTTTTCTTCCTGACCAATTAAATCAATAATCGTCGGCCCCAAATCTGTATGTGTTCCTGTTTTATCTATAACTTCACCTTCAATATCTGAGTGATTTATTAAAAGAGGAACATTTTCAGGTTCTTTTATATTTCTATCAATTGAAAAATTTCCTCCAGATTCATATTCTTCTTTATTAACATCAGCTGTATGATCAGAATAAATTACAAATAAAGTATCTTCATAGAGATCGTTATTCTTTAACTTATCAAAAAACATTTTTAAAGATTTATCTACAAAAGCCATCGACTGGAAATAATCTCGAACTAGAGTAGTAGAAATATCTTCAAATTCTTCAACTTTATCTTTTTCAGGGTAAAAATCAAAAGGTGTATGACTACTTACAGTAATAAAAAAGGCAAAAAATGGTTTTTCTGCATCTTTCAAATATTTAATAGATTGGTCAAAAAAATCATAATCATTAATACCAAAATAAGTGTCATCTTTTATTTTTCCTTTTTGAGCTGAAAAGTCTTTTCTGCTGTAAAATTCATCAAATCCCATTTCCAAATAACCTTTGTCTCTATAAAAAAACTCTTCCTTATTGCCATGAAAAGCAATAGAATTATATCCTTTTTTATCTAAAACTTTAATCATAGAATTAAATTCAGCCATATCATTTTCTTTAAAAGCATAATTTTTATTTATGGGATAGAGGGAAGTTAAAAATGAAAATTCGGCATCAAAACTACCATTAATATGTTGAGCATAAAAGTTTTTGAAGTATAATGACTCATCTTTTAAATCATTTAAAAATGGAGTAATTTCTTTCCCATTATATTTATAATCTATAATTTTTTCATCAAATGATTCAAGTTGAATTACTATTATATTTTTAGGATTATCGATAGAATATTCTCCATTTAATTTTGTATCTGATTTAACCGCAATTTCTTCTTCTTTTTCTTTTTCTTCTTTTACCTTATTATTAAAATATAAATAATTAAATTCAGCCAGATAAAGAGGTGTAATTCCATATACTCCAACAAAAGCTGGAGTACTTTCCTGATATAATTCCATTATATTTTTATCTTCAAAAATATAATTAGCATATATTAGTTGAGAAGCTAATAATATTATAATTAAAAGTGCTATTCCAACCTTATATTTCAACTTAAATTTTCTTGAATTTGAAAATTTATATTTCGAAGATTTAAATAAAGTTTTATCTTTTTTAAAAAATGTCAGATAAATTAAAATAGGTATCTCAAAAATAAATAAAATATCTTTTAGTAAAAATAACTGTCTTATAAGAACTTTAAAAGGCCGAACCCCCTGTCCCATAGTAATATCAGCCAAACTTAAATAATTACCAAAATATCTATTATACCAGAGGTTAGCCAGGAAAAATATTAAAAATATTGTATAAGCTATAAAAGTAATAACATATGCTTTTTGGCCTTTTATTAAATATTTAGCTAACAAACCAAAAACTAATAAAATTACTAAATTTCTAAAAATCAAACTTCCAAACACAGGTATATTAAAAATTTTTAAATTCAAATAATTATATTTTATTAAAAAACCAACAAGTAAAAATATTAGGAAATATTTATCTCTTCTTCGAAAAACATTTGAATAATACAATTTCAAATCCTCCTATTAGATGTATTATTTATTAAATATATTTTTTATTTTATTTTAATTAATTCTATACCATTTTTTTCAGAATCAAGATTACCACTATATAATTTTTCTTGAGGGTTATTCCAATGTTCGTGTACTCCTAAACTTGTTAAATAATCCCCATCTTTTTCAGGATCATATATTTTTTCAGAAGAAGAATTTACAGGGTTGGCAGCTTCATGGAGATAATTTTCAGTGTAATTCAATAAATCAGTTTCACTTCGAAGAAAATCAAATGCTACAGAGTCTATAGCTACAGGATCCTGAGAAATAAAAATACTTGAACTCCAATCTCCATTAAAAGGTTCCATTGACCAACGATGAGGAGAAACACTTTGTTGATTCATACCGCCATATAATCCATCAATAACATATAATAATGTTTTACCTCCTAGATCTTTATGTCCCATTAAACTAACTAGAGGATTAGGACTACCTATTTCTTTATTTTTAGCATCAATGCCCTGATGTAAATGACTTGGAGTCCACCTTCCATATTGATCATTATAAATTGATCCAAAATGATTTTTAGCAGTAACTGTCATCCCGGCTAAACTGTGTTTTTTAAGACTTGCAAGGTTAATCAAATAATCTGCTTCAGCTACACAAGTTGGTAAATAATCTGGTTTTTCTCTATCTATACCAGTATAATAAATCGGTGAGTTCCTATCTACTTCAACTTTTTCCCTTCCATCTCCTCCTGTATTATCAACAAAATTTACTTTTGGATATTTTTTATAAACTTTATCATAAATTTTATTTGCTAAAGGTCTTGAAGCATCATATAAATAAATATTTTCAGAAGAAATACCTGCCTCATTTATTAAACTATCCACAAGCACATAAACCATCTGGGGAGAAAGGTCAACTTCATTATCTTGATCATTATGAGATTTATTAGTATTCAAATTTAATTTTATAGCTATAATTTCATCATCCTGATAACCCTTTTTATTTTTACCTTTTTGCTCATTAAAATTATTAAATAATGCTTTCCAGGCATCCACAGGGTCTTCCTTATCAGTTAAACTTTTTAAAGATTTATCCCACATATTTTTGACTACTTTTTGGTCAGTATTCTGATCATCCCACCAATAATTACTTTTACCATCCCAGGAAGTAGATTCTGAATTATAATTCCAGACCACTCTTCCAGGATTTATACCTTTCCCCTGTCCGAGAGGGCCATCCTGACGAGCTGTGACTGGAGTATTTGTATTCAAATTTATATAAAATCCTACTCCGATTATTGTAATGATTATAATTCCTGCCGCAGCCCAATAACGAGATTTTTTTACAAAATTTATAATTCCTTTAATAGAAATTGTAAGACCTAATGTAGTTGATAACCAGGCCAAAAAGCCTATAGCTATAGGAGCAGCAGTCTGTTGACAGGGATAACGAAACCTGCTTGGTTTAGGAATAACTCTTATTATAAACCATACTAAAGCTAAAAAACCAATTACAGGCATCCACCATTTATTCCAACTTGAACCATCAATATTTTCTTTATTATTCTTTTTATCATTTATCCAGGCTATAATGTTGGAAAAGAAATTCATGGTTTTCACTCCCTTATTATACTATTCTTATACTATTATATTATACTTAAAATATTATAAAAACAATAGTAATTTATAACTTCTTCAAAAATCCCTTATTTCCTGCTTAAATTAAATAATAACTATAATTCCAATTGTGGAGGAATATTATCAATATTAAAGAAATATATATTTAAGGAAGGTGTTAAAAATGTCACATAAAACAGCAAAATCAGCATATAAAAATTTAGAAGAAAGATTAAATCAATCTCCACAGGGAGCTCCTCCCTCCAAAACCCTCTATAAAATTTTAAATATATTATTTAGTGAAAAAGAAGCAGAAATAGTAGCTCAGTTGCCAATTAAACCCTTTACCGTGGAAAAGGCAAGTAAAATTTTAAATATGGAAAAAGTAAAAACAGAAAATATACTTGATGAACTTGCAGGTAGAGCTATACTTCTTGATTCTACGGATAACGGAGTCAAAAAATACATACTTCCTCCTCCAATGGCTGGATTTTTTGAATTTTCAATGATGAGAACTAGAAATGATATTGATCAGGAATTACTTGCAGAACTATATTATCAATATTTAAATGTAGAAGAAGATTTTATTAAAGATTTATTTTTAGCTAGTGACACAAAACTAGGAAGAGTTTATGTTAATGAAGATGTACTTTCTAAAGATAATCTAGTACATATACTTGATTTTGAAAAAGCAACACATATAATAGAAAGTTCTGAGCACATTGGAATTAGTACCTGTTACTGCAGACATAAAATGCATCATCTTAATAAAGCCTGTGATGCTCCTTTAGATATTTGTATGACTTTTAATAATACAGCTGATTCTTTAATAAGACACGGACATGCAAGAAGAGTAGAAAGTTCTGAATGTCTTGAATTATTACATAAAGCATATGAGCACGGTTTAGTTCAATGTGGGGAAAATGTTAGAGAAAATCCAACTTTTATTTGTAATTGTTGTGGTTGCTGTTGTGAAGCGCTTGTTGCAGCTAAAAAATTTGGTAATTTACATCCAGTACAAACTACTCATTATTTACCTGAAATTGATTATGATGAATGTACTAATTGCGAAAAATGTATAAGTGCATGTCCTATTGATGCAATATCTAAAAAGGATGGAAAAATAGTTATAGACAAAGAAGTTTGTTTAGGATGTGGAGTTTGTGTAAGATCATGTCCTAGTGATAGTCTACATCTTAAAAGGCGCGAAGAAAAAATTATCACTCCCGTTAATTCAGTCCATAGAACTGTTTTAATGGCTATAGAAAAAGGTAAATTGCCTAATTTGATTTTTGAAAATCAAGCTTTTGGAAGTCATAGAGCAATGGCAGCTGTTCTTTCTGCAATTTTAAAACTACCACCAATTAAACAAATTATGGCAAGTAAACAAATGAAATCAAGATATTTAGATAAAATAATTAGTAAATTAGGATAAAAAACAGTATAGACCATGCTTTTCCAGCATAATCTATACTGTCTAATTTTTAAATATTTATAAGTTTAAATCTTCGAATTATTTTCTATTTTATTTTCAAGCATTACCTTTTCCTTTTCCATTAGCTCTGCTATTACCCTGACCTTGACCATTACCTTTTCCATTAGTTTGATTTTGATTATTTCCATTTTTGGCCTGGCTACCTTGATACATATTAATTTTAGGGTCCTGTTCTACTTTTGCAAATTGTTCTTCTGTTAAAATTTCCTCTATATTATTCATATATTCTTGTCTCGCAGTTTGTAATTTATCTCTCAACTCTTCAATATCTGCCTGATCATAATCATTTGAACGATTATAATCTCTTATCTGTTCCTGAATATCATTTCTTGTTTCTTCAAAATCATTTCTTTTTTGAGTTAATTCTTCTATTTGCTTTTCAGTTAAATCAAGTTCCTCTTCCATTACACATTCATCATTCTGACCAGATAAATTGCCAAAGGCAAAAGTTGTAGAACTAATTCCAATCAACAGTAAACTAAAAATTAAAACTAAAGATAAAACTTTTTTCATTATTACCATCTCCTTATTTTTTATTCTACTTAAATACTAACAGGAGAATTTGAAGAAAATATGAATTTGTTAAAATTACTTTTATTTATGAAAAAAGGGGATTTATAACTTATATCTAAATAATAAATATAGTATATTAAGTAGTTTAATTAATTTAAAATTATAATTTTAAGGAGTGTAGAAAGTGAACATTACATCAATAACAATTTTATTTATTATTTTATCATCTTTGCTTGCAGTTATTTTAAGAAAAATAAAAAAAGACAAATGTCTTAAAGATTTTAAAGATGATATAGTTACTATTGAATTATTAAATGGTCAGGTATACAAAGGAAATTTAAAAATTAAAAGTTCAGGTTTAAAATTTAACTATCCAGAATTAATTAAAGATAAAGATAATTTTAAACTTTTAAGTTTTTTACTTTACAAAAATGAATATCCTGATATTCAGGCATTAGTACGCTATCATAAGAACTTAACTGATGAGGATAAAAAACTTAGAGAAAAAGATTTCCAAAAAACTTTTCAACCTTCAAGATGGAGAAAGTATAAACGCTCTATCTTAAATTTCTTAAAAATCATTAAAGATGCTATTGTTGAAATAATTAACATGATGACAACTCATATTTCAAAAACTACTCCTGTAGGAGCTGCTATTAGTAGTAATGATAAACAGGTTACCAAAATGAAAACTGAAGTTTATGACCTAATTGAAACTTCTTATGAACCATTACTTGAAGATTATATAGGGGAGAGAGTAATCTTAGAATTAAAAAAGAGTAATGAATGGGTTAAATATAAAGGTGTATTAAAAGATTATACAGCAGAATTCATTGAATTAATTGATGTTGACTATGGTCCAGAAGAAAGTGGAAAAATAGATGCTGACTTAATAGTCTTAAGAAAATATGGAATAGTTCGTAACTTGAGTGAATAAAATAAATCTTTAAAGTAAAATTTAATATTCTTTTATAATAACATTATCTACAACTTCTATTTTGAAACTTGATTAATTTTATCATCTTTACTATAATAAATTTATTGATTATAAAATAGCAAGGAGGAAAAATATTGGCTTATCTAATTTTAAAAACAGCTATATCAGCTATAATAATAGTTGCAGTCTCAGAAATATCTAAAAGAAGCTCACTAATCGGAGCAATACTTGCTTCTCTTCCTCTTGTTTCTTTTTTAGGTATGATCTGGTTATATATTGATACAAATAGTAAACAGCAAGTAGCTCAACTTTCTAAAAGTGTTTTTTGGATGGTAATACCTTCTTTATCTTTATTTATAATTTTACCTCAGCTTTTAAAAACTGAACTAAACTTCTATTTATCACTTTTTATATCAACATTGGCTATGGTTATAATCTATTTTTTAATGATATATGTACTGCAAAAATTTGGAATACACATTTAATTATCTTTGCATTTTATTCATTTTTATCCATATGTTTTCAAAAAAAATATCCCACCTTTCAGTGAGATATTTTAATATGTTTTACCTGGTCAAATTTTAAAATTATTATCTACATTTTATTAATTGCTTTTTTGAATCTGTTTTTAATTTTTTCACCTAATTCAACCAGGTCTTTGTTTTCTGATAAAGATAATAGTTTTACTGGATCAATTGCTGCTACTGTTGTTTTATTATCTTCATTTTCATAAACAACAAAATTACATGGAAGTAATACCCCTAGATCATCTTCACTTTGTAAACCCTCGTAAGCAAATTTAGGATTACATGCTCCCATTATTTTATATTTTCTAAAATCTTTTTCTAATTTTTCCTTAAAGGTTTCCTTCATATCGATTTCTGATAAAATACCGAATCCTTCTTTACCTAATTCTTCTTTAACCTCTTTTAAAACAACTTCCATAGGTTTATCAAATTCTTTTTTTATAGTATAATCAATCATGATTTATCCCCCTTTAATTATAATTCATCCGTATTTATCTTTCTCATTAATTAAACTATATCACTTTAATGGTAATTTTCAGTCAAATACATACATAATCTTTGATAAATTAATAAATAAATAGTATAATTATTTTATAGACATCATCTAAGTTTAGAGGTATTTGATTCACTAAATTAAAAAATAGGAGGTATAATTATGATGCGTTTTGGATCGGGAATGATTGGTGGAGGTTTTTCAATAATTTTCTGGATAATAATTATTGGGGTTGTATATTTTTTGTTCAAAGAATATAGTAAAAATAATCATAAGAGACATGATGATCATAGACACTCTGATCCAGCTTATAAAGATCGAGATCGATTTGATAAAAGTAAAAAATCTAATCATAAAATAGATGAAGATAGCCCTGAAGAAATAGCAAGGCAGCGCTATGCAAAAGGCGAAATTTCCAAAGAAGAATTAAAGGAAATTTTGGATAATTTAAATGGTTAAAAAATTTATTTCTGTAACTCCATTTCGCCTGTTACTTCACTATCTTCAGTGATCTCTGCTGATTCCTGATATTCTTCACTGGCAAAATAAATATTCCCCTCAACTGTTGCATCGTAAAGTGTAAAACCATCTGCTTCTACAATAATATCCCCTGCAAAAACTCCGGACTGAAATCTTGTATTAGGACTTTTAATGATCATTTTTGGTGCTGTAATTGTATATCTATCTGTTACATTATAATTATCATCTTGAGCATAAGCAGCAATTTTTCGATAAATATCATTCTCTGAATCGCCACTATCATAAAATGTTCCTTCAACTACTATCTCTTCTTCAAAAGTTAGATCATTTAAAGTAGCTATAATCCATTCACCATTTGAACTGATAGCTTCTTTAAATGCTTCCTCTTCATCTACGATAGAGGCAGTAGTAACTGTATCAGTTGTTTCCTGTTGACTTTGATTCCCATCTGTAGAATCCCCTCCAGAACATGCTGATAATACAAAAATAAGCAAAACCACCACTGTTATTAAACCTAATTTTTTTCTCATTTTGATTTTCCTCCCATTATATTTAAAATAAATTTTCTATACTATAATTCTATCATGATTAATATTATTTTTCAAAATATTTCGACTTTTATATATGTTCTTATTAAAAAAACTCACTGCTTCAATATTTTGATCAATTCCTAGTATAGTTTTTTAATCATTTACTCCTCTTCCCAATATTTAAAAATGTCTTCCCTGTCACATTAATATCACGTCTATTATATCCTATAAAACCAGAAACGATTAATAATAAAGCAATAATAGTTAATATAATTATTCTACCTAAATTCATATCTTCAACAGGCAGCTGGGGAATATTGCCAAATGGAGATATGTTTTCCATCCATGGTGGTAACTGAAGTAATTTTCCTAAATAAACTACAAAAAATGAATAAACTAAATAAATCCAGGTAATAATTGTTCCCCTCAAATAAAATCCTAAAAATAGAGTAGCAAACCCAATCATAATCCAGAGTGCTGGTAAATAGACTATACCTGCTTTAAAAATAGTGCTAAAAGAAATCGGATCTTCCATTACTGATAATCCAGCAGACCACATACCTACTGCAGCTAGAAAAATACTAATAATACTCATGATAATTGCAATTATTAAAAAACTTAACATCACACGATTCCGGGATATTGCTCTGGCCAACAATTGTTCAGCTCTGTTTTTCTTTTCTTCTTTTTTAAGTTTTAGGATCATTAAAAGTGAAGGGATAGTACAAATTATAGCAATAACTGACATTATAGTAGTAATAAATTGATCAGTCAGAGAAAAACCTTCCCCCATTATTATTAATCTCCTATACATTTCATTAGATTCTATAAAAGAATTTATATCACCTATAACAGAGCCATAAGAAGCCCCCAATACAAATACTCCAACTAACCAGGAAATAATTGCTGTTCGCTGTAACCTCAATCCCAATCCCAGAGAATTTTTGAGAAATATTGAAGCATTTTTTCTGCCGGCTTTAGCAGGTATAAATCCAGCTTCCAAATCACGAATTGAATTCAAATAAAAAGCAATTGCTATTATAATAGAGGAAATACCAATAGTAAGGATAATCGGCCACCAATAATTATTAGCATATACTTCAGTTCTTACAATCCAGCCTAAAGGTGAAAATAAAGAAACAGTTTCATTACCAACATCTCCCAGGGCTCTTATAAGATAGGTAACACCAAGAATACCAAAAGAAAATCCAATAGTACCTCTTGTAGTTTCAGTAAGCTGAACACAAAAGACAGTAATAGCTAAAAAAATGATTCCTGTAACTCCCAGGGCTGCACCATAAAGTAGTGAACCCTCAAAACCCATACTTTCAATCCCTAAAAACCATAAACCTATACCTATTATTAATGACAGCAGTATATTAATTCCAATTGCAACTATTGTTGTTGAAGTAACATTAGATAATCTTCCTACTGGAAGTGAACGAATAACTTCAATACGTCCGTTTTCTTCATCTTCTCGAGTATGTCTAGTAACAAAAAATATATTCATAATGGCCACAGCAATTGCTGTAAAAAGTAACATCTGACTTCCAAACATAACTCCAGTCGTATAATTATCAAGTCCATATACCGGTCCAAGCATTGCTACCATTGCTGGATTTTGCACTGTTTCAGCCATCACTAATCTCTCTTTTTCTGACTGAAATAATTCAGTATAAGCCGGTGCAATAATTAAAGTAATTGCTGTTAAAACCAATATCCAGGTGATAATACGTATTCGATCTCTTCTTAATATAAAACGTATGAGAGTTCCAGTTTTACTAAACTGTAATCCAAACATCAGGAAACACCCCCATTTTCTTTATAATGATGCATAAAAAGATTTTCTAATTTAGGCGGGCTGATTTCTAATTTCAAAATATTAAATTCACTTAAATGTTTAATAACATTATCAATTTTATCTGTATCTACATCAAATGTATATGTCTGATTTTCTTTTTCAATATCATATACTCCCTTTACTTTAGATAACCCTGAAATTTCTTCTCTGGTTTTAAGCTGAACGATAGTTCTTGTCAGGTGACGTAATTCATCCAGGGTACCTGTTTCAATAATTTTCCCCTTTCGGATAATACTTACCTTATCACACAATTTTTCAACTTCAGATAAAATATGACTGGAAAGAAAAATACTTTTCCCTTCTTTTTTAAGATCCAGAACACATTCCTGAAATACTTTTTCCATTAAAGGATCCAGTCCTGAAGTTGGTTCATCTAAAATATAGAGATCAGCTTCTGCTGCAAAAGCTGAAATTAAAGCCACTTTTTGTCGATTACCTTTAGAATAACTTCGGCATTTTTTAGAAGGATCCAAATTAAACTTTTCTATGAGTTCTGCACGTCGGTTCTTATTATTTGAACCACGAAGTCTAACAAAAAAATCAATAACTTCTCCACCAGAAAGATTAGGCCATAAATTAACTTCACCTGGTACATAAGCCACCTTTTTATGAATTTCAACAGGATTTTCCCATACATCTTTACCAAAAACAGTAGCTTCACCCTCATCTGATTGCAATATACCTAAAAGAATACGAATAGTTGTTGTCTTCCCTGCTCCGTTTGGTCCAATAAACCCATAAACTTCACCCTTTTTTACCTCAAGATTAACTCCATCTAAAGCTATTACATTCCCAAACCTCTTTTTTAAATTAGTTGTCTTTAAGATGGTCATATATTCCCCCCCTATTTTGCAAACCAGTTTTACTATATATGTTATTTCCTTATCTAATAATTCACGATAAGTAATTATTTGCCTTTATTATCTTCATTACTAATCTATTGAAACTTAAAGATAAGCGGAAATATAAATACAACTACTGCCATCCAGATTGCATAAACTGTTAGATAATTAGTTTGCCATTTTTCAATTATATTAAACTCCACTTTATCCCTGAAGTATTTTAGATATAACCATAATAAACCTGCTAGATTAATCAATAATAATACGTTTTCACCTAATGCTGCTAATTTGTTAGGACTAATTCCATATTCAGTCAACCTAAATAAAATTGCTGAAAGTGCTATACTATCAACTATTATCGCTACAAATATTAATAATCCATTTAAATAATCAAATATATCCTTTTTATCATACATTTTTCGAGCTGATATTGTATATAAGACCAGGCCCAAAACTAATACTAACATCAAATCAAAACCTATTAAAAAATTTCTTTCAACGAAAGGACTTTTTCCTGTAAAAATAACAACTATTAAAAAAGTTAGCATAGTAATTAAAAATAATGGACTAAAAATTTTAGCCAATACTGGAGCAAAATTTTCTACTATACTCTTTTTAGTTTCAACTAAATATACTGCAAGAATTGCACCTGCTGAAGGTCCATAAAATATAAAGTAATTCTCAATAAAAATTTCAATATCTATCGAAATTGATTGAAAAATAAGACTGGTAAACATCATTAAAACAAAAAATCCAAACATGATCAAACTACCATAAATAAAACATTCTCCTGTGAACCTTAAAAAATCCATCCGTCCTTTTTTAGTTTTCCACTCATCTCCTATATAGGCTATACCCGTTACTAACCATAACATTATTGGAAGATGTATCCCGGTCAACATAGCTGTATGATTAGGTTCATATGAAGGATAAAGATTAATAATTAAAGCTGTTACAGCAAAAATACCAGAAACATATCCAATCAATTTTTTATTTATATTATGTTTAATTATAAAATATATAACTATAAATGGTATTAGATAAAAACTAAGATTTTTAAAATATCTAATACTATTATCAATATTTATTCCAAAAAATGTTGGTAATTTAGCAGCTGTACCTGCCAGTAAGGCTAATAATATAACTAATAAAATATTTTGTCTTTTCCTTTTTTTTGAAATTTCATCAACTGGGTCAGCTAATAGTTGTTTCCATAAGTCATCAGTATTTACTTTTGAATATTCATCAGAAATTTTATTAACATTTCCCAATCTTTTAACACTAATTAAAAAAGCTTCTTCTTCACTAAGTCCTTTAGCAATTAATTCATCAATTTGTTCTCTTAAATGATTTTCAAGTTCTAACACATCTTCTTCATTTAACTTTCCACTGGAACGCAAATAATCACACCAGGATTTTATATTTAATTCTAAGTCAAACATTTTTATCCTCCTCATCTTCTCCATCATCCTCATAAATTTCTGCTGAAAGAGTAGAATGAACTATTTTCCACTGTTTTTTATGTTTTTCTAGTTCTAACTCCCCTTTTTCTTTTAAAAAATAATATTTTCTTCTCCTTCCTGACTCAGGTTTTTGCCAATATGATTCAATGAATCCTTTATCTTCAAGTCGATGTAATAATGGATACAACATTCCTTCAGTCCATATAATCTCATCATCAGATGCCCTTTTTATTTTTTTGATTATTTCATAACCATAACTATCCTCTTTTTTTAAAATCCCCAAAATAAGAGGTGTTGCTGAAGCAGCAATTAAATCTTTTGAAATATCCATAATAACCTCCAATAACTAGAAATACTTTATATAATCTTATTATACCTAGATATACTAGGTAAATCAATATTTTTAATAATAACTGTACTGCAAAAATTTGGGATACATATTTAATTATTTATCAATACTTTATTATTTTGTTTTTTTATGTTATAATCGTTGATAGACGATAAACGATTATAGGAGGTAATATTATATGAATGAATTAAAAATTAATTGGCAAAGACTTGTATCTAATAGTGAAACCTGTCCACGGTGTGGTAGTACAGAAGATAATTTAGAAAAAGCTGTTTCCAGACTTAAAGAGTCTATTAAACCATTGGGGCTAAATGTGAAATTTAATAAGGAAAAGCTTTCTGTTGAAGAGTTTAAAGAATCCCCTTTGAAATCTAATATGATTTTTATTAATGATAAACCTTTAGAATACTGGATTAATGGAGAAGTAGGTAAAAGTGAATGCTGTGATGTTTGTGGACCTAATGACTGCAGAACTATTACAGTAAATGGAAAGACTTATGAAGAAATACCCCCTGAATTAATTATTAAAGCTGGTCTATTAGCTGCTTCAAATATGATTAAAGATAGTGCTAGTAATTCATGTTGTGAGGAAAAATCCGAACTTAAAGTTAATAATAGTTGTTGTTAAAAAATTGATAAAGGAGAAAAATTATATGGATGAATTAAATAAAGATGAGTTTGCACAATTATCAAAAGCCCTTGGTCATCCTCATAGACTAAAAATAATCAATATTTTGGTTAACTTATCATCTGATTCACAATGTATGGTAGGTAACATAGTTGATAAACTGCCAATTTCTCAATCTACAGTTTCACAACATCTAAAAATATTAAAAGAAGCGGGTTGGATAGAAGGTAATATTGAAGGTTCAAGAGTTTGTTATTGTCTAAAGGAAGATATTTTTGAAAAATATACTGAAATGTTAAATAAACTTAAAGAAAAATCAGAGAATAAATAATATAAAACCCCCAATCTATAACCATTTGTCACATAGATTTTGGGGGCTTTTAGATTTTCATTTTATTTAAAATAACTATCTAATATTTTCTTTTTTAATGACAATAATCTGAGCCTCTTTGACCAACATAACCCTTGCTATTATAATTACCCTGCATTCCATATCCCCTTGCACCAGGACGACTTCTTCTCATCCCAGGACCATAAGCCCCAGAATTGTTAAAATTATTATTTAACCTCATACCAAAATTTCCTTCTTCTAATTCTTCAAGTTGTTCATCTGTTAAAATATTTTTAACTTCATTCCAGTAGTTAAATCTTGACTGATTTAATTCTGTTTGCAAACTATTTACCTTTTCCTGTGATTTTTCAATTTCTGATTTATCTCCATTATTAAAATATAATTCTCTCAATTCTTGATTAGCTTCCAGTAATTCCGCTCTCTTATCTTCTCTTATTTCCCAGAAATTTTCTTGAACATCTTCTATTTTTTCTTCCTGTTCCTCTGAAAGATCAAAAGGATTAGCATTTTGTTGGTTATAATAAGGTTTCTGTACATTCTGCTGCCTATAACCCATATTCCCTCCAGGTCCACCAAAAGCACTGGCAATACCTATACCTCCAAATATTAGAGTCATAACTAAAACACCTATAAATAATTTTCTCATTATTATCATCTCCTTATATTTTTATTGTTTCATTTCTTTGTTATTAACATTATAAATAACAATTATGAAGAAAATATGAATTTTAATGAAGGAAAAAATATTTATATCTTCATTTATATAGGAATATATTAAATAAATTTTTGAC
>JBNJDK010000026.1:0-22609 GCA_051744805.1 Bacillota bacterium
TTCAGGATTTATATATGTTCTGTTTTCATTTTTAGATTTACGGATCTGTAATCTGCCTTCAACTGCAACCATTCGCCCTTTACCTAAATGCTGGGCACAGGTTTCAGCTAATCCTCTCCAGGTAACTATTTTTATAAAATCTACATCTCTTTCACCCTGCTTGTTTTTATAGTTTCTTTCTACAGCTAAAGTGAAATTGCTTACAGGGGTTCCATTGCTAGTATATCTCAATTCCGGATCCCTGACAAGACGCCCGATTAGAGTAATTCTGTTTAACAAGTAAAACACCACCCCTGACTTATTCTAGTCTTCTTTTTTTACAACAAGATAACGGATAACACTATCCATTATTTTATAATTTCTTTTTAATTCATCAATAACACTACCGTCTGATTCAAAAGTTAAAACAGTATAATGACCTGATCTATAATCATTGATTTCATAGGCAAGAGATTTTTTACCCCAAACTTCTTCATCAATAATTTCACTGTTATTATTTGTAATAACATCTTTAATTCTATTGATATTTTGTTCAATTTCTTCATCTTCTAAATCAGGTCTTAATACAAAGATAGTTTCATATTCACGCATAATTTAATTTCACCTCCACTTGGTCTAAACGTCCCTTTCACTAAAGGGAATGGTTTTAAAGTTATTTAAATTTAGATAGATGGCCTAAGCCATCCTTTTTTATTATAGCACTCTCTATATTAGATTGCAAGATATCAGCATATTTAATTATTGTTGATTTTTTCTTTTACAGCTTTTTCAAAATCTTTTCGGGACATAGAAACTATCCTACCACATGTCCGGCATTCTAATTTGAAATCCATTCCAACCCTTAATATTTCCCAGCTATTTCCACCACAAGGATGTTTTTTCTTAAATTTAACTTTTTCACCTTTTTTATATTTAGTGGACATTTAATACTTCCTCCTCAATAATAATTAACTCAACCAGAGATAAATAAGAAGGGCAAAAACAATTGCAAGTCCTAAGGGAACAAGGCATCCTTTTCTTTTGTAAAAAGGCTCATCACTTATTTTCACTGAATATGAACCTAATTTTTTGGCCTTTTTTAAGTGTTTAACAGATTCAGAAAAATTGCCCTTTTCTCTTAAAACAACACCTAAATTATTATGAGCAGGACCATATTCATCATTTATTTCAAGTGCTTTTTTATATAATTTTTCAGCCTTTTCAATTTTTTCTCTTTTTTTAGCTAAACTACCAAGGTTAGTAATTATTGGAGCAAAATTTTCATCAACTTCCTGTCCTTTTTTGAGCCATTTTTCTGCTTCTTCTAAATCTTTTTTATAAAGAAAAATTACACCTAATTTGTTATAGGCAGGAGTAAAATCTTCCTTTTTAGCTACTAATTTTTCCAAACTTTTTTGCGCTTCTCCAAATTTACCAAACTCCAGATCAGAAACAGCTTCTTCATATCGTTCTTTAATTTCTTCAGATACTTCTTCTAAATATTCACTTTCTCTCAATTCCATCACCCTACCTAATTTATATCATTGAAAATTTATTTTTTTTCTTTCTTCGTTTTTGAGGTTTCTTTTTTTTGTTTAGAACCATTCATAGAATCATTTAATATTTTACTATTTCCTTCAAATTTTGCGCCTTCTTCAATTTTTATAGTTTTCATTTCAATATCTCCGGCAACTTTTCCAGTAGGTAAAATTTCTAATTTGTTTTGGGCTGTAATATTACCTTCAATTTTACCAGCGACAATTACATTTCTTGCTTCAACTTTAGTTTTTATTTTAGCTTCTTCACCTACAAACAAATCTCCTTCAACCTTAATTTCTCCAACAACTGTCCCTTCAACTCTTAAAGAACCTTTAGTATTTATATTACCATCTATTTTTGTTCCTGCTCCTAAGATAGTTTCAACTTTTTCTTTATCGAATTTTTTGTTGCCCTTTTTCTCGTTTCCAAACATATTTACCTCCCTATAAATTCTCTTGGATTTTTAGGGGAATCATTAACTCTAACCTCATAATGAAGATGAGGTCCTGTGCTCCGTCCTGAATTGCCTGTAAGAGCTATTGTCTGACCTCGCTTAACATCTTCCCCTTCTTTTACTTCAATATGATTAAGATGTCCGTAAATAGTTTTATAACCAAAACCATGTTCTATTTTTACTACCCAACCAAAACCATTTTCCCATCCTGTATAACTAACTGTTCCATAAGCTGTGGCCAAAACCGGTGTATTATACCAAACAGCAATATCTAAACCTTCATGAAATTCCCGTTCAGAAGTATTTGGATCATTTCTCCAACCAAAATTAGATGAAACATAGCCATCACCATTATCTTTAACTGGCCAAATAGATGGAGTTGCTGCTAATTTTTTATTATATTTTTTAATATTTTCTTCAAGATTTTCTAGTTCTTTTTCTTCTTCAGGAATTTCTTTTTTAACTGCATTTATATTTTTTTGCATACTTTTTATAAGTTCATTTGTATCTTGATATAAAAGTCTAAAATCTCCGCCACCACGAGGTATACCCTGTTCTAAAATTTGATTATTATAAGAAACAGCAGTTCTTAATTCTATATTTTCTATTTTTTCTTCTTCTAATTTGTTATTTTTATCAGTATCAGAAATCATTGAAGCTATTTTATTATTATATTCTTTCAAATCATTTAAACCTTGCTTTAATTCTTCTGTTTCTCTACTTAAAGTTAAAAGTTCTTTTTCTAGTTCTTCATTTTCTTGATAAACTCCATTTAATTCATCTAATTTATCACTAACTATTTGATATTTATTTTCATAACTTTTATACAAAAAGCCTAGACTGAAAATCACAAAAACAATCAAAACAGCTGAAATGATTGGATAAATTCTTCTTATTTTAAAATTTTTAACTTTTTTTCCTGGAGATTTAGGACTTATATGTATATTAACTTTCTCCATCAAAAAAATCCAGATGTTTTTTAAAAAACCAATCATATTTTACCCCTTTCTCATCTACTCCCTATTTATAGAATAAAACAACAATTTTCTACACTTTGATTTTTATTAAAAAATTCCAAAAAGTATAATTGCAACCAATAAAGAGGGTAATAAATTACCTACTTTTATTTCCGCTACTTTTATTATATTTAATCCGATCGCAAAAATCAACAATCCTCCTGTTGCTGTCATCCCCATAATCATTGAATCACTAAGAATTTGTTGAGCATAAGAAGCTAAAAGAGTTATTGACCCCTGGTAAATAAAAACTGGAATTGCAGAAAAAACGACTCCTATTCCATATGTAGCTGCAAAAGCTATTGAAGAAGTGCCATCTAAAAGAGATTTAGTAAAAAGGAGTGAAGGGTCACTATTTAAACCATCCTGAATTGCTCCCATTATGGCCATTGCTCCCACACAATAAATAAGACTTGTTTGAACAAATCCCTGAACAAAAAATTCATCATCTCCCACTCTTTTCCGCAACCAATCACCAACATTATTTAACTTTTTTTCTATATTAATTACTTCGCCTATAATTCCACCTATAACCAAACTAAAAATAATTAATATTGTTCCATTACTTTTATCAAGACTAAAAGCCATTTTTAAACCAATTAACATTACAGCTAAACTTATACCTTGCATTACAGTCTCCTGGATCCTTGAAGAAAATTTTCCCTTTAAGCGTGATCCCAAAAAACCACCAGCTATAATAGCTGCTGTATTTACAATAGTTCCAATCATATATTACCAGCCTTCCTCAACTACTCGAATATTATTAATTTAATTTTTCTTCTTTTCTATTAGGACTAAACATTTCTATCAATTCTTCTTCAAATTCTGGTTTTGTTAGGGTAACAATTAAATCTCCTGATAATATCTTTGTATTGCCTCTTGGTACTATTGGTTTATCTCCCCTTAAAATTGTTACAAGAACTGATTCTAAAGGCAAATTAATCTTATTAAGTTTTTTATTTATTACTGGTGAATTATCAGCAACCACCAATCTTATCATTTTTAATTCATCCTGATCTTTGGCTAAAATTTCTTTCAAATCTTTTATTGCAACCTCCTGATCAATAAGAGCAGATAAAATAGATGCACTACTTACGGCAACATTTACACCTAACCAATCAAAAAGTTTTTCATTACCCGGTGTATTAACTGTTGTAAAAGTTTGAGGAACTTCAAATTGTCTCTCAGCTAACTGACAGATTACTAAATTGTCCTGGTCATCTTTAGTTACAGCTAATAAAACATCTGCCTCTTCTATTTTGGCTTTTTCAAGAACTTCTTTTTCAGAACCATCTCCACAAACTACATTTATATCATATTTATTGCGAATAATCTGGCATTTTTCTTCTTTTTGTTCTACAAGCACAACTTCATGGCCTTTTTTTGATAAATCATTAATCAAATAACGACCAACTTTACCTCCACCAACTACAATAATACGCATTTTCACACCCCTATTAAATTTCAATAGTTTTTTACAATAAAAACGTCTTTGTTTTATTATATATTCTATATAATACCCTATTTCCCTTTTTTCATTAAAATGTTTCACGTGAAACATTTAGACTGTTATTACTGGATTTTTTCAATTATTTTTTCGATATCTTTATAATCATCACATTCAATGGTTATAACTTTTTTCTTTTTCTTTTTTGAGATTTTAATTTTAGTTCCTAAAGTTTCACTTAGAATTTTTCTTGCATTTTCCCATTTCTCATCTAATTTCTTTTTTGTTTTTTTATTTTTATTTGTTTTACTATCTTTTTTAAGTTTAGTTATATATTCTTCAGTTTGTCGGACAGAAAACCCTTTTTCAATTACCAATTCAGCTACTTCAATTTGTTTTTTATTCTCTTTTAAGGAAAGTAAAGCTCTTGCATGCCCCATAGAAATTGTTCCACGTGAAACATATACTTGAATTTTAGGAGGTAAGTTAAGTAATCTTAACGTATTAGCAATGGAAGAACGACTTTTACCTACCTTCTCAGCAATATCAGATTGTTTCATATCAAAATTATCAATCATTTTATTATAAGCATGTGCTTCCTCGATCGGATTCAAGTCTTCTCTTTGTAAATTTTCCACTAAAGCAATTTCCATCATTTGCTGATCACTATAATCTTTTAAAATAGCAGGTATCTTTTCAGCAGATGTAGATTTAAAAGCTCTCCATCTTCTTTCTCCACTCACTATTTGATACAAATCAGCTTTTACCTGTCTAACTGTTATGGGTTGAATTATACCATTTTCCTCTATAGATTGTGTAAGTTCTTGCAGGGAATCTTGATTAAATTTTTTCCTTGGTTGAAAAGGGTTTGGTTCTATTTTTTTAACATCAATTTTAATTATTTTTTGATCAGTGCCCTGTTCTTTATTATTATCAGCAATTAATGCTCCTAAACCTTTTCCTAATCTTTTTTTAGACATTTTTATTCACTTCCTTTGCTAATTTTCTATACATCTTAGCTCCTTTTGAATTAGATGCATATTCAATAACAGGCTGACCAAAACTAGGAGCTTCACTTAATCGAACATTTCTAGGGATAACTGTTTTATAAACTTTATTATCAAAAAAATTTTTAACTTCTTCACTAACCTGTTTAGACAAATTAGTGCGAGCATCATACATAGTAAGAACTACACCTTCAATTTCTAAATCCTCATTTAAATTGTTTTGCACTAATTTAATAGTTTCTATCAATTGTCCTAAACCTTCTAAGGCATAGTATTCGCATTGAATAGGTACTATAATGCTATCAGCTGCACTCAAAGCATTTAATGTCAATAATCCCAGAGAAGGTGGACAATCAAAGAAAATATAATCATATTCATTTTCTTTATTTTCTAAAGCAATTTTCAACCTGGTCTCTCTAGACATCATTGAAACAAGTTCAATTTCTGCTCCAGCTAAGTCTATATTAGAAGGTAAAAGATATAAATTTTTAGTATCAGTCTCTAAAACAGCTTCTTTAACATCAACTTCATCAACTAACACGTTATAAATGCTGTTTTCTACAGAACTTTTTTCTATTCCTAAACCACTAGTAGCATTACCCTGAGGGTCTACATCTACTATCAAAACTTTTTTACCCATTTCAGCAAGACTAGCTCCTAGATTAACAGCTGTAGTACTTTTGCCAACTCCACCTTTTTGATTAACAATTGCTAGTTTATTGACCACCTTGTTCACCCCTTTTTCTAGGAAGTTTAATATTATATTCTATATACTCTTCATTTTTGTTTTTACTAACTTCAACTTCAAGTCCAGCTTTTTTCATTTCATTTATAGTTTTATTTAAAGAATTTGTAAAAGGTCTTAGATTTTTAAAGGCAGTTTTTACATTGTTTTTTTTGTTGTTCTTTGTATTAAGAAATTTTTTAACAATTTTCTCTGTTTCCCGAACGGTTAATTTTTCATCTATTATTCTATTTACTATTTCTTTTTGTTTATTTTTATCTTTAATTTTTAGTAAAATTCTGGCATGCCTTTCAGAAACTTGAGGGTTTTTAATTTTTCTTTGAATATCAATATCTAATTTAAGTATCCTAAGTTTATTTGCAATTGTAGATTGACTTTTCCCGATTCTTTTAGCCAATTCACCTTGGGTTAAATCAAATTCATCTAAAAGTTGTTCATAAGCATGAGCCTCTTCTAGAAAATCGAGATCTTTTCTCTGTAAATTCTCAACTAAAGCAATCTCGGCAGTTTCTTGATTATCAAAATCCTTAATAATAACCGGGACTTCATTAAGTCCAGCCAGTTTTGCTGCCTTTAATCTTCTTTCACCGGCAATTAATTCATATTCTTCCCCCTGAGACCTAATAGTTAAAGGTTGGATAATACCAAAATTATCAATTGATTCAGCCAGATCTTTTAATGACTCTTCATCAAAATCTGTTCTCGGTTGATATGGATTAGAAATAATTTTATCAATATCTACTGTTTCTATTTTATTATTATTTTTATCTTTCATAAAGGGGAATTTCATATTATAGATACCTCCATCAATTCCAAGTATATAATTCTTTATTATTGAAAATTTTCCTTTATTATAAGGGCTTTTTTTTAGGAACCCCGGCTTTTCTTGGATATTTATCGGGAGTATTTTTAGTCTTTTTATAAACTATTAAATACCTCTCAGCTTCTAATAAAGGAATATTAAGTTTTAAACTTTCTTCTAATATACCACCTAATTTTTTAAATGCTCTTTCACTATTCTCTATCTCCTTTTTATAATTAGGACCCTTAAAATAAAACAGAAAGGAGCCTTTAGAAGCAAAAGGAAGGGTATATTCACTTAAAATATTTAAAGGGGCTACTGCTCTACTTAAAACTAAATCAAATTTTTCTCTATATTCTTTTTGGTTTCCTAGATCTTCAGCTCTCTCATGCTTTATTTCCAAATTATTATAAAGATTTAATTTTACAGAAAGCAATTTTAAAAATTTAACTTTTTTTAAAGTAGAATCAACTAACAAAAAATTTTTTTGCGGATAAAATATTTTCCAAACCATGCCTGGAAAACCAGCTCCAGTTCCAATATCAATTATATTTTCAAAATAACTCATATCGACTTCTGAAAAAGGGGCAAGAGAATCAAGAAAATGTTTTTTTATTATTTCCTTTTCTGTAGTTATATTAGTTAAATTATATTTTTTGTTTTCCTGTATAAGAAAATTCATGTAAGTCCATAGTTTTTCTATTTGTTGAGAAGTGTATTTAATCTTCATCTGCTCCAAATTGCTTGTTAGATAGCCCTTAAACTCTGTAAATTCCATAAAATCACTGCTCCTGTTTTTTCTTTTCAAGATAGATCATCAACACTGAAATATCAGAAGGAGAAACCCCAGAAATTCTAGAAGCCTGTCCTAAAGAGTCTGGTTTTATTCTATCTAGTTTTTCTCTTGCTTCTATTCGCAAATTATCAAGTTCCTTATATTTAATATCTTCTGGAATCTTTTTGTTTTCCATTTTTTTAAATTGCTCTATCTGTGATTCCTGTCTCTCTATATATCCTTTATATTTTACCTGTATTTCTATCTGTTCTTTAACTTCTTTAGGATAATTTGGTAAATCATCAATAAAATATTCTAAATCATCAAATTCTAATTCCGGTCTTCTTAATAATTTTTCCAGAGTAGCTGGTTGACTTAGATTACCACTATTCAATTCTTCTAACTTTTCTCTTACTTCAGAAGTAGGAGTAACTCTATTATTTTTTAATAATTCCATAGCTTCATCAATTAATTTCATCTTTTCTGTAAATTGACTATATCTTTCTTCTGACACTAAACCAACCTTATAACCCATAGGTGTTAATCTTTGATCTGCATTATCCTGACGTAAAACCAATCTATATTCCGCTCTTGAAGTCATCATTCTATATGGTTCATTAGTTCCTTTTGTAATTAAATCATCTATTAAGACTCCAATATATGATTCTGATCTTTTTAATATCATCTCTTCTTTATCCTGTAAAGTTAAAGCTACATTAATTCCAGCTACTATTCCCTGACCTGCTGCCTCTTCATAACCAGAAGTACCATTTATTTGTCCGGCTGTATAAAGTCCATTTATTTTTTTAGTTTCAAGACTTGATTTTAATTCTACAGGATCAATACTATCATATTGGATAGCATAACCAGGTCTCATAATTTCTGCATTTTCAAGCCCTTCCATAGTTCTTATCATTTCTATTTGTACATCATAAGGTAAACCGGTAAAAAGACCAGCAACATAGTATTCTTCAGTATATTCACCTTCAGGTTCTAGAAAAATTTGATGTCTTTCTTTTTCTGGAAAACGAACTATTTTATCTTCAATTGAAGGACAATAACGAGGACCTACACTATCCACATCAGTCAATAATATACTTTTATCTTTATTTTCTCTTATTACTTCATGTGTTTTTTCATTAGTATAAGTTAACCAGCAGGGAACCTGTTCTCTTTCAAAAGGTTCAGATTCAAATGAAAAAGCAAGACCAGGATCTCCACTTTGTTTTATCATTTTTGAAAAATCTATACTATTTTTATTAACGCGGGGAGGAGTATCTGTTTCAAATCTCCTTAATTCTAAATTGTGTTCTTTTAAAGATTCAGATAATTTATTAGCAGGATATTGTTGATTAGGGCCAGATTCAAAAATTGTTTCTCCAATAATAACTTTGCCTTTGAGAAAAGTTCCAGTTGTTAAAATAACTTTTTTACCTGGATAAAAAATTCCTGTTTTACCTATTACACCTTTTATTTCACCATCTTCAACTACTATATCTTCTACAACTTCCTGTTTTAAATCAAGATTTTTTTGATTTTCCAAAACTCTTTTCATTCTTCGATGATATTCTTCTTTATCCGCCTGTCCCCTCAAACCATGAACTGCTGGTCCTTTGCTTGTATTTAACATTCTTATCTGGATCATAGTTTCATCCATGTTTTTTGCCATTTCTCCACCTAAAGCATCTATTTCTCTAACAATATGACCTTTACCTGGACCTCCAAGAGAAGGATTACAGGGCATAAAAGCAACATGATCTAAATTTACTGTTAAAGTTAATACTTTAAAACCCATTCTAGCTGGAGCAAGAGAAGCTTCACAGCCAGAATGTCCGGCTCCAACAACAATAACATCATATTCTTCTGGATAAACAGAATTATACTTTCCCATAAAACTCAACTCCTTAATTAATCACTTTTATTTACCAATACAAAAATCGGAAAAAATTCTATCTATAATATCTTCATCAACTGATTCACCAGTTATTTCCTGTAAATTATTTAAAACATCTTTTAAATCAATAGTATAAAAATCATAAGCCATATTATTTTTATAAGATTTTTTAACTCTTTTTATGCTTCCTAAAGCTCTTTTTAAAGCATTTTCATGGCGTACCTGAGTTATTAAAACATCTCCACTATCACTAATTTCTTCTTCAAAAACTTCATTTACAATAGCATCTTTTAATTCTTTTAATCCTTCTTCTTTTTTAACAGAAATCCATAATAGAGGGTGATCAGCAAAAAATTCATCAATTTTAGATTGGTCTATTTTCTGAGGTAAATCTGTTTTATTAACAGCTACAATTAATGGCTTATCTTTAATTGATTTATAGATATTAATATCTTCTTCAGTTAGCCCCTGACTAACATCAAGCATAAAAATTACTAAATCAGAATTTTTTAAAGAATTATGAGTTTTTTCAACACCTATTTTCTCTATCATATCTTCAGTTTTCCTTATTCCTGCAGTATCTATTATTTTCAAAGGAAGTCCTTCTACATTAATAACTTCTTCAATAACATCTCGAGTAGTCCCTGGAATATCAGTTACAATAGCCCTTTTTTCTTCTAATAGCGTATTAAGAAGACTTGATTTTCCTACATTAGGTTTACCTACAATAACTGTTTTTATACCTTCTTTATATATTTTTCCTTCTTTACTTGTTTTTAAAAGATTTTCAATTTTGTTTTTTATAAAATTGATTCTTTCACCTAATTTATCTGAATTAAAATTTTCTATTTCATCTTCTGGAAAATCTATAGCAGCTTCTAAATGAGCAAGCATTTTCATAGTTTCGTCTTTAATCTTTCCAATTTTAGTCGATAATTTGCCTTTTAAATGGTCTACTGCTACATCTAAACTTTTTTCTGTTTTAGCATTTATTACTTCAATAATACTTTCTGCCTGTGCTAAATCTATTCTACCATTGAGAAAAGCTCTTTTAGAAAATTCACCAGCTTCAGCCATTCTAGCTCCATTATCTAATATAATATTAAGAACTTTTTTTAATGGTACCATTCCACCATGACAATCAAACTCAACAACATTTTCACCAGTAAAAGAATGTGGCTCTCTCATTACAATAGCTACAACTTCATCTATTTCTTTTTCATGTTCAGGGTCTACAACAAAACCATAATGGGCAGTATATCCTTTTACTCCTTTTAATCTTTTTCCTTCTATACCTCTAAATAATTTATGACCTATTTTTATTGCATTTTTACCACTAATTCTTATTTTTCCTACCCCAGAAGTACCAAGCGGAGTAGCTATAGCAGCTATTGTATCTTCTTCATATAGAGACATAATAACACCTCTCTTAACATTAAATTAAACCCAGCAGGAACACCCCCCACTGGGTTATAAAAAAATTCTATATGTTTTTTAAAAAATTAATCAGTTAATTCTATCATTACCTTTCGAAAAGGTTCTTCACCTTTACTGTATGAAGTTACACTATCATTATCCTTTAAGGCCATATGAATAATCCTTCTTTCATGTGGGGGCATAGGCTCCAGGACAACTTTTCTTCCAGTTTTAACTGCTTTTCTAGCAAGTTTATTAGCAAGTCTAACCAAAGTTTCCTTTCTCCTATCTCTATAACCTTCAGCATCAATTAAAACCCTGTAGTATTCTTCTGTTTCTTTATTTACAACTAGAGAAGTTAAATACTGTAGGGCATCTAAAGTCTCTCCCCTATGGCCAATTACAATACCTAAATCATCAGATTTTAAATTATACATAACCTGTTCATCATTTGTTTTTTCTTCCAGAACTTCTACTTCAACATTAAGTTTTGTAGAAGAAAAAACTGTTTCAATAAATTCTTTTCCAACTTCTATTGGATCCTTTTTTATTTTTACATCAACGACAGCATTTTCTCCACCGAAAAGACCAAAAATACCTTTAGATCCTTCTTTGACAATTTCTATTTCTGCTTCTTCCCGGCTTATATCTAATTTTTTTAAAGCCTTATTAATAGCATCTACAACGGTTTTAGCTTCCTGCCGAACGCTGTCCATTTTTAGTTAGTAGCCTCCTTTGCCCCACTATCACCGGATATTACAAATTGTTGTATTCCTGTAAATATAGTGGATGTTAACCAATATAGTAGTAGACCTGAAGGTAATTGGAAACCAATAAATACAATAAATATCGGCATTATCCACATCATCTTACTACCCTGTCCACCTGAACCACTAATTTTTTGAGTAATATATGTTTGTCCTACCATAGCAAGACCATTTATTATTACCAAAGCAGGATCAGGTTGAGCAAGAGAACCTTCAGTTAATCTACCTATCCATAGAAAAGTTGCATCACCCATTACTCCCTGCAAACTCAAAATTGCTCTGTATAAAGGAATAAGAATTACTAACTGTAATATCATAGGTAAACAACCTGCAGCAGGATTAACATCATTTTCCTGATACAATTTCATCATTTCCTCTTGCTGTTTTTCTTTATCATCTTCATACTTATCCTGAATTTTTTTCATTTCAGGTTGTATATCCTGCATTGCCTTCATTGACTTTGTTTGTTTTATAGTTAAAGGTAATAAGGCAAACTTAATTATTAAAGTAAACAGGATAATTGCAAGACCATAATTGTGAACAACTCCATTCAAAAGTTCAAGAGCTTGAGCCATTAAATCAATAAAACCACCAAAAAAACTGAACATAATTATTATTTCCTCCTATTCTAACGGATCATATCCACCTGGATTAAAAGGATGACATCTTAATATTCTTTTAATACCTATCCAGGATCCTTTAAAAATTCCATATTTTTTTATTGCCTGTTTTGAATAAGTTGAACATGTAGGTTGAAAACGACAGGACTTAGGTGTCCAGGGAGATATAGCCTTTTGATAAAAATTAATCAAAGATAACAAAATTTTTTTAATCATTAAAACACCTCATTGGTTTTTCCTGTCAAGTCCCATTTTTTTAATAAGCCTTATACAATCAGTTTTAAGTTTATGAAAATCAAGATCAACAACAGGTTTTCTGGCAATAAAAATAATATCATATCCAAAAACTATTTTATCTTTTTTTTCAATTTCTCTAATTATTTCTCTCAATCTACGTTTCAATCTGTTTCTACCTACAGCATTAGCAATTTTTTTGCTAATAGAAAAACCATATCGATTATAGTTTAAATTATTTTTTAACTTATAAATAACTAAATACCTACTTGCTTTGGATTTTCCTTTACTATAAACTTTTCTAAAATCTTTATTTTTCTTTAAACTTTCCACAAAGACATTTTCCCCCTGACAAAAATTATATCGCTATTCATTTTAAATTATATGCTATTTAAATATTAGAGTCAAGGTTATTTTAGCTATTAATTAATTATTAAGGAATTATCCACAAATTATATTAATTTTTTTCTTGTTGATAATCTGTTAATAATCTGTTATTATATTATTGGTTGTTGTGGATTATATGCTTTTTTAAAATTCTATACATTATTAATATAGGAATAAAGTTGTTGAAAATTTTTTTCACAAAATCTAATAAAAAGCCAAATTTAGACAAGTTATCCACAAAAAGAAACTTTATTATCCACAAACTGTTGATAAGTCAAGGGTTTTAACTTCTTTTTGTGGATAACTTGTCTCTATTATTAACATTTTCAACAATAAAAATCTGTATTTTATCTTTTAACCTATTTATATAGTAATTTTATTATCAACATTTGCTTGTGGATTATTACATTGATTTTCCACATGTTGTTGATAATATTTTTTTCATAAAAACAATTTAGTTATATAAAGTAATTTTTAGGAGGTATTTTTATGCCCTTTTCACAGGAAGAATTGGAACATATCTGGCAAGAAACTTTGAATAATATCAAAGAAAAATTAAGTGATCCAAGTTTTAAAACATGGTTTTCAAATACTGAACCCTTAAAAGTAGATGAAAATAATCAATTAATTATTAAAGCACCTAACGATTTTATTAAAGATTGGATAGAAACAAGATATATTGATTTAATCCAGGAAATAATAAATGAATTAACAGGCAATGATTGGGGAATAATTCTTTTAACTCCAGAAGAAATTGAAAAAAGAGAATTAAATTCTAATAAAGAAGACGAAAAAGAAAAAAACAATAAAAAATCACAAAAAAACAAAGAAAAAGAAGAAAAAAATATACATTTAGATAATGGTTTAAATCCTAAATATACATTTGACACCTTTGTAGTAGGTAATAGTAATCGTTTCGCCCATGCCGCTTCTTTAGCAGTAGCTGAAGCCCCAGCTAAAGCCTACAATCCTTTATTTATTTATGGAGATGTAGGATTAGGCAAAACTCACCTAATGCAGGCAATTGCTCATTTTATTCTTGAACATAATCCTAATAACAAAGTGATGTATGTATCTTCAGAAACATTTACTAATGAATTAATTAATGCTATTAAAGATGATAGTACTGCTGATTTTAGAAATAAATATCGTAATATAGATATTTTACTTGTAGATGATATCCAATTTTTAGCTGATAAAGAAAGAACACAGGAAGAATTTTTTCATACCTTTAATTCCTTACATGAAGCTAACAGACAATTAATTATTTCAAGTGATAGACCACCTAAAGAAATTCCAACTTTAGAAGAAAGATTAAGATCAAGATTTGAATGGGGATTAATAACTGATATCCAGAAACCAGATTTAGAAACAAGAATTGCAATTTTAAGAAAAAAAGCTGATTTAGAAGATCTTGAAATACCAAATGAAGTAATTATAAATATAGCAAATAAAATACAATCAAACATCAGAGAACTTGAAGGAGCTCTTATTAAAGTTATAGCTTATTCTTCATTAGTTAACAAAGAAATTGATATTGATCTTGCAGAAGAAGCCCTAAAAGATCTGGTTGATAAAGATAATAGTTCTCCCCGAGAAGTAACAATTGATTTAATTAAAAAAGAAGTAGCTAACTATTACAAAATAGAAGTAAAAGAAATGGAATCAAAGAAAAGAACTCAAAATATAGTTTTTCCTCGTCAAATCGCTATGTATTTATCTAGAAATATGACTGATGCTTCTTTACCACAAATAGGTGAAGAATTTGGAGGAAGAGATCACACAACTGTAATTCATTCTCACAATAAAATCAAAGAAAAATTCGAAAATGATGTTGATTTTCAAAAAACAATAAAAAAATTAAAAAGTAAAATTAAAAGGGGTTAAATAGTTGTGTAAAACAAAGTTAATAACATGTGGAAAAAATGTTAATAAAATTTTGTTGTTAAGATGTTAATAACTAAATAAGACTTTTAAACAGTTTTTCTACAGACAAAGCTCTGTTATAACAATGACTAACACAGTTTTTAACATATTAACAGCCCCTATTACTACTACTACTATATTAAATATAAAAAATATATAATAAACTGCTCTCAAAAAATGTGGATAAAGCTTTCAACAAAAACCTAAAAATTTTATGGAGGTGTTCATTTATGAAGTTTCAAATTGATCAAAAAAAGTTATATGATGGAATTCAAATTGTACAAAAAGCAGTTGCCAGTAAACAAACAATGCCTATACTTACTGGTATATATTTAGAAGCAACAAAGGAAAAAGGATTACATTTAATTGGAACTGATTTAGAAATAGGAATAGAACATTATATTGATGCAGATATAAAAAAAGAAGGATCAATAGTTATACCAGCTAGCTCTTTTACTCAACTTGTAAGAGAATTACCAAAAGAAAAAATATATTTTGATGTTGATCAAAAAAATTATCAATTAAATCTAAGTTGTAGTACTTCAGAATTTAATCTTAAAGGTTATGACCCTGATGAATATCCACAATTACCAGAAATTAATGTTCCAGAAAATTTTAAATTAGCTACTGAGAATATAAAAAAATTAATTAGAGAAGTAGAATTTTCTACTTCAAATGATGAAACACAACCTGCTCTAACAGGAGCTTTATTTAATATCACTGAAAATGAAATTATAATGGTTTCAACTAATACTTATCGCTTAGCTTTTAGTAAAATGGATGCTAATATTAATCTTAAAAATAAAGAAAATATCGAAATAATTTTACCTTCTAAAACATTAAATGAATTAACAAGATTATTAGATGGAGAAGAAGTTGAAATATTTGTTGATTCTAATTACATAAAATTTAATTTTGCAGATATTACACTTATTTCAAGATTAATAGAAGGTAAATTTCCTAATTATAGACAGGTTATGCCTGATAAGTATAATACTAAACTATTTGTTGATAAAAAAGATCTGCAAAATGCCGTAAAAAGAGCATCTTTAATAGCTAAAATGGATTCTAATGTTTTAAATTTAAAAACTAATGATAACAAACTTATTATAAATTCTGCTAATTCTGAACAGGGTTATGCTCACGAAGAAATAAAAGTTGATATTGAAGGACCAGATCAAAAAATAACAATTGATGCTGGATATTTATTAGATGTTCTAAAAATAATTGATGAAGAAGAAGTAACTTTAGAGTTGATTGGACCATTAAATCCATTTACTTTGAAAAAAGTAAGTAATGAAAATTATATTTACCTAATTATGCCAGTAAGATCAGATTAAAATTATTTTGAAAGGATGGTTTTTATGTCAGAAAAAATTAAAATAAAAACTAAACATATAAAATTAGATCAATTTTTAAAATGGGCAAATTTAGTAACTACTGGTGGAGAAGCTAAATCTTTAATTCAGGAAGGAAAAGTAGAGGTTAATGGAGAAATAGAATATAAGAGAGGTAAAAAATTAACTGAAGGTGATCAGGTGAAATTGAAAAATTCAAATAAAAGTTATATAATAAGCAGGTAATATATATGTATCTTGAAAAAATTCTTCTTAAAAACTTTAGAAATTTAAATAATTTACATTTTGATTTAAATAAAAATCTCAATTTTTTTATTGGAAATAATGGTCAGGGAAAAACCAATTTTTTAGAATCAATATATTTACTCGGTACAGCTAGATCACATAGAACAAATATAGATAGGGAAATGGTGAATTGGGACGAAAATAATGCTTTAATACAGGTTATGCTTTCAAAAAGAGATTATAAGTTGAAAATTTCTTTGCTTTTGGAAGGAAGTAAAAAGACCATTAAAATAAATAATACCCCTTTAGATAAAGTTTCAGATCTTTTGGGTAATCTTAATGTTGTTTTATTTTCTCCAGAAGATTTAAAATTGGTAAAAGGAAGTCCACAAAATAGAAGAGAATTTTTAAATATAGAAGTATCACAGGTTAATTCCTATTATCATCACTTATTAAATAAATATAATCATATTTTAAAACAAAGAAATAATTTATTAAAAGAATTAAAAGAAAAAAGAAATGATGAAAAAATTAATATGCTTGAAATTTGGGATGAACAATTAGTTGAAATTGGAAGTAAAATAATTACTAAACGTTTAGCTGTTATAGATAAACTAAAAATTTTAGCTAGACTAGCTCAAAGACAAATAACTAATGGTAAAGAAAATTTAAGTATATCTTATGAAACAAGTCTTAATGGAAATCTAAAAAATAATGAGATAAAAGATATTTTTAAAAATAATTTAATTAAAAAAAGAGATAAGGAAATTAAAAGAGGTTATACTTTATTTGGACCACATAGAGCAGACTTAAAATTAGAAATTAATGATATTGATGTGAGAAGATATGCTTCTCAAGGACAACAAAGAACTGTTGCTTTGGCTTTAAAACTTGCAGAATTAGAATTTATGAAATCTGAAACCGGGGAATACCCGGTACTTTTACTTGATGATGTTTTTTCTGAACTTGATAAAAAAAGAAGAAATACCTTATTAAAAACAATAACTGATAAAATACAAACTTTAATAACATCGACAGATCTAAATGATATAAGTAATTTTTCACCAGATAAAGAACAAGTATTTATTGTAAAAGAGGGAAAGATAGAAAAAGGAAGGTGATTGTTTTAATGTTTTTACATCTTGGTAAAGGTCATATGTTGCCAGAAAAAGAAGTAGTTTTAATTGGAGACCTTGAAACAACAACTCATTCTGACACTACTCAGGAATTTTTGGATATTTCAGATGAGGAAGGATTTATAGTTGATTATTCAGAAGGAGAAGCAAAATCTTTTGTATTAACTGGAGAAACAATCTATCTCTCAATGATTTCTTCAAAAACTTTAGCTAAAAGAATGAAAAGACCGATAGCTGAAAATGGTAGGGGATTATAATATGGAATTAAAAAGTGAAGGACAATACAATGCAGAACATATTCAGGTATTAGAAGGCCTTGAAGCAGTTAGAAAAAGACCAGGAATGTATATTGGGTCAACTTCTCAGGAAGGATTACATCATCTTGTTTATGAAGTTGTAGACAATAGTATAGATGAAGCAATGCAGGGACATTGTGACAGAATTAATGTTATTATTGAAAAAGGAAATATAGTAACAATAGTTGACAATGGCCGAGGAATTCCAATAGAAAGTCATCCAAAAGTAAATAAACCTGCTGTAGAAGTAGTTATGACTACTCTTCATGCTGGTGGTAAATTTGGTGGAGATGGATATAAAGTTTCAGGTGGTCTACATGGTGTAGGTGTATCAGTAGTAAATGCTCTTACTGAATGGTTAGAAGTTGAAATTAATTGGGAAGATGGAAAATTATATCGTCAAAAATATGAGAGAGGTGTTCCAACAACTGAACTTAAAGCAGTTGGAAAAGGTAATGAAGTAACAGGTACTAAAATATCTTTTAAACCAGATCCTGATATTTTTGAAACTTTAAATTTTAAATATAAAATTATTGCTCAAAGATTAAAAGAACTTGCTTTTTTGAATAAAGGATTAAAAATTGTTTTTGAAGATAGAAGAGAAGAAGAACTAAAAAGGGATGAATTTCATTATGAAGGTGGAATAGTTTCTTTTGTAGAATATTTGAATAAAAATAAAAAAACACTTTTTCCAAATCCTATTTTTATAGAAGATGAAAGTAAAGAAGGAAATGTAGAAATTGCTATTCAATATCATGATGGTTATAATAATAGTATTTTTGCCTTTGCCAATAATATTAATACAAAAGAGGGTGGAACTCATTTAAGTGGTTTTAAAAGTGCCTTAACAAGAACTGTAAATGATTATGCAAGAAACAAAGGATTTTTAAAAGAAAATGATGAAAATCTAAAAGGTAAAGATATTAGAGAAGGATTAACAGCCATTATTAGTGTTAAATTACAAGATCCTCAATTTGAAGGACAAACTAAAACTAAATTAGGAAATAGTGAAATGAGAGGATATGTAGATTCTACTCTTTCTAGATATTTAAAAACTTATTTAGAAGAAAATCCTAAAGTAGGTAAAGTAATAGTTAAAAAGGCTATTAGTGCTGCAAGGGCAAGAAAAGCAGCTAGAAAAGCAAGAGATCTTACAAGAAGAAAAAGTGCCTTAACAAGTACTGCTTTACCAGGTAAATTATCTGATTGTTCTTCAAAAGATACTGAAGAAACAGAATTATATATTGTTGAGGGAGATTCTGCAGGAGGTTCGGCAAAACAGGGTAGAGATAGAAAATTTCAGGCTATTTTACCGTTAAAAGGTAAAATACTTAATGTTGAAAAATCAAGATTAAACAAAATTTTAAATAATGATGAAATTAGAGCTTTAATTACAGCTATTGGTACAGGAGTTGCAGATAATTTTGATATATCTAAAGCTCGATATGGTAAAATAATTATAATGACTGATGCAGATGTTGATGGTGCTCATATTAGAACACTTTTATTAACTTTCTTTTATCGTTATATGAGGCCATTAATTGAGGAAGGTTATATTTATATAGCACAACCTCCTCTCTATAAATTAAAAAAAGGCAGAAAAGAAGTTTATGCTTATAATGATAAAAGCTTAAATAAACTTTTAGATGAAATGGGAAGAAAAAATATTTCTTTACAAAGATATAAAGGTTTAGGAGAAATGAATCCTGGACAACTCTGGGAAACTACTATGAATCCTGAAGAAAGAGTGGTTCTTAGAGTACAAATTGAAGATGCAATTCTTGCTGATGAAACTTTTACTACTTTAATGGGAGATAAAGTAGCACCCAGAAGAGAATTTATTCAAAATCATGCTCATGAAGTGGAAAATCTTGATATATGATAAAGCAAAATGTAATTATAAGGCAGGTGTTTAGTTAGAATGGCTAAAATCGCAGATAGAGTTAAAAATGTTGATATAGACGATGAAATGAAAAGTGCATATCTTGATTATTCAATGAGTGTAATTGTAAGTAGAGCTCTTCCTGATGTTAGAGATGGTTTGAAACCTGTTCACCGGAGAATTCTTTATGCTATGCATGATCTGGGAATTACTCCTAATAAGTCACATAAAAAATCTGCTAGAATAGTAGGAGAAGTTTTAGGTAAATATCATCCTCATGGTGATACAGCAGTTTATAATTCAATGGTAAGAATGGCTCAAGATTTTTCTTATCGTTATCCTTTAATAGATGGTCATGGTAATTTTGGTTCAGTTGATGGAGATTCTGCTGCAGCTATGCGTTATACTGAGGCAAGAATGTCTAAAATGGCAACAGAGATGTTAGAAGATATAAATAAAGGTACAATAGATTTTGATTCAAACTTTGATGATTCTTTACAGGAACCATCAGTTTTACCTGCTAAAATACCTAATTTATTAGTTAATGGTAGTTCAGGTATTGCAGTTGGTATGTCAACCAGTATTCCTCCTCATAATTTAGGAGAAGTTGTTGATGGAGTAATAAAATTAATTAATGATCCTGAAATAGAAATAGAAGAACTAATGAAATCTATTAAAGGTCCTGATTTCCCAACTGGTGGCTATATAATGGGGAAAACAAGTATATATAAAGCATATAAAACAGGTAGAGGTAAGATAAAATTAAGAGCTAAAACAAGAATTGAAGAATTTGATAATGGAACTTCAAGAATTATTATTGATGAACTTCCTTATCAAGTTAATAAAGCAAGATTGATAGAAAAGATAGCTGATTTAGTGAAAAATGATAAAATAGATGGTATTAGTGATCTTAGAGATGAATCAGATAGAGATGGTATGAGAGCTGTTATTGAATTAAAAAGAAGTGCTACTCCAAAAGTAGTTTTAAATAGACTATTTAAACATACAAGAATGCAGGTTACTTTTAGTATGATAATGCTTGCTTTAGTAGATGGGCAACCTGTAACTTTAAATTTAAAAGAAATATTAGAACATTATCTGGAACATCAAAAAGACGTAATAACAAGAAGAACTAAATATGATTTAAATAAAGCTGAAGCAAGAGCACATATTTTAGAAGGATATAGAATTGCTTTAAGTAATATAGATGAAATTGTAGAATTTATAAAAAATGCACCTGATGTATCTACAGCTCGAGAAGGATTAATGAGTGATTATGAGCTAACAGAAAAGCAGGCAAATGCTATTTTAAGAATGAGATTACAGAGTTTAACTGGTTTGGAAAGAGATAAGATAGAAGAAGAATATAGTGATTTAAAAGAAAAAATAAAATATTTTAAAAGTATATTAAATGATGAAGATAAACTATTAGATATTATAAAAAAAGAAATTCTGGAAATTAAAGAAAAATATAATGATAAAAGAAGAACAGATATTTTGAAAGCTAAATATGTTGATTTAGAAATGGAAGATCTTATTGAAGAACAACAAATTGTAGTTGCAATGACTCATGATGATTATATAAAAAGAATGCCATTAGATATTTATAGGAGTCAAAGAAGAGGCGGTAAAGGAGTTATTGGAATAAAAACTAAGGATGAAGATTTTGTAGAAGATGTATTTACAACTTCTACTCATCATTATTTTCTTTTCTTTACTAATAAAGGAAAAGTTTATAGATTGAAAGGGTATCAAATTCCTGAAGCAGGTAGACAGGCTAGAGGTACTCCAATAATAAATTTACTTGACCTTGATAAAGAAGAAAGAATAACTTCTGTAATTCCAGTTAAAGAATTTGATGAAAATAGAAATTTAATAATGGCTACAAAGAATGGTCTTATTAAAAAAACACCATTAATAGCATATAAAACTAATTATACTGGTCTTAAAGGTATTAAATTAAGAGAAGAAGATGAATTAATTGATGTTAAATTTACTGATGGTAAAGAAAATATAATAATAGCAACTCGTCATGGTAAAGCTATTCATTTTAATGAAAAGGATGTAAGAGATACTTCTAGAGCATCTTATGGAGTTAAATCAATAGATTTAGAAGATGAAGATTATGTTGTAGGTTTAGGAGTAGATGAAGAAGGTCAAGATTTATTAGTAATAACTGAAAGAGGTTATGGTAAAAAGACACCTCTTGAAAATTACAGATTACAAACTAGAGGAGGAAAAGGACTTATCACTTTAAATGTGAAAGAAAAAAATGGATTTTTAGCAGGTATTAAAGTGGTAAATGATGAACATGAACTTTTAGTTATTACTCAAAATGGAATTATGATCAGGACAAATATCAGTGAAATTTCTAGAACTGGTAGAAATACCCAGGGAGTCAAGGTAATGAATTTAGATGAGGGAGATAAAGTTGTTTCAATAGCCAGAATAGAAAAAATTGAGGAAGATACTCCTGAAGAAGAAAATGATGAAAATAATAATGAAAAAGAAGATAAAAAAGATAATGAATAAATAAAAATAAAAAAAAGAAGTTAAATTAAGAATAAATTAAAGGGAAACCTTGTTTATCAAATTAAGGTTTCCTTTTTTCTATTTATACCTTGACAAAAGGTCAGACAAATGATAAAGTATAAAATGTCGCTGAAAAAGAGAGGCGAAAAAAAGAGATAAATTTTTTTGAAAA
>JBNJDK010000027.1:0-21961 GCA_051744805.1 Bacillota bacterium
TTAATACATCTGTTGGACAGACACTTACACATATCCCGCATCTTTTACACCAATCCGGGTGTCTTAGCTTTACTTTCTCTCCTTTTGCCAATTAAATCAGCCCCTTTTGATATTTTGACTATATTTAAAGTATTTTTAATATTAACTAAAAAAAATTATCATTTTTCGAACCTACTACTATAATTCAATACTCGAATTTCATTCCCTCCAGGAATATTTTTTGGTTTATCGCACAAATTTAAGAATATTAAATAAGAAAATAAAAATCTTCTTCCTCAATAAATTCTTTTTCTTCTAATTTTTCTATTCCTTTTTTAGTAATTACATTCCCAGCTCTTCCCTTTTTTATTTCTAAAAGATTTTTTTCTTCAAGATGGTGAATCATTTCTCTAATATCCATTTCTGATATCTTGAAATATACTTTGTTAAAAACCTCTGCCAAACTCCTTCTGCCGGTACTTTCATCAGATCTAAAGCGATAATATAATATTTTTAATAAAAGCATTTCTCTATCTTCTCTTTTATTACTATAAAATTTTTGCTTTTTTAAATATGAGGGTAAACTGGCAAAAGAAAGGGGGCCTTCAAAAACAGTAGTCATATACTCTAGCACATTTTTAAGTTCTCTAACATTTCCGGGCCAATTATAATTTTTATAAAAAATTTCAAAATCTTTGACTATATTTCTTTTAAGACCCTGTTCAGAAAGAAAATGATTAATTAATAAAGGAATATCTTCTTTTCTTTGACTTAAACCAGGGAGTTTTACTTGAAATACATTCAATCTATAAAATAGATCTTTTCTAAATTTCCCATTTTCTACCCTTTCAAGAAGATTTTTATTGGTAGCAGCTATAACACGAACATCTATAGAAATAACAGTATTTCCTCCTACTCTCATAATTTCTTTTTCTTCTAAGGCCCGGAGAAGTCTAGCCTGTAAATTTAAAGGAAGATCTCCTATTTCATCCAGAAATAAAGTACCTCCATTTGCTCTTTCAAAAAGACCGATTTTACCTCCTTTTTTAGCCCCAGTAAAAGCCCCTTCTTCATATCCAAAAAGTTCTGACTCTAATAAATTCTCTGGAAGTGTAGCACAATTTATAGCTACAAAAGGACAATTAGCTCTAGGTGAATAATTATGAATAGCTCCTGCAAACATTTCTTTTCCAGTTCCACTATCACCTAATAACAAAACTGTTGAATTGGATTGAGATATTTTTTTAGATATTTCTCGAGCTTCGTTGAATTTTGGATCTTCACCAATAAGATCATCAAACTGATAATTAGTCTGATGTCCTTCTCCCACTATTTTTTTATGAATTTTTTGTTGTACTTCTACCATCTCATTATAAAGGCGGAAAATAATAATTTTCCCATAAAAATCATTATTAAACATTACATTTTTTATACTTAATACTAAATCTCTACCTTTGTATTGTAATAACTCTTCTGATTTTTCTCTTTTTGACAATAAAAAATCTAACTCCTGTCCATTTTGAGCAAGACTCTTTAATTTTCTTCCCTGCCAGCTGTCTTTTTTTATTTCTAAAATCTTTTCTGCTTTGTTATTAATCAATTCTATTCTCTGTTCTCCATCTGTTACAATAACTCCACTTCCCATTTCATCCAATAATAATTTCCATTGATTTAAAAGAACTCTTCTATTTTGCCAGGCATATTCAAAACCATACCAAAAAGTGGGAACTTTCAAAAGATACTTTTTTATTATCTCCTCTGCTTTTTTGTCTTTCACTCTTAAAATAGATAAAATATCCAGTATATTAGAAATATCAAAAACTCTATTTCCTATTAAAATTGTCTCAGCCTCAATATCAGGTAAAAAATCATAAGGTTCAGGTTCAGGTACTATTATATAATCAACATCTTCAGGATAATCAGACTTCCTTTCATAATAAGGGAAAAGTTTTATATCAGTTACACCTAATTGATAAATAAGGGCCATTGTTTCATTAGCCATATATTGATTAATATTTGCTACCAGAGCTTTTGAACCACCAGGAATTTTTTTTATTTTATGAAGTGCCTTTCTAGTAATAGTTCTTTTCATCATTAAAGTAGGAGCATCACATTTTATAGTGTAAATAAGTTTATTCAAAATTTCAGGGTCAGTATATAAAATTAAATCAGTATTATAAATTGGAGGAACTGGTTCCATCTCCATATGTCTAAAATCAATTTCAATAATATCACCAAATATCTTTTTTAATTCATCAGTAAAAAACTTCGATATTTCTTTTTCTATAGCTAAAATTGTGATCTTTTTCATAACTCATCTCCATTCCTCTCCAATTTCTTTTTTATTATACTACTTCATTTTTGAGTATATCACAAAAAATATAGAATGGGAAATTTAAAATATATTTTTTTCACTATCCCATTTCTTAATCAAAAAAAGCTGTTTAGACAACAATTATTACTGGCATAAAGTATGCATATTATATATTATGAATATTATTAAAAATTTCAAACTAATGAAAAGGTAATAAATTACTTTTAACAAATTATAAAAGTGGAGGGGTTAAAATGTTTAAAAATTATAATGATTTAGTCAATCATATCAAAAAAAATGAAGTTAAAATGTTAGATTTTAAAATACCAGAATTATCTGGGGGATGGAGACATCTAACTGTTCCTGTTCAGAGACTTTCACAGGAATTATTTGAAGAAGGTTTTGGATTTGATGGTTCTAATTATGGATATGCCGATATAGAATCAAGTGATATGGTCTTTATTCCAGATTACACTACAGCTTTTAAAGATCCATTCTGGGAAAAACCTACTTTAAGTTTTTTAGGAGATATTTATGAAATAACTCCTGAAGGTAAAAAACCTTTTATTAATGATTCCAGAACTGTTCTCAAAAGAGCTCTCGATTATATGGAAGATAATGATATAGCTGACCAATTTATATTAGGACCAGAATTTGAATATTATATTTTAGATCATGTAAGTTATTGGAATGAAGCTAACTCTGCCGGTTATAATATTGACTCTTTCCAGTCTGCCTGGAATAGTGATGAATTAGAAGATAATTTAGGTTATAAAGTTGGTCATAAAGACGGTTACCACCGAGATGCACCTTATGATCTTTACCGCAATCTTCGTTCTGATATAACTTTAGAACTTGAAAAACTAGGAATTAATGTAAAATATCATCACCATGAAGTTGGGGGGCCTGGCCAACATGAAATAGAAACCACAAGAGAAGAAGGTCGCAAAATGGGAGATGCTTCTATGCTCATAAAATATTTTGTTAAAAATATGGCCTTTCAAAGAGGTACAACTGCTACTTTTATGCCTAAACCTATTTTTGGAGAAGCAGGTAATGGGTTCCATGTTCATATGCAATTATTCAAAGATGGAAAATCACTTTTCAATGGTCCAGACTCAAATTATGCCGGGCTTTCAGATACAGCTCTATACTTTTTAGGAGGAGTATTAAAACACACTCCAGCTTTAATGGGAATCACAGCCCCAAGTACTAATTCCTATAAAAGATTGGTTAAGGGTTATGAAGCTCCAGTAGCGATTTGTTTTGCAACTTCCAATCGTTCAGCTGTTGCAAGAATACCTGGTTATGCTACCGCTCCTGAGAAAAAACGCTTTGAATTTCGTCCAAGTGATGCTTCAGGAAATCCATACCTAACTTTCGCCTCTTTATTAATGGCAGGTCTTGATGGTATAGAAAATAAAATAGATCCTACTGAAGAAGGATTTGGGCCAATAGACAAAAATGTCTATGAAATGGATGCAAAAGAATCTGAACTTGAATTCTTACCTGGAAGCTTAGAAGAAGCCTTAAATGCTTTAGAAAAAGATCATGAATTTTTAATGAAAGGTGATATTTTTACAAAAGAATTAATAAATAGCTGGATAGAATCTAAAAGAAAAGAAGCAGAAAGTGTAAAAACAATGCCAAATCCTAAAGAATATGAAATGTATTTTGATGTATAAAGATAATACTTTCTAAAAATTTATTAATCAACAGCCAGGAAATTAATAATCCTGGCTGTTTTTATTATTTTCAAATCAAAAATTATTGTATAATTTCTTTAAGTTCCACATCATATTTTTCTCCATTTACTTTTATATTATAATGTTTAGATTTAGTTGATTTTCTATTATGTTTTTTAATACTTTCATAAATTTCTTTTCTTTTCTTAATTAATTTTTGTGCTGTTTTTAAATCTATTTTTTCAAAAGCAATTAAATCTCCAGGCTTTTTTTGAGATACAATATCTATATCATTTGTAATTACTGTTGCAATTTTGGTATATCCACCAGTAGTCTGACTATCTGCTAACATTATTATTGGTTTTCCATTTCCCGAAACCTGGATTGAACCTTCCGCTATTCCATCAGTAATAATATCAGCACCATCTTTATGTTCTATTTTAGGACCTTCAAGTCTATATCCCATGCGATCAGCCTGTGAACCAACTTTAAATTCACCTTTCAAAAATTTAGAAATCCCTTCTTTACTAAAGCAATCATCCTGGGGACCCATAATAACTCGTATATTCCTTTGAGAAAAATCAGGTCTATACTTTTTTTCTAATGATTTAAAATTATAATCTTCCCTGAAGACTTTTTCGCTAATTTCTAAAACGTCACCACTTTTTAACTTTCTACCTTCATATCCTCCTAAATTCCCACGCAAATAAGTAGATTTACTTCCCATTATTTCTGGAAGATCAAACCCACTTTTAAAAGCAATATAACCTCTTAATCCTTTTTCAGTTGAAGAAATTTCAAGAGTACTGCCTTTTTCAATATAGTGAGATTTCCACATCTTTATTTTTTTGCCATTTAATTTAACTAAACTTTCAGCACCAGTTACAGCTATAATAGCATCTTTTTCAAATTTTAAATTTGGCCCTTTTAGAGTATACTCTAAAACAGCCTCATCTTCTTGATTCTCAACAAGTAAATTAGCAATTTTATAACTAAATTTATCCATTGCACCTGCTGTTGGCATTCCAAATTTTTGATACCCAAAACGACCTAAATCCTGAACTGTAGTAAGAGGGCCACCATTTTTAACTAATATTTTTTGCATTATTGACCCTCCTTTTTTTATTTTCTTCTTTTTCTTTTTTGATCTTTTTTAATTTATCCTCACTAATTTCTTTAAACTTAATATAATCTCCTGCTTTAACTAAAAATGGCGGTTCTCGATAGGGATCAAATAAATCTAAGGGAGTTCTACCAATTAAACGCCACCCTCCAGGACTATCTATAGGATAAATCCCAGTTTGACTACCAGCAATACCTACGCTTCCTTTGCTGATTTTTTCCCGCGGTTCGTCCAATCGGGGTGTTGCAATTTCTTCAGACATCCCACCTACATAAACAAAACCTGGAGTAAAACCTAACATATATACTAAATATTTTCTTTGAGCATGAATTTCAATAACTTCTTCTTCACTTAAATTATTATACTCAGCTACATAATTAAGATCAGGGCCATAATTCCCACCATAAACAGTGGGAATTTCTATTATCTCTGGTTCTTCAAATTCAAATTTTTCTAAATTATTTTTTATATTCTCTAATTTATTAATTAATTTATCTTTATTAATTATCAAAGGATTATATATTATTAAAATCGAACGATAAGCTGGTATGATTTCTTTAATTCCATTAACTTCTTTATTGCTTATACCTAAATACATTTTTCTTACTTTGTGATTAACTTCAGGAGCTATTTTATTTTCAAATTCCATTACTATAGCTTTATCTCCTGCTAATTTATAATTTATTTGCATCTAATCACCCTTTTATATAAACGAAAGCTCCCCTATTTGGGTTTATCAAAAATGTTAAACAATATTTTTCATAGCAGTAATCTCTACATCATTTTTTTCTAATTCTTTAACCAGTTCTTTTACAAGACTAACAGCTGAAGGATTATCTCCATGTACACAAACTGTATCTGCCTTTACTTTTAATGTTTCTCCATCAATTGTTTTAACTTCCCCGTTTTTAATCATATTTAAAACTCTTTTTTTCACTTTAAATGGATCTTCTATTACTGACCCTTCTATTTTTCTAGAAACAAGAGTACCATCTTGATTATAAGCTCTATCAGCAAAAACTTCACTGGCAACTTTCAATCCTACTTTTTGAGCAGCTTTATACATAGCTGAACCACCCAAAGCAACAAAAATTAATTTATCATCTACTTCTTTAATAGCTTCTGCTATGGCAAAAGCTAAATCGTAATTAGTTGAAGCCATATTATTTAAAGCTCCATGTGGTTTTACATGCTGCATTTTTAAATCATGAGCACTGACAAAAGCTTTTAAAGCTCCAATTTGATATATCATAATCTGCTTTACTTCTCCAGGTTCTATTTCTATTTTTCTTCTTCCAAAACCTACTAAATCTCTAAAACTTGGATGTGCTCCAACCATAACTTCATTTTTTTCTGCTATTTTTACTGTTTTATCCATAACTGCAGGATCACCAGCATGGAAACCACAGGCAATGTTAGCTGAAGAAATATATTTAATAATCTCTTCATCCATACCCAAATTATAGACTCCAAAACTTTCTCCTATATCACAATTAATATCAATTTTAAATCTGCCCATCTTTTATCTCCCCTTGATATTATATTATCACAATTTAAATCTAATCCAAAATAAATAAACTCAGCGAACAATAAATATCCGCTGAGTTTTAATAGCTTTATTTTATTAATCTAATTATTTATCTAATGGATAAATGTCAATTACTGATCTAGTAGGATTTGAGTACCATCCTTTTATCCAGGATCTACGAACATTTATTCCTGTTGGTTGATAAATCCAGAGTACAGTTGCATTTTCTAGAGCTTTTTTCTGGATTTTATTATAAATTTCTTCTCTTTTGTCCTTATTAACAGTATTAATCCCTTCACTTACTAAACTATCAGTATTCTCTTTTGCCCAATCCTGGTAGTTTTCACCCATTACACGTCCAAATGTACCGTCACTTGTCATATAGGGAACCACAAATGTATGAGGATCTGCAAATTGTCCGGCCCATCCTATAAAATTCATTGGTAATCTACCCTGCTGTAATTCATTAATATAAGTAGACCATTGTATTCCTCGGGTATTCACTTTAAATTTAGGATTAATTTGTTCTACATAAGTTTTAACCATATCAGCAGCTGTTTTTCGTATTCCATTACCTGAGTTATATAATACTGTAAGTTCAAATCCCTTTTCCCATACTTCACCATCAAAAGCTTTCCTAAAATGTTCTTCAGCTTTTTCTAAATTTAAATTATATACTTTTGAATCTTTATCAAAACCAAGCAATGGAGCAGGAATAGGTCCTCTAGATTGCCTACCATGACCTCTAGCTACTTTATCAATAAATGATTTATAATTAAAAGCATAACTAAATCCTTTACGAATATTTTTATCAGAAAAGAAATCAGCTGGAATACCTTCTCCATCTAATTTACCACTACCTATATATTCATTGCCTTTGGTATTAATTTCCCAATTCATTATACCTACCGTGTTTTGTAAAACTGGAAAATCTGCATTAACAGAAACATCTTCATTTTTCTCAAATTGAGATATATGTGATGGAGATACATGAATCATGTCCGCATCTCCCCGGTTAAGTAATAATCTGCGGGTACTAAATTCATCAACTGTTCTAATTATAGCTGTTTCAAAATTAGCAGGTTCTCTCCAATAATTATCATTTCTTTTAAGGATAACATGTTCACCATTCTCCCATTCCTCCAAAGTAAAAGGACCGGTTCCCATCATAACTTCAAAAAGAGGATCATCTTCTTTTAAGGGATCATGATATTCTCCAATAGTCTCTGCTTTACCATCCCAGGCCCCCTGTTTAACAGACCATTCTTTATCTAAAATTGAAGTACTGGTCATTCCTTTAGCAATAATATTTAAAAACGGGGGATAAGGTTTGGCTAAATGAAAAGTTATTTTATTTCCTTCAATAGAAATACTTTTATTCAATTTTTCATAAACTTTTTTTGATTGTTCAGCTGTAAGTTCACCTGGTTTTTTAACTCCCACCAATTCATTTGTTAACTCACTTAAACTTTTAACATCTACTAATGGCTTTAATACCGTCCAGGAAGGTCCTCCAGTTCTATCGAAAACCATGGCCCGCATAAAACTATATTTTACATCTTCTGGAGTTAAATCATTCCCATTACTGAATTCAATACCTTCTCTAAGTTCAAAAGTATATTCAGTACCATCTTCATTAATTAAATCATTTTCTTTAGTTGGAACTCTTTTTGCTAAAAGTGGTTTAAACTTATCAACACTTTCTCCATCATAAGCTATTAAATTTTCATATACTTGATAAATTATCTCATTACTTGCAGTGTCATATGAAAAGTGAGGATCTAAAGTATCCTGATTACCTGTAGTTAAATATGTAAAAGTTTCAGGATGTTCAACTTCAGCATTTGCAACCCCTAATCCAGCTATTACCATGACTATTACTAAAAATGTTGTAATTATTTTTTTATTCATAATTATAATATTCCTCCTTGATTTCTAATCTACTCTTCTTGATTTTTTGTAAATTAATTTGTCCAAATACTGCAGCAAAAATTATTATTTATAAATTGTTTATCACCTCCAGATTTACATATATAATCATTAAAGTAAAATATTATTATATTATCCATTTATAAGAAGCTATATTTTTATTGTTGTTATTATAACATTTAACTTTTATTTTTCAAGAGAAAATTTAATTTTTTATCAAATTAGTAAACTAAATTACTGAATTTGTTATTTATGTACTAAATTCTAACTTATTTACTACATAATAGATAAAACAACTTTATAATTTAAACATAATCCATAAAAAAAGCCAGGAATTTATCCTGGCTTTTTAATCTATTATTCATTTTACAACTACTCATTAATTTTCTTTTACTTCAAATTGTGCTATTAAAGAATTAAGATTTTTAGCTAATTCTTCTAATTCATCTGCTGATGCAGATAGTTCTTCTACAGTAGCACTCTGTTCTTCCGCCAAGGCAGAAACTTCTTCAGAACTGGCAGAGTTATTTTCAACAGATTCACTAACCGAATCTACAGAATTATTGAGAGTATCAATTATACTATCAAGATTTTTAGCAAACTCTTTCATTTCTTCTATTTGTCTTTTAGTTTTATTAGAAGCTTCAACCATCTTATTAAGAGAATCTCCAGCATCATTAATTATACTAATCTGTTTTTCAACTTCTTCAATATTAGTATCCATAGAATTAACCGTTGCTGTGGTTTCAGATTGTATATCCTCTATTAAACTATTGATTTTATTTGTAACTTCTGAAGATTCTTCGGCTAATTCTCTTACTTCTTCTGCTACAACACTAAAACCACGTCCTTCTTCCCCAGCTCTGGCAGCCTCAATTGCAGCATTTAAAGCCAAGAGATTTGTTTGAGAAGAAATACCTTCTATCATTTCTACCATATCTCCTATTTCTTCTGAACGTTTTCCGAGTTTTTCTATTGCTTCAGTTGCAAAATTAACAGTTTCACTTACTACATCTAGCTGGTCAATTGCCTTTTGTAATGATCTATTCCCTTTTTCAGCTGATTTTGAAGATTGATCAGCTAGTTCTAAACTCTTATCAACATTTGTTTTAAGATTATTACCTTCATTACTAAGATTATCTGCAACTTCTTTAACACTCTGAATTTCATGGTTTATATCCTCACTACCTTCAGCTACTTCAGTAATACTGTGAGCTATTTCTTCAGAACTATGACCTGTTTCTTCAGAAACTGTATTTAAATCTTTAGCAGCTGTTAAAACAGCATCTGAATTATCATCTATACTACTTACAAGTTCCCTTAATGTATCTATCATATTATTAAAAGCTGTAACTAATACTCCAATTTCATCAGTTTTATTGCTTTTAACTTTATTTTTAAGATTGCCATCTGCCACTTCTTTTACCTGTTCAACTAAACTATTAATTGGTCCAACTGTGGATCTTGTTAAAATATATGCTATAAAAGCAGATAAAAGCAAGGTAATAATAGTTGCTCCTAAGAAAACCCTATCAGAGAACTGTTGTAAATCATTTTTTTCCGCTTTCATATTTTCTATCTCTTGTTCGGTCAATGCAATCATTTCACCTAAATTTTCGCGAACAGCATTTAAATCAGTAGTAACTTCTTCTCTAAACAATTGAACAGCTTCCTCTTCCTGACCAGATTGATATAATTGAACTACCTCCTGGCCGTGTCTATGTAAATGAGTATGTGGTTCTTCCATCGCTTCATATGGTTCTTTGAAATATTCCCTGGGAGTTATATCATAATACCATTGTCCTAAATTACACTCAGTATGATCTCCAAGTTGAGGAGCTTCACCACCAGCCATCATATCATATATGCTTATCATCCATAAATGGTGATCAATTTCTAAATTAGATAACCTTAACTGAAAATCTTGCATTTCCATGATTTCTTCTTCAATCTCAATTACTTTATGTGTATAATGATATTCTATATAACTTGCAGCTGCAAAAAGAGCAATTATAACTAAAAAACTTAGAACAAATTTAGCAAATATAGAACTTTTTATTTTTTTTATCAATTTTTTTCCCTCCAACTAGTTATTTTTTTACTATTTTTTCTCTGCTAAAAAAATAAATTGTTATTTGATTTCCACTTTTATTAAATTCTAATTCATCTACTACTTCATTAATCATTTTTAAACCTCTACCTTTTTCTTCAAAAGATAACTCTGATTCTAAATTGCACTTTTCCCACTCAAATCCTTTACCAGGGTCTTTTACACTTAATACTAATTTATAATTTTTTATTTTTAGGAATACTATTATTTTAAGTTCATTTTTTGATATATTCATATTTTTCGCATTATGACAGCCATGTTCAATAGCATTTGCTAACATTTCTCTCAAAGCCAATTCAATCCGAAAATCCAAATTTTCAATATTTATTTTATAAGCCCCTAAAATAGTAAATATCTTTTTTAAACATTTTTTTATAATCTTAGGCTGACAATCAAATTCTAGTTTGCGCACTTCTAATAAATTGCCCATTAAAAAGCACCTCATTACATTATCATTAAAAAACTATTTTAACTGGTTATATGCCTCATCTACACTATCAAAAATCTCTATTATTTGAGATATTTTAGTAATTTCAAAACTTTTCTTTATTTTTTCATTAGCATTGGCTATAGCTAATTCTCCTTCTTTTTCTCTCAAAAATTTAAACAATGATAAAACAAATCCTATACCAGAACTATCAATAAAAGAAACATCTTTAAAATCCATTATAAGATTTTGATAATCTGTTTCTTTCATTTTTCCCTTTGCTTTTTCTTTAAGTTCATTTGAATTTTCAAAAACAATTTCACCATTAAATTTCATAATCGGTACATCTCTCTCATCAATAATAAATTTAAACTTTTTTTCTTCCATTATGTACACCTCACTTTAATTTTTGAATTTAAGAAAATATATTTTGTTTCCTAATTTATTTTTGCTTACAAAAATTTTATCTTGTTCGAAAAAATTTCTACTAATATTTTGATAACATAAATCCTCTAAAATCATAATATCCTTTTCAAAATCATAACTTTTTAAAAAGTCATTCCAATTAACTTTTTTGCTTTTATCTTCAACAGACAACATATACTCAAAATTATTATCAACAAATTTAAAATTTAATTTATTTTTTTTAGATATATTTTCTTCATTTTTCAAAAAACTTTTTAGCATTCTTTTTAAGTTTTTTAAATATGGTTGTGGATTATTTTTATTAGATATTCTATTTTCTAATTTTTCTAAAACTCCTTTTAAATTATCTTCTATAGAAAAATCCCATTCTTCGACATTACCATCAAGATAATCCATAATTAAATAAGTTATATCATCCCGGTTATCTTTATTACCCATAAAATTATAAAAATCTTTTTGAACTATATCATTAAAAAAGGGAGCAGGTAAAAATGAATATTTTTTTAATAAATCATCAATTTTTTCATGATAAATTTTATTTTCATTTTCACTTTCCAAAAGTCCATCTGTAGAAAAAAACAGGGTAGAACCTTTTTTTAGATCAACTTCTTTTCCAGTATTAAAATTATCCATTTTACCAATCGCTGTAGAAATAGGTAAGCCTCCAATATTATATTTCTGTATATTTCTTTGATGATCTAACTTATAAAAAGGAAATTGAAAACCCCGAGCACTATATTCTAATTGCTTTTTATCTAAATCTAAAACACCTATAAACATACAGAGAAGATAGTCATCTGGAAATTTTTCATCTTGGTATCTCTGATCAATGTATGCCATCAAATCTTTAGAGGAAACCATTTCTCCTGGATTGTGTCTTAATTTAAAATAATTTTCTATACTATCATTTATGAATATAGATAGTAAGGTACTATCTATTCCATGGCCAGAAACATCAAAAAAATAAAATAAATATTGATCAAAAAAGGGACTCATTGACTCATGATCTATTTTAAATAAATTATAATAATCTCCACCTATGTATTCAGCTGGCTTATAATAGTCACTAATAATAAAATTTTCTGGTTCACTTAAACCATCAGGTAACATTCTTTTATGAATATCCTGTGCTTTTTTCAATTTTACTTCTATGTCTTTTTTTAGGTTTTCAATATTTTTTTCTTTTCTTTCTATAATATTTTTTAAATCTTTATTTTCTCTATATAGAGAGAAAAATAAATAAAGAGCAGAAATCAAAACCAAAACAATTAATATAGCAAAATACATATATTCACCTCAATAATTTACTCTACTTTATACTTTTATTTTTTTCTATCTTTGATTTAAGTGCTTTATATCTTGAGCGAAGAAGTTTTTCATGTCCTTTTTCATCCTGAATTAATTGTTCAAAAAGAGCTTTAGCCTTATTATCTTCAGCCTGTTTCTTTAAATTTTTATATTTATTTTGTGCCTGAATTTCTTCCTCAATAGCCTCTTGAATTCCTGCGAGTACTTCTTCCATATTAATTCACTCCCTATTAAAATATTTTATACAATCTAATTAGTATTAGTTATCGATTTTAATAACTTATATCAATTGTTCTATATTTTTTTAAAAATTCCTTTAAATTTTCTAAAAAAATTATTTCATATTTTAACTAATAGAATTATGAATAAAAAAATTGCTCATATATTTGACAATCAACTATATATACATTATAATACATAATAATAGATTTTATCATAGTAAATTGTTGAAGTTGGGTGTTTTGGGCTTAGGATTTATTTAGATGAGTTGAGAAAAGAAATCAGATTAGATTAGCTGAGAGGAGAGGTTAAAAAATGAAATTAAAAGATTTTGTTGAGGTTAGTTTATTATTGGCTGTTGGTTTCATATTACATAGTTTCTTTCCACCTATTTTATTTGGAATGAAACCTGATTTTGCACTTTCAATGCTTTTTGTTATTATTCTTATCAAAAAAGATTTTAAAATCGCTATACTTGCCGGTATAGCAACTGGAATTTTTACGGCTTTAACTACCGGTTTCCCAGGAGGACAAATCGCAAATATCATTGATAAAATAGTTACAACTATTGTAGTATCCACTATAATTATCAATATTCCAATTAAAAATCTTGCTTATGTAGGAATTATAAACGGTCTAGGTACAATTCTTAGTGGAGTAGTCTTCTTAGGCAGTGCTGGACTGATTTTTGGATTACCAGGTCCTTTTATGGCTTTAATAATGACTGTGGTAATTCCGGCAGCTGCAATTAATACTTTTATTGGAGTCATTTTATATACTTCTGTATTAAAAAGCAAAAAAATCGTTAGTACCACTTAAAATTAGACAAAAAAATTCGGTCAGGTACCCCCTTATCCAATGTCCCTGACCAATTAACCCCAGCCCGGTATTATCAAATACCGGGTATTATAATTTTAAAATTGAGGTTGATTTTCTTTTTTTATTCTAAATTCGCTTGGTGTAAGCTCTTCATATTCCTTAAATACTCTAGTAAAGTAATTAGGATCATTATATCCTACTTCAAAAGATATTTCTGCAATATTTAACTTCGAATTTACTAAAAGTTCTTTTGCCTTTTTTACTCTAAATTTATTGAGATAAGTTACAAAAGAAACTCCAACTTCTTCCTTGAATAAGTGGCTAAAATAATATAAACTTAAACCAACTTTTTTGGAAACTTTTTTTAAAGATAAATCTTCATTGTAATTATTTTCTATATAATCAAGAGCCTGATTAACAGAATATTTACTACTTGACTCACCTTTACTTTTTCGTAAAATAGTAAATAATTTATCTCCAATTTTTTGAATATATTTTCTCATATTTCTTTCTGTTTCAGCCTGCAAAATTTCTCTCATAAATGAAGATAATTCATAAAAAGATTCTCCTTCTTCATCTGTAACTCCATTTATTTCTTCAATAATTCTATATATAAAATCCAAAATTTTTATTTTAACTGTATCAGGTTCCAATTTTTCTTCCATTATACTATTTACTATTTCTAAAAAATAATAATCTATATTTTCTAAATTTGCAGATTCTATCTTATCAATTAATTTTGTCTCCATTTCAGAAATAAAAATAGGTACATCATTAGTAAATTTAACCATTTCATCTATATGCATAACACTATTTTTTTCTCTAAAATAGCAACTCTTACACACATTCAAAGCTTCTTTGTAAGAAAAGATGAGCCCTTTTAAATTATCATAAATTCTACCTAATCCAATAGAAAAATTATATTCACTTTTTTCTTCTAAGCCATCTTTTAAATATTCACCAAAAGAAATTATTTTTTCTTTAGAATTTTTTTCCTCAATAAAATCAGCTGAATAAAAAAGAACTAACATATCTTCTTCGATTAATGCAGATAATATATCCTGAGAATAATTACAGGCCAAATTATTTAAATTACTTAAAATATCCTGTTGAATTTCTTCTTTTCTAAATTCACTAATTTCAGCAGTTAAAAGTTCATAATTATTAATTTTTATAACTAAAGCCGCATCTACTGGTAAATTAAATTGTCCTATATCTAGTTCATTTCTAAGACCTTTCATTTTATCTGTATAACCAAATAAAAGATCATAAACTATAGATATCTCTCGATTCAAATTCTCAGGCATGAGTTTTCCTCCTAAATATTACTGAATTTTTATTAATTCATATATGAACTAACGGTTATAACTATTATTATGATATTATATTTATCTGCAAATTACAACAAAATAACCTTTAAATAGTTATTAATTTTTCATCTTTTTTTAATACTTCTGTAAGTGGCTCTCCCCAGTATTTAGTTTCAATTCCTAATTCTTCTAATTTTTCAGTAACTCCAAGTTGGTCTGCACAAGCTTTACAAGCTGATATTTTTACTCCTGCTTCTATATTCTCCTTAATCTGTTCTTGAATTTTTTCATTCTCAGATATTAATTGGGCTGGCTTTCCCCAAACAATAAGAGTAACTTCTTCCCACCATCCGTGAATAAGACTATTTTTAGCATACATATTCACCATTTTTTCTGAAGTTACAGGATCACCATTTGTCCATAAAATATAAAGCTTTTTTTCTTTTTTCATAATAATTTCTCCTCCATTTTAAATTTTTTATTTTTTGAAAATTTCTTCTTTGCCTTTTTCCAATTCAATTCCTAATCCCTCTGCAATTCTATTTACATAATTGAAATATGACACTACCTGATTCAAATCAAGAATATCTCTATCACTCAATCCTATTTCTTTTAATTTTTTAAGATCATCTTTTTCTACCAACGTGGGATCTTTAGTTAATTTTTCTGCATAACATAACATTGCTCTTTCCTTTTCACTAATATCAGCTGTATTATAGTCTTCAAGAACTTCAGAAAATACTTTTTTAGCTTTTTCTTGATTTCTTATTAACTTTTGGAGCACCGCTCCATGGTGATTAATTCAGTAATGACATTTATTAATATTTGAAACTAAGGTTGCTACCATCTCTCTTTGCTTTCTAGAGATATTAGATTTACCAAACATTATAGTTTTATAAAGATTTAAATGATCCTCTAGTACATCTGGATTCAAAGAATGGACTTTGAGAACATGTGCCACCTTTTCATTTTGAGGACCGGTTAATTTGTCATAAAGTTCTGATAATTTTCCTTCTGCCTTTGCCTCATCTACCATATTTATCCATCCCATAATAATCCTCCCTTTTTTATTTTAATTAAAAAATTTATTTTTTTATTTCTGGTTCTAATATATCACTTATACTTGTTTTTTCTAATTCCTCTAACATTTTTTCATAAGCTTCAGTAAATACAGCATGAATTTTACATCTCTCTCTTATTTCACATCCATGAACATCATCTACACAGTCAAAGACATTTTTTTCTTCTTCTAATATTTTTACAATAGAAGCGAGGTCTATTTTTTCTGGAGCCTGCGCAAGAGAATAGCCACCTCTTTTCCCTTCACTTGCACTCACAACCCCAGCTCTAGATAATTTTTGCATTACTTTTGCCAAATATGATGAGGAAACATTTTCTATTTCTGCAATTTCTTCAACTGATAATTCTCTATTTATCCTTTTAGCTAATATCATTAAAGCATGAATTGCATAATCAGTTTTTTTTGAAGTTTTCAATTTATCCCCTCTCTTACTCGGATTTTAATTATCTGTGTTTCTTTGTTATCAGTTTAACATAAGAAAATATATTTTGCAATATAGTTTTTATTTTAATAAATTTATAAAAAAATGACTAATTGTCTTGCAGTATTTAACTTAAATTACTATAATGAATTTGATGTAACGTTATTATTTAAGGAGGAAAAAAATGAGGAAAAATAAGGTTTTAATAATTGATGATGATGAACAAATAATAAAAATTCTGAGAGATTATTTTCAGTATGAAAATTTTGAAGTTATTTCCGCTCTTGATGGAAAAGAAGGCTTAAAAAAAGCTAAAGAAAAAAATCCCGATGTCATTATATTAGATATTATGTTACCTGAGTTAGAAGGATGGGAAGTTTGCAAAAGAATCCGACAGGATAATAATATACCAATTATTATATTAAGTGCCAAAAATACAGATACTGATAGAATAGACGGTATTGAATTAGGAGCAGATGATTATATAACAAAACCTTTCAGTCCTAAAGAGGTAGTAGTAAGGGCAAAAGCTGTTTTGCGTAGAGTAAATAATAATGTTAAGGATGATAATTTTGTAAGAGAATACCCAAATTTAGTTATTCGTAAGGAACAAAGAGAAGTAAAAATAAATAATGAAATGGTAAAACTAACTCCAAAAGAATTTGATCTTCTCTGGACTTTAAGTTCTCATCCTAAGAAAGTTTATAGTCGAGATGAATTACTAAAAAAAGTATGGGGCTATGACTATTTTGGAGATGTTCGTACTGTTGATACACATATAAAATCTTTACGGAAAAAATTGGGTGAAAGTGCAGGAAAATATATCAAAACAGTCTGGGGAGTTGGTTACAAATTTGAGGTGTTAAAATGAATTCTATTTTTAAAAAGTTAATCTTTAGATTTATAATAATTTCTCTTATAATAATTATTTTTATGGGATTTACTTTAATTTATTTTTTCAAAGGTTTTTATTTTTCGATTAAAGAACAAGAAATAATTCAAAATAGTAAACCAATCACAAATTATTTATCTCAAAGTATAGCTGAAGGAAATTCGAATGATACTAATATTTGGCTAAAAACCTTAGCTGAAGTAAATACAGGCCAGGCCTGGCTAATAGATAAATCCGGGAAACTAAAAATGAGCTATCCTTATTTTACTGAAGAAGGAACAAAAATAAATTTAGAAGTCTATAAAGAAATTTTCAAAGGTAATATTATTTCCCAAAGAGTAGAAACAAATTATTTTGAAAAACCAATGTTACTAATAGGTATTCCTATTAAAAATAATGATTCTATAGAATATTCTTTGCTTATTTTTACTTCTGTTGAAGGTATCAATTCAACAATTAGACAAGTTCGCCAGGTTATGATATATTCTGGATTAATAGCAATTTTATTAGCTTTATTAATTTCATATACTCTATCTAAATCTTTTTCTAAACCTTTGAAAAATATGAGTAAAGTAGCGTTGAAATTAAGTGAAGGTAATTTTAATAAAAAAATAAAAGTTAATTCTAATGATGAATTAGGCACTTTAGCTGAAAGTATGAATTACATGTCTGATAAATTAAAATCAACTATAGATAATCTGCATAAAGAAAAAAATAAATTAGAAAAAATACTAATAGGTATGGAAGAAGGAGTCTTAGTAATAGATTCAAAATATAAAATAGTTTTATTTAATGATTCAGTTAAAAATTTATTGAATTTTGTTAATCCATCTGAACAAAAAAATCTTTATTTAACTAATTCCTTAGAAAAAAATAAAGTTATTAATTCATTTAAGAAAAGTCTTGAAGAAAAAGAAACTATAACTCGGGAATTAAACATTTATGATGAAAAAGAAAAAATTGATAAAAGAATACTTCTTCATTGCTCACCTATTTATATTCAAAATAACTATTGTTGGGGAGTAGTTGGACTTTTTCAAGATATAACTAAACGATGGAAATTTGAACAATTACAAAAAGACTTTGTTGCAAATGTTTCTCATGAATTGAAAACTCCACTTTCTTCCATAAAGGGATCTGCCGAAATATTATTAGACAATATTTTAAAAAATCCCAAAAAGGAAGAAGAATATCTTAAAACAATTATAAAGGAGACTAATCGTTTAGAAGGGCTAGTTAATAAAATACTAGATTTATCTGAATTAGAAGCAGCTGATTTTAATTTTAATGAAAAATTAATTAACATAAATAAATTAATAAAAAATATTGTTGGTATTTTCAAAAAGGATCTATATTGTAGTAATAGAAAACTTAATATAGTCTTACCAGAAAAAGATTTTTATATTAAAGCAAGTAAAGAAAGATTAAAACAAGTTCTTTTAAATCTTATTGATAATGCACACAAATTTTCTGATGAAACGGAAATTATAGAAATTGGAGCCAAAAAAGTCAATAATGAAATAAAAGTTTGGATCAAAGATAATGGTATTGGAATTCCAAAAAATGAATTAAATAATATATGGAACAGATTTTATAAAATTGACAAGGCTCGAAGACCTTCCAATAAGGGAAGTGGCTTAGGATTAGCTATAGTAAAAGAAATTATAGAACAAAATGGAGGAAAGGTATTTGCAAAAAGCACTTTGGGCGAAGGATCTACTTTTGGTTTTTATCTGCCATTAAAAGAAAGCTAAATATAATATTTAAAATTCAAGGCCTACCTTTTAAAAGGTAGGCCAATTTACTTGCATTTATTTGTTTTTTAATTTATATTAATTATTAAACAAAAACACTATTATCCTCAGGTATTTCTATATGACTGTTAATATCTCCTCCAGAATCCAATCCATCATTTCCGGCTGGTTCTTCTTCATTACTTTCAGGAGTTTCTAATTCTCCTTCACTTTCTCCTCCTTCTGGAGGTGGAGCTCCTGTACATCCTGTAATAACAACCCCAACAGCTGCAACCAATAAAACTAAAGCTATTATTTTTTTATATTTTCTCATATTATTTAAACACCCCCATCACTTTTTTTATTAATTTACAAATAGTATAAAATATATTTGTGATAAATTTTTGATTAAATTTTGATATTTTTTAAAAATATTTTTGCTGATAATTTAGTAAGATAATTGTTCTCCATGGGGGGATCCAAATTTGTTAATTTTATAGGTAATATAAAAAATAACTATTCAGATTCTTTTAAAATTAAATCAAGAGTACCTTCAAAAATTTCTTTTACTTTATCTTTTTTTAAATTGTAATAAACTTTATTTTTTTCTCCTTCTTTAAAAGAAATTATACCAAGATCATAAAGGCGAGACAGATGATAAGATATAGTAGATGTAGTTACCCCAAAGTATTCTGCTAACTCTCTGGCATGCCATTCTCTTTTTGCTAATAATTTTAAAATTTCATATCTTTTATCATCAGCCATCACTTTAAAAAATTCTCTACTTTTTTTCTTAACTATATCTTCATTTATTCTCTGTTCTAAAGCAAAACCATACATAAGGTAAAGTTTGTTTTCTATGTTAAAACTAAAATTAAATATTTCAGCATGCCACAAAACTAAAAGATTGATTTCTTTATAATCTTTAATCTCTGAATCTTTGACATAACCTAACATATTTTTAAAGAATAGATCACTATCCTCTTCATACATTTCTTTATGTTGAGTTATTTTTTCTTCTAATAAATCTTCAGTTTTTTCTACATTTTCTTTGAAAAATTTTCTATAAAAAGAATTCAAAGCAATATATAATCTTTCTTTTAATTCTTCTGGACTTTTTATAATTTCTTTTATGAATTTACTTTTATTCTTATCTTCAAAATAATTTTCTATTATATAATCAATATTATTTCTTTGACCAGGTTCATAAATATTATGGGACATTTCATTTATATATTCCGCTACAAGTCGTTGGGGGTCCATTTCTTTTAGAAATCTAAAAAATTCTTCAGGAGTTTCAATTTTTTCTCTTAAAGACTTCTTAATAAGAGGCCAGATTATACCATCAGCTTTTTTTACAACTTCAAGGTCATTTTCTAAAAAGGGTGATATATTCTCATCTATCTCATCTAACCATATTTCAATTTTTTCGTTTTTGTCAAAATTATATTTATCAACTTTATCTTGATTTACATATCTAAAAACTGCAGAAAGAAACTCAACTGCCATATTAAATGTAAAATTAATTTCCTGTTTCATTAAAAATCCTCCTTAAGTACTACTAAATCTTAATACATTATATGAATTTTAGAGGACAGTGTCAAGAAGTTGACTAAGTTATTTTTTTATTATATACTGGAGAAGATGGTGATGGAGCTCACCTTTAACCATTGCATAATTGCAATTAATGGCTCCTACCTTAATTATTATGTTAATAATTAGGGTAGGGGCTTTTTTTATGTTAAATAAAAGGAGGAATACAATGGGGATAAGTCTTGCACTAATTGTTTTATTAGGTTTAGTATTTAATAAAGCATTTAATAAAATAAAACTTCCTGGATTACTTGGAATGTTAATTTTAGGTGTGATTATTGGACCATATGGATTAGATATCATAGGAAAAGAAATTTTGAATATATCTGATGATTTACGAAAAATAGCACTGATTGTTATTCTACTAAGAGCAGGACTGGGAATTGAAAAAGAAACTCTGAAAAAAATCGGTATTCCTGCAGTACGATTAAGTTTTATCCCAGGTTTAATGGAAGGATTTACGATAATATTAGTCTCTCAGTTTATTTTTAAACTTTCTTTTATCGAAGCAGGAATAATGGCTTTTATTATAGCTGCAGTTTCTCCTGCAGTAGTTGTTCCTCAGATGTTAAATTTAATCAAAAATAAAAAAGGAAGTAAAAAGGGAATTCCCACATTAATCTTAACTGGAGCTTCTATAGATGATGTAATTGCTATTACACTTTTTTCAACTTTTTTATCTTTATACGGTGGTAGTCAATTAAATATCTTTAAACAAATTATAAATATCCCAATTTCTATTATAATAGGTATTATCGCAGGAGCTTTAATTGCATTTTTGCTTGTTTATTTTTTTAAAAAATATCATATGCGTGACACAAAAAAAGTTTTATTAATGTTAAGTCTCTCTATTTTATTAACCGGATTAGAGGACTTACTTAAAGGTATAATTCCTTTAGCATCTCTTTTAGGAGTTATGGCAATTGGATTTCTTTTACAGGAAAAATATCACGCAGTAGGAGCAAGACTGGCAACAAAATTTAATAAAATTTGGGTTTTTGCAGAAATAATGTTATTTGTATTGGTAGGAGCAGAAGTTAATATTCACCTTGCTTTAAATTCTG
>JBNJDK010000028.1:0-21905 GCA_051744805.1 Bacillota bacterium
TAAAATCATTTTTAAAAGCCAAAAGCAGTGGTATAACACCACTACCACTGCCAAAATCAGCTATAAGGTCTCTGCTTTTGCTCTCTACAAAATTAGCTAATAAAACAGAGTCAGTCCCAAATTTAAAAAATTTATCATTTTGAATTATATCCATTTCATTTTTTATAAGTTCATTTCTTTCTTCCATTATTCTTGTTTCTCCTCAAATTGATTTTCTATTAATTGTTGACAAAAAAGACAGTCTCCCTTTCTCTTTTCTCCAAAACTTAGATGGCAAATATGATAGCCTTCTTTATATAGATTTATTAGATTAGAATACCCCTTACCTCTTGCACTTTCAGAATCCTGATTATCACGTTCCTGAAATATCAACTTCCGAAGTTCTTCATTTTCTTCTTTTAAAGATTGATTTTCCTTATATAATTCATAAGTTATATCTTTTAATTTTTGAAATTTCATTGACATCTCTTCAATCTCTTCTTGAAAGTAGGCAAGGTTGCTTAAAATTTCATCATCCATAAAACTACCTCCCTATCATTCATCATAATCTTCCAGGTCTTCCACATCTACTTCTACTTCATCTGTATCTTTACCATCACTTAAATCAACTTTTACTGTCTTTTTTATAAGATTTCTCCTTGTAACTTTACCACTACCTACATGCATTTCAACTTCTTCTCCAATATCTGGCATTTCCTTTTTTATTTCTTCATAGGTGTCAGCTTCGTATTTGAGACAACACATTAATCTTCCACATAAACCAGAAATCTTGGATGGATTTAAGGATAAATTTTGTTTTTTAGCCATCTTAATAGAAATTGGGTCAAAATCTCTTAAAAATCGCGAACAACAGGTTGGCATTCCACAGGGACCTAAACCACCTATCATTTTTGCTTCATCTCTTACACCTATCTGACGGAGTTCTATTCTAGTTTTAAAAACTCTTGCCAGATCTTTAACTAATTCGCGAAAATCAACTCTTCCATCTGCAGTAAAATAAAATAATATTTTATTATGATCAAAAGTATATTCTACATCTATTAAGTTCATAGGTAAACCATGATCTTTTATTTTTTCTAAGCAAATATCAAAAGCTTCATCTTCTAATTCTCTATTCCGTTCATCACGAGCTCTATCTTTCATAGTAGATTTACGAATAACCTTTTTTAGTGGTGAAACAATATCATCCTCTGTAACCTCTTTTTTACCAATGACTACTTCACCAATTTCAACACCACGAGCAGTCTCAACAATAACATGATCTCCTTCACTTACTTCAATATCATCAGGATCAAAATAATATATTTTACCTGCTTTTTTAAAACTAACTCCTATTACTGTATACATAATATAATTACACCCTCACTTGCAATCTTTTTCCTTTTATTTTTAATAATAGAACTTGAAGGGTTAAATCTTTAAAAGCATTTCTTTCTATATACCCTTCATGAGCTTCAATTAATTCAATTATCGCTAACAATTCACTAAGATTATATCTATCTGCTTCTTTTAAAATTGATTCTTGATAATCAGAATTTACGATTTGTTTTTTATTCCCACGCTTATATATTATTATATCCCGATACCAGGCTGATAGCAAATCAAATAAAGGAAAATCCTCTTTTATTAGATTAACCCATTCTTTGACTTCTGAAAATATATCCACCTTTGTAATATTATTGATATCTTTTAAAAAATCATATATTTTTTTCCTTTTATTGAGAAATTCACTATTTTCATAAAGTTCTTGAGCTTTACCTATACTTCCTCTAGCCAAACCTATTATTAACTGCTTTTTTTCTTTATCTATATTTTGTTTCTCTAAAAATTCTTCCATTTTTTCTCTGGAAATATTCGAAAAACGCAAATTCTGACATCGAGAAATAACAGTAGGTAATAATTTGTTTAATTCTTCGGAAATTAAAATTATAATAGCATAAGAAGGCGGGTCTTCAAGTGTTTTTAATAAACTATTAGCTGCCTGATTAGTCATATTTTCTGCTCTATCAATTATATATATTTTGTATTTACTTTCATAAGGTTTATATGCTATTTCTTTCTGCATTTCTCTAATTTGGTCAATTTTTAAGTTTTTGGTTTTTGTATTTGCTTCAATAATTTTTAAATCCGGATGATTCCCGTGTTCAACCCTCCGACAATTATTACAAATATTACAGCTATCATTTTCAACTTCCTTACATAACAAAGCCCTGGCAAATTCAACAGCCAGGGATTTTTTGCCTATTCCTTCTTTGCCATAAAAAAGATAAGCATGATTTACTCTATCATCCTTCAATTCTTCTTTTAATATATTAACTACTTCTTTTTGATCTATAACATCCTTAAAACTCATTTTATTACTCCTTAATAATAAAAATATTAAAATCCAATCCAGTTTAATCTTAGCATATATTTACCATAAATTAAAGTATCTTAATCAGTATTAAATTATATTTTTATAAATTGCTCTACATCTATTATAAAAACTGTTGCTCCACCAATTTGTACTTCCATAGGAAAAGAATAATAACTTTCTAAAGAATTAGCTACTGGAGACATAGGGGCAACTGTTTTTTTGCGTGACTTACATGTTTCTTCTATTATATCTAAAAGTTCATCAACATGGTCTTCATCTGTTCCAATCATAAAAGTGGTATTACCTTCTCTTAAAAAACCGCCAGTACTTGCCATTCTAGTAGCCTGGAAATTAGAATTAGTTAATTTATCCATAAGATCAGAAGCATCATGATCATGAACAATTGCCACAACCATTTTTACTTTTTTACCTTCACTGGCTCTTTCCTTTATCTCCTCATTCATAATAATCTCTCCTTTACTATTTTAAATATATCCGAATTTATCTTATCCGCTTTTTGTTCTCCATTAATAGTTACAAATCTATCCTCCTGTTTCGCTAAATCTAAATATCCACTTCTTACATTTTCATAAAAAGTTATTATCTCCTGTTCCAGTCTGTCTCCTTTTTTATCAGAAGTTAAATTTCTGGCCCTTTCAAGACCGATTTTTGCATCAATATCAAGTAAAATTGTTAAATCAGGCCATACATCTCTAATAACCCATTCATTAATCTTTCTTACCATTTTCATTTCTAACTTTCTACCATAACCCTGATAGGCAATATTAGAATCAAAATAACGATCTGTCAAAACTATTTTACCTTCTTTTAAAGCAGGAATAATTTTTTTCTTTACATGTTGAGCTCTATCTGCTGCATAAAGTAATATCTCAGCTCTATCATCCATATCTATGTTATTAGGATCAAGTAAAAGATCCCTTATTTTTTCACCTAAATTCGTTCCACCTGGTTCCCGAGTCAAAACTACTTCTTTACCAATTTTTTTTAATTTTTCAGCTAATAAATTTATTTGAGTAGACTTACCTGACCCTTCAACCCCTTCAAATGTAATAAAAAACCCTTTCATGGCTTTATCTGCCCCTTTCTTTCATTATATAATATATTCTCTATCTAAGCCTAAAATCCTTTCTTAAATTAAAAAAAGGCTGACTCTTAAGAGTCAGCCTTCCAAAAGAAATTATAATTTAAAGGAAAATTATAATTCAATTGTAAACCTGTATTATTTAAACATAAACACTATCTCCTTTAAGACTGGTTATATATTGATTAACTTCCATAGCTGCTTTTGCTCCAGCTGCTGCTGAAGTTATAACCTGTCTATAATTTGGATCCTGTACATCTCCTGCAGCATATATTCCTTCTTTATTTGTTTCCTGTTTTCTATTAGTTACTATATATCTCTTTTCATCAAGTTCTAAATCATCTTTAAAAAGATCAGTTCTTGGATCATAACCAATTGCTATGAAAAATCCTTTTACATCTGATAATTCTTTTCTTTCACCAGTTTTATTATTTTCAACTAAAATACCTGATAAGTTATCATCACCAAGAATTTCTTTTACTTCATTATTCCAGAGAATCTCAATTTTATCATTGTTTTTTACTCTATCACTCAATATTTCAGTTCCTCTGAATTCGCTTCTGCGGTGAATTAGATATACTTTAGAGCCAAATTGGGTTAAATAATCAGCTTCTTCTAATGCAACATTTCCTCCACCAACTACAGCAATTTCATCCCCTTTATAAAAGGCTCCATCACAGGTAGCACAATATGATACTCCACTACCTCTGAATTGATCTTCTTTTTCTAAACCAAGTTTTTTGGGCTCTGCACCAGTAGCAACAATAACACTCTCTGCTTCATAAGAAGAAAAATCTGTTTCAATAATATAAGGTTTTTCATTAAAATCTACGTTTTCAACAACTTCATAGACAAGTTCTGCGCCAAAACGTTCTGCCTGATTGGTTACTTTTTGCATATATTCAAATCCACCAATACCTTTTGGAAATCCTGGAAAGTTTTCTAATTCATCAGTAGTAGTTATTTGGCCTCCTGGTTCAGGGCCATTTATTACTACAGGCTCCATACCTGCTCTAGCTGCATAGATTGCTGCAGTAAGTCCTGCAGGTCCTCCACCAATTATAACTAAATCTTTTTTAATTCTTTCACTCATCAAAAACCACTCCTTATTTAATATTATTAAAGTTTTAAAAAATTATTTATTATTTTAATTTATTTTCACATTAATTTCTTTCTATTTAATGATAATAGGTTTTAGACTAAAATACTGTAAAATTAATAACATTTTTTCAAAACTTTTTTATGTCATAGAAAAAAGCTGCCTTATAAAAAAGACAGCTTTTAAAAAATATATCTAATTAATGTTTTCTTTTAATCCACACTATAATTTGGTGATTCTTTAGTGATTGTAACATCATGTGGATGGCTCTCTTTTAAACCAGCAGAAGTTATTCTAATAAACTCACCATTTTCTTGAAGATCATTCACCGTTTCAGTACCACAATAACCCATACCAGACTGAACTCCTCCAATCAATTGATAGATCGTATCAGAGACTGGACCTTTATAAGGAACACGACCCTCTATACCTTCAGGTACCAGTTTATCAGCTTCATCTTCTTCCTGAAAATAACGATCTTTACTTCCTTCTTTCATAGCTCCTACCGAGCCCATACCTCTATAAACTTTAAAACTTCTTCCTTTATATATTTCAACTTCACCAGGACTTTCTTCAGTTCCGGCTAAAAGGCTTCCTACCATTACAGTATTTGCTCCAGCTGCCAAAGCCTTAATTATATCACCAGAATATTTAATTCCCCCATCAGCAATAATAGTTTTATCATATTCTTTAGCTTTTTGGGCACATTCATGAACTGCAGTAATTTGAGGAACTCCTACTCCAGCAACAACTCTAGTAGTACAAATAGAACCTGGCCCAACTCCAACTTTTACAACATCAGCTCCTGCTTTTATTAAGTCTTCTGTACCCTTAGCAGTAGCAACATTTCCAGCAATCAAGGTAAGATCCGGGTATTTTTTTCTTATTTTTTCTACAGTATTTAAAACTCCCACGGAATGGCCATGAGCAGTATCAATAACAATTACATCTACTTCTGATTCAACTAAAGCTGCAACCCTATCATCTGTTTGCTCTGAAACTCCAACAGCTGCACCTGCTAAAAGTCTTCCCTGTTTATCTTTAGCTGCATTAGGAAACTTCCTGGCTTTTTCTATATCTTTTATTGTAATAAGACCTTTTAATATTCCATCTTCATCTACAAGAGGTAATTTTTCTATTTTATGTTTTTGTAAAACAGATTTTGCTTCTTCAACAGTTGTTCCAACTGGTGCTGTAATCAAATTTTCAGAAGTCATATATTCGCTAATTGGTTGTTCATAATCCTGTATAAACCTGAGATCTCTATTTGTTATAATACCTACTAATTTTTCATCTTCATCAACAATTGGAACTCCGGAGATACGATACTTAGACATCAAATTTTCTGCTTCCTGAATTAGTTTATCTGGTTGCAATGAAAAGGGATCAACAATAACACCACTTTCAGAACGTTTGACACGGTCTACTTCTTCTGCCTGTTTTTCTATACTCATATTTTTATGAATAATGCCTAAACCACCTTCACGTGCCATTGCAATAGCCAAACTTGCTTCTGTTACTGTATCCATACCAGCACTTAAAATAGGAACATTAAGTTTAATATCATCAGTTAAATAACTGGATGTATCCACTTCCTTAGGAACCACTTCTGACCTTGCGGGAACTAATAAAACATCATCAAAAGTTAAACCTTCTTTTGAAAACTTATCTTTCATAATTACCTCCTTATAAATTACCCTTTATTTAAAATTTACTTATTTATTTTAATTTATTTATTAACTTTATATCTTTTACTTGATTTAATTTTAATTTTTAATATAAATAATAGTTAAATAAAATAACTTTAATATTTCTAGTATTGTAACAGAGTTTAAAAATTATGTCAAATATTTGTTGTTTGATTTGAACCCTTTGCTCATGTATAATAAAAATGACTATGAAATAATTTAATTTAAAGTATTAAAGGAGGGAAAATCAGTGACAAGCAAAGTATATTTTGCAAACACAAGAGCAACAGGACACAATTCAAGTATGATTGTAAAACTTAATAAATTATTTGAAAAAGCTGGCTTTGATGAATTTATTGAAGAAGATGACATGACAGCTATAAAATTACATTTTGGTGAAAAAAATAATACAGCTTTTATTCGACCAATTTATATCAGAAAATTAGTTGAAGCAGTAAAAGAAGCCAAAGGAAAACCTTTCCTTACAGATGCTAATACTCTCTATGTGGGGGAAAGGGCTAATTCAGTTGATCATTTAAATACAGCAATTGCTAATGGATTTGGTTATTCCAGTGTCAAAGCACCACTCATAATAGCTGATGGTTTAACTGGAAAAAGTTATACTGAAGTAGAAGTTGATTTAAAAAACTTTGATTCAGTAAAAATAGGTGCAGATGCATATCATGCTGATAGTCTAATCAGTGTAGCACATTTTAAGGGCCATCAATTAACTGGTTTTGGAGGAACTTTCAAAAATATAGGTATGGGACTTGGAAGTCGTAGTGGAAAACAGATGATGCATTCGACTGTTTTACCAGAAATTGATGAAAATGAATGTATTAAATGCAAAGAATGTGTTAAATGGTGTCCTGAAGATGCAATTATAATAAATGATGAAAAGAGTGTTATTGATCATAATAAATGTATAGGTTGTGGTGAATGTGTAACAACCTGTCCTACTGAAGCTATATCTATTGAATGGGAAGCTAGTAGTGAAGGAGTAGAAGAAAGACAGGTAGAGTTTACTTATGGAGTCCTTAAAAATAAAATGGATAAAGCCGGATATATAAATTTTGTAGTAAATATAACTCCTGATTGTGACTGTACTCCCTGGAGTGATGAACCAATCATTGAAGATATAGGTATCTTAGCTTCCAAAGATCCAGTTGCAATTGAACAGGCTTCACTTGACCTGGTAAATGAACAACCAGCTAAAAAAGGTGGAGTATTAAATGAATCTTTTCCAAAAGGAGATAACAAATTTAAAGCAATCCATCCTGATACTGATGGAGGAATTAAACAAATACAATATGCTGAAGAAATTGGACTTGGTTCAAGAGATTATGAATTAATAGAAATTTAAAAGTTACATTAAGCAGAAAAGGCCTGAGATTATAGATCCTCAGGCTTTTTTCTCATTATAATTTTTTTAAATTATAATGTATTGTGAATCCACCCTGTTAAAAAACCAAAAACAATGGACCCAAAAATTGCTGTAAATATACCTGAAACAAAAAAACCAGGAACAATTGCTGCACTTAGCATAAACATTAAACCATTTATTACAAAAATAAATAATCCTAAAGTTAAAATTGTAATAGGTAAAGTTAATATTGTAAAAATAGGTTTAACAACACCATTCACAACCCCAAGAATAAGAGCTGCAAAAAAACCTGCCCAAATTCCATTGATTGTAATCCCGGGAATAATAAGCGCAGTGATAAAAAGACCTAACATTGATACAATTAATCTGGCCAACATATCTTTTCCTCCCTGTGACTAATAACTAATTTTATCTTTTATCATCCACATCAGATGTTATCAGTAAATAACTAATAAAAATTAAAATGGCAGCTATAATTAAAACTCCAGCAGTAAACAAATCTTGCTGATATAATTTTAATCCTCCAATAAAGAAAAAAACAAAGCCCAAAACTATCATCACCAAATATTGATTGTTTTCATCTGCCACTTTTTTCACCTCTTTTTTTTCGTATCTATCCCCAGAAGTTTATATAATGGACAATAATTAGCTAAACCGGTAAATAGAGGGACCACACCTATTAAAGCAAAATATTTAGTATCACCTTTAAGAAAAAAGAGCAAACTCAGGATAATTATTCCTAAAACAATTCTAATAAACCTATCTACTTTACCCACATTTTGCATAATATCTCTCCTTTCTTAACTTCCAAATTCACCTGCAAGTTCCTGAAGAGATTTTCCGGTCAAACGATATACAGTCCATTCATCCATAGCTCTAGCGCCTAATGATTCATAAAAATCAATAGAAGACTTATTCCAGTCTAAAACCCACCATTCCAGGCGACCACAATCCCTTTTAACAGTCAAGTCAGCCAGAAATGCAAGAAGTTTTTTCCCAAATCCATTACCTCTATATTCCGGTCTTACATAAAGATCTTCAAGATAAATACCTGGTTTACCTAAAAAGGTAGAAAAGTTATGAAAAAACAAAGCAAAACCTACTGGTTTATCCTTATATTCTGCAAATATTACTTCAGCCATTTCTCGATCAAATAGTGATTCTTCTAAAGTTTCTTTATCTGCAACTACCTCATCTAAAAGTTCTTCATAATCTGCTAATTCTTTGATAAATTTTAATACAAGTTCAGTGTCTTCTCTTTGGGCAAATCTAATATTAAAATCATCGTCCATAATAAAATCCTCCTCCTATTTTAAATTATATTATACAATTTGATTAATTATATTTCCTTTTTCCCAGGAAATTATATTTGATAATACAATATCTGCTCTTTTAGCAAAAGCTTCAGGAGTTGCAAAAGCTACATGAGGAGTTAATACTATATTTTTAGCATTTACAAGAGGATGATTTTCTGGAATAGGAGGCTCCATTTCAAATACATCTACTCCTGCTCCAGCTATTTTTTCTTCATTCAATGCATTTGCTAAAGCTTCACTATCAACTATTGGTCCGCGGGCTGTATTTATAAATATAGCAGATTCTTTCATTCTATTAATCAAATCAGCATTAATCATACCTTCTGTTTCAGGTGTATGAGGTACATGGAGAGTAATAATATCACTTTTTTCAAACAATTCTTCTATACCGACATAATTAATCCCTAGTTTTTTTGCTTCTTTTGATTTGCTTCTACTATAAGCAATCAAATCACAGCCAAATGCATTAGCAATTTTAGCTACTCTTGTTCCAATACTTCCAGTACCAATTATCCCCAGGGTTTTTCCATGAATTTCATTACCAATAAGCCCACTTCTGGTTTTACCATTTCTTACTGCATCATCACATTTGTTCATATTACGCATTACATTTACCATAAGACCTATTGCTAATTCTGCTACTGAATGAGTAGAATACCCAGGAGCATTAGAAACAACAATATCATTTTCTTTACAGGCTTCCAGATCAATATGATCTACCCCGGTAAAAGCGACAGAAATCATTTTTAGCTCAGTCAGAGAGTTTATTACATTTTTAGAAAGAGGTAAATTAGTTATAATAATTACATCTGCATCTTTAGCTCTCTCAATAATTTTTTCATCTTCTTCTACCCTTTTATCATAAGCTTTAAATTCATGTCCGCGTTCTTCTAATTCTTTTTTAAATTCACCTAATTTTTCATCAGAAATAGCAAGTGATTCAAGTAAAACAATATTCATAATATCCCTCCGCTTTTAGATAAAGTTATTCTTTTTATTATTATAATAATTCTTTGATAACATATATTATCCTGCAATAAATCATTTTATTTTTCCTTTTTACGTCTCATTTTTTCATTTAAAATTTTCTTTCTCATCCGAATAGCTTTTGGTGTAACTTCTACTAATTCATCATCATCTATAAATTCAAGCGCATCTTCAAGATCCATCTTTCGGGCAGGTGGTAGTTTTAATGCATCATCAGAACCTGCTGCTCTTACATTTGTTAATTTCTTGTTTTTACAAGGGTTAACTGCAAGGTCATTTTCACGATTATTAACACCAATAATCATACCCTCATATACTTCAGTTCCAGGCTCAATAAAAAGGGTTCCTCTCTCAGTTAAATTAGAAAGAGCATAAGCCATAGCAGTACCATTATTAGCAGAAACTAAAACTCCATTACTTCTTTTAGGGACTTTACCTTTATGAGGCTCATATTCTTCAAAAGAACGAACTATAGTACCTTCTCCTCGAGTATCATTAATAAATTCACTTCTGTATCCTATTAAACCCCTTGTAGGTACCAGATATTCAAGTTCCGCATATCCATTTTCATTATGCATTGACTGCATCATACCTCTTCTTTTATTTAATTTTTCTATCACATTCCCAGAATATTTTTCTGGAACATCTACTAAAACCCTTTCTACAGGTTCATGTAACTTACCATTAATTTCTCTCATCAAAACCTCAGGTTTAGAAACTGCTATTTCATAACCTTCTCTTCTCATGTTTTCTAAGAGTATTGAAAGGTGTAATTCACCTCTTCCTGAGACTTTAAAAGCTTCTTTGTTTTCAGTTTTTTCTACTCGTAATCCAACATTAACTTCTAATTCCCGATCAAGTCTTGCTTTAAGGTGGCGGGTTGTCAAATAATCACCTTCCTGGCCTGCAAAAGGAGAATCATTTACCTGAAAATCCATAGATAAAGTGGGTTCTTCTATATCAATAGTTGGTAAAGGTTCAACTTTACCTGGTTCACAAAGTGTTTCTCCAATAGAAATATCAGGCATTCCAGCCACAGAAACTATATCTCCACTTTCTGCTTCATCTACTGCTATTTGTTTCAAACCTTCATAAACTGATAACTTAGTTATTTTACCTTTATTAATTGAGCCATCTCTTTTAGAAATAACCACTTTCTGACCGTCTTTGATTTTTCCCTGATGAACACGTCCAATACCTATCCTTCCTAAATAATCATCATAAGCTAAATCATATACCTGCATCTGAAGAGGTTTATCATTTTTATCAGGATAACTTTTAATATTTTTTATTATTGTATCAAAAAGAGGGCTAAGGTCTTCACTATCTTCATCAATTTCATTTTTAGCAATCCCTTCTGTTGCAATTCCATAAATAACTGGAAACTCCAGCTGCTCATCACTAGCATGGAGGTCTATAAAAAGGTCTAAAATCATATCTTTAACTTCTTCAGGTCTGGCATTGTTTTTATCAATTTTATTTATTAATACTATAGGATTTAAATCCATTTCAAGTGATTTTTGCAAAACAAAACGGGTTTGAGGCATAGGACCTTCAGTTGCATCAACTAATAATATAGCTGAATCAACAGCCCTTATAACTCTTTCAACTTCTGAAGAAAAATCTGCATGGCCCGGTGTATCTACAATATTAATTTTATATCCATCATGTTCTATTGCACAGTTTTTGGAATAAATAGTTATTCCTCTTTCTCTTTCTAAATCATCAGTATCCATAACACAATCTACAACATCTTCATTTTCTCTAAAAATTCCACTTTGATTTAACAAAGCATCAACTAAAGTTGATTTGCCTGCATCAACATGAGCAATTATTGCCAGGTTAATTATTTCTTTTTCTCTCATTATATCTTCCCTTTCCTTATAAAAAATTATCTGTAAATCAATTTATATCCAAATACTACAGCAAAAACCCTGATTATAGCTATAATCAGGGTTGATTATCTATTTTGCTATTTAATTATTTGTTTTTCATTAGCTTATTCAAGTCTAACACAGTTCCACATTTTATGTCAAAAATTTATCTTCTTAAATATGCAATTCCATCCGGGTGAATACCTACATTTATTCTTTCTCCTTCTTCTCTTAAAGAATTAACATTTATAATAGAAATATTATTTGTTTTATTATTGGCCACATAAGCATATGAACCATCTCCATTAAATACAGTTCCTCCAGGCCAGATTCCTACAGGTATTCTTTTGATTTCCCAGGGAAGCTCTTCGCCTTTTAATTCATGTTTTGTATCAATTATAGAAAGGTCACCTGATTCTCTATTTGGAATAAAAGCATAGCGTCCATCAGGTGAAAATACTATTCGGATTGGAACATCACCTAATCTCCTTTTATGTAAAATACTATAATCCTCAGTATCAACTACATATAAAGTATTATCCTTTTGGTTTGCTACATAAAGATTTCCTTCTTTGGGGTCAGCTGCTACTCCCTCAGGGCCACCTCCTACAGGAAAATGATTTATTATTTTCTCTTTTTCTACATCAATTACTGTAATATTATCACTACCTATATTAGGAACATAAATTAATTTCCCATCATGAGAAAAAGAAATCATATGTGATTTATCCTGATAAGTTGGAAATTTATTAATTATTTCATCCTTTTTAGTATCTATAACAAAAATCATTTCACTATAAGTAGAAGCTAAATAAAGCTTTTCACCATCTGGAGTAATATTCATTCCATGAGGAAAATCAAAATCTTTGTCTTCAATTCTTTTTACAATTTCAAATTCATCATTATCAATTACATCCACTACATTCCCAAGTGAACAACTAACATAAGTTTTTTTGCCATCTTTGCTAACTACTACTTCATGAGGATTTCGATCCACTTCAATTCTTTTTATTTCTTCTCTCTTTAAAGAATCAACTATTGATACTGTATCCTCATCTTTATTTAGTACAATTAAATACTCCTTCATTATTAAATACTCCTCTCCTACTTTATTAATTTTTTTCTATCATTCTTTTTACTGGTTTATATAATAAAAGTAAAATAACAAATAAAACTGAAGAAATTAAAAATGTTGGAGAGCCAGAGAAAAAAATATTAGATATTCCCTCACTACCACCAACTAATCCGACTGATGGATTAGTAGTAAAAATACTAATTATAGAATTGAATAATAAAGTAAATATTAAACTTACCACCACATGTTTTAAATATCCCCAATTTTTTAAAAAATTAACCATAGAATAATCTCTCCCTCCAGCCAAAATTAAATTAATTATAATTTATACTTTTTCATATTATATCATCATAGTTAATTTTTAGCAAAAAATAAAAGCCCCCATTTAATTATGGGGGCTTAATTATAACTTTCATAAATTAAAAATTAATAATATTTTACTCTATTCCTAATTCTTTCTGTAATGCTTTATAAGCATCTTCACCATCTTTAGTTTCTACCATACTTAACCATCTTCTTACCTTCACAATATTATTTTTCAACCATTCTCTAGCAACTTCTTCAGCATCACGCTCATTATAACCTATTTCATATATCCACTCATCATTATCTTCTACATCTACTCTAAATTGCTGTAAAAATCTATATACCTGAGGATAATCTTCTTCAAAACCATCACGTACAAGAGTATCTACCCAGGAATAAGGGCTTTCCCATAATCTTTTCGGGTCTTCTAAATATTTCATGTCATAGGCTGTATTCATCCAGTGAGGTCTCCAACCTACAAAAACTATCCATTCTTTATTATCTATTGATCTCTCAATCTGAGCCATCATAGCACTCTGACTACTATTTATGATTGTCCAGTCCCCAAGTCCATAAATATCATTTTCTTTAGCTTCATTCATTTTTTTACTTGAAGCCCAGCCATTTGGCCCTACATAAATTTTTTTATCAAATTTCTCAGAATATTCCTGTAAATCACCATGACTTTTTACTCCTGCATCCCATACATATTGAGGAACTGCCATTGTATAAATACCTTCTGTCATATTTTGAGTTACATAATCATATTCACCTTTATATTTTTGGCGCATATCTATAATTTGAGGCATCCAGGAACCTAGATGAACATCAACATCTCCCTGAGTCAAACCCTGATGAATCAATGGATCTCGTGCTGTCATACTCTCAACTTCATAACCCATACTTTCAATAATAACTTCAACTACAGCATTTTTAGCTCTTATACCAGGCCAATCACCTTCGCCAAGAGTAATAACTTCATCATCTTGCGCCCTGGAAACTCCACTTAGTAATCCCACCATCAAAAAAATTGCAATTAAAGCTATTAAAGTTTTTTTCAATATAATAACCCCCTTATATTTTATAGATAATTAAAATTTTAATTATTAGAAAAAACAGGAATATTTTCTTTATTAGCTGCTTCAGCAACTAAATATTTTACTAAATTAACTTTATCTTCTTCAAAACTTTTAAGACTACTATTATTATTTAGTGCCTTATAAATTTCTTCCAATCTATCATAGCCTATACCAATATCTTCTTCATCAGTTTCTCCACCTCTAAGTCCACCACTGGGAGGTCTTTCAATAATTTCTTCCGGTACTCCAACTTCCCGGGCCAACTCCCAGACTTCTGATTTAAATAAATCTCCTAAAGGTCTCAAATCAGTAGCATTATCACCATGATTTGTATAATAACCTGTAATAATTTCACTCTTATTAGAAGTTCCCATAACTACATAATTAAATTTTTCTGCTGCATAATGAAGAGCAATCATTCTTAAACGCGGCTTCATATTATGAGCAGCATGATTATCAACATTTTTAGCTTTAACTCCTGTTTGAGGCCATTCATTTCTATTAGCCTCTTCAATTTCTAATCCCGTATCATCAAGTTTAGAAAAAACATCCATATAAGTATTATAAACTTCTTCAAGATTAAGTTCTACTGTATCTAAATCAAATTTTTCGGCAGTCATCCGAGCATATTTGTCATCTTCACTAATACTTCCATCACAGGGTAATAACAATCCTAAAGAATTGTCACCAAATGCTTTTTTGACAAGTCCTGCTACTACTGCTGAATCAACTCCTCCACTCAGGCCAACAATAGCACCTTTAGCCCCTCTTTCTTCAACTTTTTGCTGCATCCAATTTGTAATATCATCACTCAACATTAATTAAATTCCTCCCTATCACTTTTTATTTCCACTTTATCATCATTAAAATTATAGACAATAAACATGTTTATGTCAAATGATAAGAAGGGATTAGCTCTTAAATACTCTTTTTCCCGCGTATATTTTTTTATATATACCCTTATCTCTTTTCAAATTATCTGTTTATACTAAATTTATACTTTTCACCTAATAAAAAGTAAGCTATAAACATAACTATTGAAACTAAAACAAAAGTAAAAATATAACCTAAATAATCAATGAAAATCCCACCTAAAAGAGGTAGTAAAACTACCATAAAATTCAAAGTCCCACGAATACCAAGATAAACAGTCCTTCTATCTTCAGGGGCAATATTGAGTAGATATGGTTCAAAACCAACTTTTCTTCCACTTTTCAAAAATCCTATCAAAAAGAATATTATAACAAAAACTTCTGGACCGGCCGGGGTCAAAGCCAGAGCAATAAGAGGGATGGTGGCTCCTCCTAAAATACAAATTCTCACTACTGTTTTGGAATTAAATCTATCAGAAATATATCCCCAGAGTAAATTTGAGATTACTGTTCCAGCTATCTGATATAAAAGATACTTTCCTATGTAATTAGTACCAATATTAAAGGTTTCACGAGCATATACTATATAAAATGGAAGTAACATCCTGCTAAAGCTAGCCATATTTTCTATAATTATATATTGAATAAAATTTTTATCTGCTTTTAAAATACTGGGTACTTTCTTAATATACTCTTTTAATGATAATATGTCTTCATCTTTATTTACTGAAGGAGGTTCATCTATAAACCAAAATGCTATTGAAGCTATTATTAAACCACTAAATCCAATAAATAAAGTTAAAGAGTAATTTAGAGGGAAAATGAAACTATCTCCTGAAAAAATATTTTGAACAACCATTCCACCTAAAAATGCTGCTAAACTAGCAGCAAATTGTTTGCTTGCATATAATTTTCCTCTTTCTTCTTTTTTAACTGTTTTTCCAACTATATCACTGTAGGACATACCGGCAAATCCACCACTAAGTGAAAAAATAAATACCCAGAAAAAGAAACTAATAATTACTAATTCTGGATTGTCTTTTCCAAAAAAGTAAGTAAATGCTGCCATTCCAAAAAATGAAAATGCTCTAAGATAAATTCCACCTAATAAAAATTTTTTTCTATAGTCATAAGAATTCATATAATGACTAAATACTATATTAAATAACTTGGGAGCACCTAACATTATTGAATATAACAGTCCAAAAATAATTTTAGAATCAACTAAAGTAGAAACAAGAGAAGGAAAAACTGTGTTAAAATCTATCATTGACATTGTTAAAGTAAGAAAAAAACCGTGCCATATAAAAATCATATATGATTTTTTCAATTGTTTATTCATTATAAAACCCCTTATTATTTTTTAACTTTTACACTATTTAGTTCACGACAATATACTGGTGCAAGTTCCTGCCATTCCATCATCTTCCCCTTTTTCATCTTCCTCAAAATTAACCTCTACTATTTTTCCAGATATAGAAGATTTTATATCTATAGTTTTTTCAGGAATTACAGTTCCAGTGGCTCTTAAAATTGTATTATCATTATTATTATCAACTTTAATATAATCAATTTTATCCTCAGCAACTGAATTATCATATATGAAAAAATAATAACCACCTACAAGAAAAACTATTACAAATATCACCAATAAAATTTTATAATATTTTTTCACTACTTACACCTCCAAAAAACTTTAGTTATTTAAATATTATAATAAATGAAAATATATTTATATAAATTAGATTACAAATTAACAAATTTCAATTCTTATAATTTAATTTAAAATTCATTTACTTTTAATCTTTTATTTTCAAACTTTATGACAGAACCAGCATTATTATGAAAAAATACATCTCCTCCTAATGCATTTGATAGTTTACATCCACTCACTAAACCAGTACAATGAGAAACCCCAACTTTTCTTACATTTAATCTTTTTAATTCCTTAATAGTAGATTCCAGCCTATAATCACTAACATTAGCCGTATGAGTACCACCGATTACCATATATATTTTATTCATATTAGTTATTTTTTGGCCATAGTGAATAGTATTAATAATACCTCTATGAGCACAACCTAAAATTACAATCAAACCAAGTTCTGTTTTTATAAATATTGCTTGATCATCAATTATTTCCTCATCTTTTACAAATTTTTTATTATCAATTTTAAACCCCAAATCATCTTTGTCTTTTACAATTTCATAACTTTTATCATTTTCGCCAAATTCTCGGTAAAAACCTTCACCAACTTCTTCATAATTATTTATCATTGGAACTTCACCACTTACAATAATATTGTCATTTATCCAGGTTGGCTTTTTAGAAAATTTAAATCTAGCTCCAAGACTTTGAAGTTCTTCTTCAGTAAAAGGGCATCCAAAACTCCCTATTTTTTTTATATATTGAGGTTTTAAGGCTTCAGGATGACTTATAATTTCAATTTCTTTATTTCCATTTTTAGTTCTCATCTTTTCTAAAAATTTTCTTAAACCACCTGTATGATCCTGATGACCATGACTGAGTACTAATAAGTCAATATTTTCAGGACTAACATCCATAACCTCCATATTATTAACTAATACTTGAGAATTACCGGCTCCAGTATCAAAAAGAATCTTTCTCCCTTCTATATTAAGAAAAATACTCAATCCCCATTCAGCCATCACAAAAGGAGTGGCTGAAGTATTATCAACCAATGTTTTAATAACTATATTATCTATACTAATCATAATTTTCCCCTCCCAAAGTTTTAATTTAAATGAAAAACTCGCCCTAATACAATATTTATAGGACGAGTATATACTAAAATATATTTATTTTCAAAATTATATTTTACTTTTTAAAAACTAAAGCATAGTTGCTGGCTGCACTACCTCCGATATTAAAGGTTAACCCTGTTTTAGCTCCTTCAATTTGATGGCCAATTGCCTCTCCCATAAGTTGTCTGACAGCAAGTACTGCCATGGAAACACCGGTAGCACCAACAGGATGTCCTTTTGCTTTAAGTCCACCTGAAGCATTAACTGGAGTCTTACCTCCAACTTCTACAATACCTTCACCTAATATTTCTCCACCTTTTCCATCTTCAGCAAGACCAAGTGCTTCATAGGCAAGAAGTTCAGCAATAGTAAAACAATCATGAACTTCAGCAAAATCAAGATCTTCAACAGTAATATTAGCTTCCTCATAAGCCTTCTGAATAGCTTTTTTACCTGCAACAAATTCAGAATTTGATCTTTTATCTAAAGCTAAATAATCACTTGTCTGGGCAAGTGCTGCAATCTTTACAGAATTATCACTAACTTTTTCGGCTTCATCAGTCCTTGTTAATACTAAAGCTGCAGCACCATCTGTAATTAACGAACAATCATATAATCTAAGAGGAGGAGCAATAATTGGATTTTTTTCATCTGGTAAATCAAGAATTTCCTGATAATCACAATCCCAGGGCATTTGAGCTAATGGATTCACAAGTGCATTTCTATGATTTTTGGCAGCTATTTTTGCAAAAATTTCTCTTAATTCATCTTCTTCAAAATCATATCTTTGTTTATAACCTTTAGCATATTCTGCAAAAAGTCCAGGAAATGTCATTCCATGTGCACCCTCTTCTTCCCAGTGTGAAGCCATAGCCAATACTTTTGTTACTCCTTTTGTATCTAGAGAAGTCATTTTTTCAGCACCAATAACCAGAGCATAATCAACTTCTCCTGCTTCTAAAGCATTTTTGGCTTCTCTAATAGCTGCTGATCCTGAGGCACAGGCATTTTCTACTCTTGTAGATCGGGTAAAGCGAAGATCTGGATCAATATTAATTGCAGCCGGGCCAAGATGTTCCTGATTATTAAAACCTCCACCACTAAAATTACCTACCCAAATTCCTCCAATATTTTTAGCATCTACATTAGAATCTTCTAAAGCTCTTTTTCCGGTTTCTTCGATAAGATCATAAATACTTTTATCAAGTCTACCGAATTCCGTATGTGAAGTACCAATTATACTTACACTCATTATAAAACCTCCATTTTTTATTCTAAAAAAATTTATAAGTAAATTAACCTAATACTAATCCACCATCAACGCTGAGAATTTCACCATTTACAAATGAGGCTTCATCAGAAGCAAGGAATAAATATGCATTTGCAATGTCTTCTACTTCACCCAACCTTTTCAATGGTGTTTTATCTTTAAATTTATCTAGTATTTTATCAGGTACACTCTCCATCATTGCTGTATTAGTATAACCTGGAGCTACTGCATTAACTCTAACTCCCTTTGGAGCAAGTTCTTTTGCCCAGGTTTTTGTAAGACCAATAACACCAAATTTAGTAGCTGCATAATTTGTTTGTCCTACATTACCATATAAACCTACTACTGAAGAAGCATTCAAAATAACTCCTTTACCCTGTTCCATCATTTGATTTGCAGCGAATTTGCTACAATTAAATACTCCTTTTAAATTAATATCAATCACTTTATCCCACTGTTCTTCATCCATTTTAGCTAAAAATCCATCTGCAGTAATTCCTGCATTATTAACCAAAATATCCAATTTGCCAAACTTTTCAACAGTTTTTTCGACCAAATTCTTAGCACTATCAATATTAGATACATCAACTTCTATAAAAGTTGCTCTTCCATATTCATCATTGATTTCTTCTGCACTTTCTTTACCATTTTTTACATCATAATCAGCAATAACTACTTCTGCTCCTTCTCTTGCAAAAAATTCAGCTGTTTTTTTCCCGATTCCATTTGCTGCTCCCGTAACAATTGCCACTTTGTCTTTTAATCTCATGAATATTCCTCCTATTAAAAATTTTTAATTTAAATTTTAATACAGTCCTATTTAAAATCACATAATAATTGTAAAATAATAAAGTTTCAAAATAGTTACACATGGAAAATTATTAAATAAAACAAAAAAAGACAGCCTTAAATTTAAGACTGCCTCTTATATCTACAATTTATTTTTCTGATATTTATTAATTTAAATAAATCTTTTAGCTAGTTCTTTAGCCATTTTTACAGCTTTTTCATCATCTTTAATTCTTCTAAAGCCCTCTGGTCCTTCCATAGTACCTACTACCATATTAGGCTCTGATTCAGGACGAGAAGCTACTCCTACCACTTTCATACCATGGGTTAAGGCAAAACGATTAATATTTTCGATAGTGCTTTGCCCACCTCCATGAGTAAGCCCTGAACTGGTAATTGCTCCCGCTAATTTATCTTTTAAAGCATGATCTCTCATTTTTAAATAACGACTTCTGTCCATTAAATTTTTCATATAGGCTGTTACACTTCCAAAATAAGAAGGTGAAGCAAAAATAATTGCATCTGCTTCTTCCATCTTATCACCTATTTCATAAAGATCGTCATCCTTTATTATACATTCTTTTTCCTTTAAACAATCATTACATCCCTGACAAAATTTCAATTCATAATCAGCTATATGGATAATTTCAGTTTCAACATTTTCTCCTTCTTTTTCAGCTGTTTCAAGAGTTTTTTCTAGCAGATAATATGTTCCTCTTTTGACTGGACTTCCAGAAATACCTAATATTTTCATTAATAAAACCTCCTCTGATTAATATGTCTTATTTAGAATAAAAAAAAATTCATTTAGTTGTTTAATTTCTAAAAGTATTATAGCATATTAATTCACTGAAAATAAAGTATAGTAATTTAATTTTCTTAAATATATTATTCATCTAAAATAATAGAAGTGGGGTCAGTTATTATAATTTCAGGAGCGCTATCATATTTTTTAATCCTACCAACAGCTTTAACTTTTTTATCATTAAAATATTTATTTGCTTCAACTGCAAATTTATTTAAGTCATCATTAAAAATTACTATTGTTAAAGTTTCACTATAATTTTTAGAAAAATTAAGAAAGGTTACTTCTTCTGATTTATAAGTATTTACTATTTTACCACTGACTATAACATTTTTACCATAATATTTTTTAGCATCCTTCCAGGATATTGTTTCTAATCTATCTGATAATTGATCTACTTTCCTCCAGATACCTATTTTCTCTTCTCTTGTTTTTTTGGCTATCTTTTTAAATTTTTCTTGATATTTATTATTAGGTTCTACTATTAAAAGATGTGCATATCCTTTTTCTAAAAGTTTTAAATTAAAAAGTTCACCATTTTGAAGATAAATATAAGCTAACTGTCGACCATAATCATCTTTTTTGTCTTTATCATATTCTAAATACACTTTTTCATTCAATAAATGTTTATTACTAAATTTCAATGCTTTATAACCATAAAAATCAGCTGCTCCTGTATCCCAATTAATTTCAGGAGTATCAATTCCAATTAAACGAATAGTAACTCCTCTCTTAGTTTTTACCGTATCTCCATCAATAACTTTTGTAATAGTTACCTCTTTTAATGAATTTGAATTTATGTTTTCAGTTTTATTTATACTTTCTTCTTCTGCTTGAACATTAAAAGCAATAAATATTGAAATTACAAATATGAAAATTATTTTCAGATAAGATTTATTATATCTTTTCATATTAATCACTCTCTTTTTTTATTAATTCGTTAAACTTTTATTATTTCCTTTATTATAATAATAAAACACCCCTTTGTTGGCAGAGAAGGGGTGTTTTAAAGGGAATTATTTTATTTAAAAATATATTTAAAAGTTTTGAGCTTCATATTCACCATAGACATCACGTAAAACATTACTGATTTCACCTAAACTTGCATATTCTCTAACAGCATCAACAATAGGATAC
>JBNJDK010000029.1:0-20600 GCA_051744805.1 Bacillota bacterium
AATCCCATGAACTCCTCCACTTTTTTTCATAAGTTGTAAAATAAGTAAAGCCCCAAAAACTATTAATAAAATATCAAAAGCATTTATTACTCCTCCAATCGTTGCTGCCGTTAACCATTGTGCTGGCATGTTCCAACCAATTGCAGCAATAATTAATGCAGATATCCAACCAAAAGGCATTGCCTTACTTGCAGGCCACATATAACCAATCATTAAAACACCAACTATAATAATAGGTAAAGCAGCTACTAATGCTAACATTTATACATCCTCCTCTTCTCCTAACTCTTTGTAATAATATTATAATTTGATTTTAAAGTATAATTCTCATTTAAAATTCTCCTACTCGTAATTCAAAATCTACTCGTTTTTATACCTCCCTTTATAATATTGTTTAATGGTCTGACCATCATCCCTCTATATATACATTTCAACTTTATATCTTATATTCCTTCTTTATTTTCAAAATATTTTAACAAGAAAGAATATTATTATTTTCACAAATAATCTAATCTTTATTAGAATAGTATATTAATTTTTATATTAATTTTATATATTTTCAATTTCTTTAATATATGCTAATATCAAGAGTAATATCCCTTATAATGTACTTAATTTATTTTAATATGATATAAATGCGTTAAATGAATTTATGTAAGATTTTTAACTAATAAATATTTTTTATATTTTAAATTTAATTCTAATTTTCACATAGTAAAACATAAAAAAATCCACCATAATGGTGGATTACTAAAAATTTGTATTTTAACCTTCTATTTCTTTATTAATTAATTTTTCTACATAATCAAGATGATTTTTCATTTCTTTCATAGCAGTTTTTGAATCTTTATTTTTAATTGCTTTAAAAATACGTTCATGTTGTTTTGCAAAATTTTCCATAGTTTCTTTTTTGGAGACAAGTTTGGTCCTGGTATTTTTTATATGAAAATCCATTGCTTCTGAAATAGAACGCATAATATATTCTAAAACTTTATTTCCACTGGCTTTAGCAATTGTATAATGAAACATTTTATCTGATTTTATACTTATTTCTTCATATCCCGAACTATTGAATAATTGTTCTATATACTCAGCCATTTCTTCAATATCTTCTTCTTTAGCTCTTTCAGCAGCAAGTCGTACACAATCAACTTCAAGAACTCTTCTTAATTCTAAAAGTTCTTCTGCTACATTTTCATTTAAAAGTAAAACAAGAGATAAAGGGTCTACTAAATTATCATCAAAACTTTCTTTGATAAATGTTCCTTCTCCTGGTCTACTTTTAATAAGACCAATCATTTCCAGAGCACTAAATGCTTCACGAATTGAAGCCCTACTAACTCCAAGCTGCTTTTTAAGTTTCCGTTCTGAAGGAAGTTTATCTCCTCTTCCAATCTCACCTTCATAAATTAGATTTTTTATCTGTCCAATAACTTTTTCATATACTTTATCATTTTTAATTGGTTTAAAATCCATCTTTTTTACCTCCAACTATATATAACCTACCAATATCACCTTTTTTAATACTACATCTTATTATAAAATTTTAATCCAAGATAATCAAATTATTTTTTACTATTAATTAAAACTTCTTTTATGTTAAGTCTATTCCTATTTTTTAGATTAGCAAATATAATTTCTGCTACATCAGATGGATTCATAAATTTTTCTTTCTTTTCTTCAGCAAGGATACCATCCCAAAAAGGAGTATTCATTCCTCCCATATAAAAAGCACTAACATCAATTTTACTTTCTTTTAATTCTTTTTCAAGGCTATCTGTAAAACCTCTAATACCAAATTTGCTGGCACAATAAACTGATTCAGTAGCTTTTCCCTTTTTACCAGCAGTAGAAATTATATTTACTATATGACCATTATTAACTTTTTTCATTTTCTTTAAAACAGCTTGAGTACAAAAAATAGTTCCTTTTAAATTTGTGTCAATCATTTGATCTATATCTTTTTTCTTTAGTTTTTCAGCTTTTCCAAATCTTCCTAAGCCGGCATTATTTATTAATATATCTACTCCATTTATCTTTGAAAAAACTTTTTCGACCTCTTCTCTCTTTCTGATATCTAATTGATGGATCTCAAAAGGGTTTTCTAGTTTTTTAGCTGTTGATTTAAGTTTATCTAAAGTTCTACCTATCAAATGGATTTTAGCCCCTTTTTTTGAAAATTTATCTGCTAAAGCCTGACCCAAACCACTACCTGCTCCAGTTATTACAACTGCTTTTCTCATTTTTTCCTCCTTTGCTTTATTACTTTTTTTATTTAAAAAAGGGTAGCAGAAAAACTGCTACCCCTTAATATCTATTGATTTTTAGAATAGAGAGTAAAGTAGTACTTTACTCTTCAGATGGCTCATAAGCTTTTTCCAGTCTCTTATAAGCTTCATATCTTTCTTTAGCATCTTCTTCAGCTCTCTTAAAGAGGTCCTCTGCAATTTCAGGGAATGTCTTCTGTAAAGCAGAGAAACGAACCTCACTTAAGAGGAAGTCTCTAAAGGATTCAGTTGGTTCTTTGGAATCAAGACTAAATGGATTTTTACCTTCTTTTTTAAGTTCTGGATTGAATCTATATAGATGCCAGTATCCAGCTTTAACAGCTTTTTCTTCTTGAGCTACACTACAACTCATACCATCTTTTAGGCCATGTGCAATACATGGTGAATAAGCAATTATTAAGGATGGTCCATCATATGCCTCAGCTTCTTTAATAGCTTTAACTGCCTGATTCATGTTTGCTCCCAGTGAAATCTGAGCTACATAAACATAACCATAAGTCATTGCCATTTGCCCGAGGTCCTTTTTCTTGACTTTCTTACCGGAAGCAGCAAATTTAGCAGCTGCTGCTGTTGGTGTAGCTTTTGAAGATTGACCACCAGTATTAGAATATACCTCAGTATCAAAGACAAACACATTGACATCATCGCCAGAGGCCAGTACATGGTCAAGGCCACCAAAACCGATATCATAGGCCCAACCGTCACCACCAAAGATCCATTGTGATTTCTTGGTGAGATAATCTTTCTTATCAATTATTTCTTTTACCTTTTCATTATCTTTATATTTGTCTAAGAGTGGAATCATATTTACAGTAGCCATTTTAGATTCTTCGCCCTGATCTTTAACATCCAACCATTTTTCAAAGGCAGATTTTAGATCATCACCAATTTCATCCTCTTCAATAGCTTCTTTCATAAGATCAGCAATCTTGTTCCTGATTTGTTCCATTCCTAGATACATACCATATCCGTATTCTGCATTATCTTCAAATAGTGAGTTTGCCCAGGCTGGTCCCTGTCCTTCATCATTTGTTGTATAAACTGAAGTTGGTGCTGAACCACCCCAGATAGAAGAACAACCTGTAGCATTAGCAATAAGCATTCTATCGCCAAATAACTGAGTTACTAATTTAGCATAAGCAGTTTCTCCACAACCTGCACAGGCTCCGTGGAATTCAAGAAGTGGTTGCTGGAACTGACTTCCTTTGATAGAAGCAGGATCCATTAGATCTTCTTTATAACCAACCTCTTCTACTGCGTAATCCCAATTTTTTTCTTCTTTTTCTACCATCTTGTCAAATTCAGTCATAACAAGTGCTTTTTCTGGTGCAGGACAAACTTCTGCACAGACTCCACAACCGGTACAATCATAAGGACTAACCTGAATACGATATTCATATCCTTCTAATTGTTTACCATTAGCAGAAATTGTTTCAAATCCTTCAGGAGCATTTTCTTTTTCTTCCTCATTAACAAGGAATGGTCTAATTACAGCATGTGGACATGCTAAAGCACACTGGTTACACTGAATGCAATTATCAGGTTGCCAGTCTGGAACATTTATAGCAATACCCCGTTTTTCATAAGCAGATATTCCAGGTGGGAATGATCCATCTTCACGTGGGAAGGATCCATTTTCATCTTCCACAAATGTACTTACAGGTAAATCATCACCTTTTTGTTTGCTTATTGGATCAAGAACATTTTTAACAAAATCCGGTCTGTTATCTTCTTCCTCTATAGAATCTTCTTCAGCATTTGCCCAATCAGAAGGTACATCAACTTCTACAAGAGCATCCATTGCTTTATCTACAGCTTTCCAGTTCATTTCTACTACTTCATCACCTTTATGACCATAAGTTTCTTTTATAGCATCTTTTAGATAATCGATAGCTTCATCAACTGGAATTATATCTGCTAGCTTAAAGAAAGCAGTCTGCATAACCATGTTGATTCTACCGCCAAGACCTACTTCAGAAGCAATATCTACAGCATTAATAATATAGAAATCTATCTTATTTTCAGCAATATATTTCTTCATTTCAGCTGGTAAGTTTTCATCTAATTCCTCTTCTGACCAGGTAGTATTGAGAACAAAAGTTCCACCTTCTACAAGGTCATTAACCATATCAAATTTATCGACATAACTTTCTTTATGACAGGCAACATACTCAGCTTCATCGATTAGATAAGTAGATTTAATTGGTTCATCTCCAAAACGTAAGTGAGAAACTGTTACACCACCAGATTTCTTGGAATCATATGAGAAATAGCCCTGAGCATATTTATCAGTATTATCTCCAATAATCTTGATAGCATTTTTGTTAGCTCCTACTGTACCATCTGAACCAAAGCCCCAGAATTTACAACGAACAGTACTTTCTGGAGTAGTATGAATTTTTTCTGGATTAGATAATGATGTATGAGTAACATCATCATTAATAGAAATTGTAAAGGAATTTTTAGGTTCATCTTTTTTAAGATTTTCATATACAGCTTTAATATCTGTTGGTGTAGTATTTTTAGAACTAAGTCCGAACCTACCACCTACAACAACTGGTGAATCTTCTTTGTCATAGAATAGTGACCTTAGATCTTCGTAAAGTGGTTCTCCTACAGATCCTGGCTCTTTTGTTCGATCAAGCACAGCAATCTTTTTAACACTATCAGGAAGTGCTTTCATAAAGTACTTTTCAGAGAAAGGTCTATATAGGTGAACTTTAATAACACCAACTTTTTCTCCCTGATCTACTAAGTAATCAACCGTTTCTTCAATTGTATCAGTTACAGAACCCATAGCAACTATGATATATTCTGCATCATCTGCTCCATAATAATTAAATGGATGATATTCTCTACCTGTTATTTCAGAAATTTCCTGCATATATTCTTCAACAATATCAGGAACATCTGTATAATGTTTATTAACAGCTTCACGAGCCTGGAAGAAAATATCAGGATTCATAGCTGTACCCTTTGTAACAGGGTTTTCAGGATTTAATGCATTTTGTCTAAATTCTTTTACAGCATCATAATTTACAAGGTCTGCCAATTCATCATAATCCATCACTTCAATTTTTTGGATTTCATGAGATGTTCTAAACCCATCAAAGAAATGTACAAATGGTAAGCTGGTTTCTATAGCTGATAAATGAGCAACTCCAGCAAGGTCCATAACTTCCTGAACACTGCCAGAAGCAAGCATAGCACAACCAGTTTGTCTTGTAGCCATTACATCAGAATGATCACCAAAAATTGATAAAGCATGAGTCGCTACAGTACGAGAACTTACATGAAATACACCTGGTAGCAATTCTCCGGCTATCTTATACATATTTGGAAGCATAAGTAATAAACCTTGAGAAGCAGTAAAAGTAGTTGTTAAGGCGCCAGTCGCAAGCGATCCATGAACAGCACCTGAAGCCCCACCTTCAGACTGCATTTCTGTAAGCTTGACTCTTTGACCGAAAATATTTTTTCGTCCATGGGCACTCCACTCATCAACCATCTCTGCCATTGGTGAAGAAGGAGTAATAGGGTAAATAGCTGCTACATCAGTAAAAGCATATCCTACATGTGCGGCAGCTGTATTCCCATCCATCGACTTCATTTTTTTGGACATAAATAATTCCCTCCCATATATATAATAATGTAAAAATATTTATAGTTGTATCCTATTTTAGTATATTATACTACTAAAACTCTGTCAAATTTAAAAAAATTAAAACATAGCAAACAATTCTGTAAATTTTTTCATTATTATATAACTAAAACTTGATTTTAATCCCTTTGATAACGTATAATAATACCGGTATATAAATGAAATAAGATTGTTTATATATTAAATTTATTGAATATTTATAATTCTTTGGGGAGGTATTTAAAATGGATAAAAATTATAAGGCTGAACCATTTAAAATTAAAATGGTTGAACGAATTAAACAAATTCCAAGAGAAGAAAGAAAAAAAGCTCTAAAAAGAGCTGATTACAACCTTTTTGCTTTAAAATCAGAAGAAGTATACATAGATTTACTTACTGATAGCGGAACTAATGCTATGAGTGATAATCAGTGGGCAGGACTTATGAAAGGTGACGAATCATATGCTGGTAGTAAAAATTTTTATAACTTACAAAACACAGTGAAAGAAATTTTTGACTATAACTATGTAATCCCTACTCATCAGGGCAGAGGAGCTGAACAGGTAGCTTTCCCCACTTTAATTGAAAAAGGACAATATGTGTTAAGTAATATGCATTTTGACACAACTAAAGGTCATGTTGAAATAGCAGGAGGAAAAGCTAAAAATTTAGTCATTGATGAAGCATATAATACCACTAAATCTCATCCTTTTAAAGGAAATTTTGACTTAGAAAAATTGGAAAATTTCATCAAAGATAAAGGAAAAGAAAATATTGCCTTTATTATTGCAACAATTACCTGCAATAGTGCCGGAGGACAGCCAGTTTCTATGGCTAATATAAAAGCTGTAAAAAAAATAGCGGATAAATATAAAATTGACCTTTTCTTTGATGCTGCTAGATTTGCTGAAAATGCTTATTTTATTAAAGAAAGAGAAGAAGGTTATCATAATAAAACAATCGCAGAAATTGTTAAAGAAATGTTCAGTTATGCTAAAGGCTTTACAATGAGTGCTAAAAAGGATGCTATTTTAAATATGGGTGGTATGATTGGAATTAAAGATGATGAAGAACTTTATAATACTCTCCGTTCCAAAACAGTACCTCTCGAGGGCTTCCCAACATATGGAGGACTTTCTGGAAGAGATATTGAGGCAATGTCTAGAGGACTAAAAGAAGGAATAGATTATGATTATCTAAATTATAGAGTTGGCCAGGTAAATTACCTGGGAGAAAAACTTAAAGAAGGTGGTATTCCAATTCAATATCCAACAGGAGGACATGCTGTTTTTGTAGATGCTAAAAAAATGCTTCCTCATATTCCTTATTATCAATTCCCTGCCCAGGCTCTTGCCAATGCCCTATATTTAGAATCGGGGGTAAGAGGTGTTGAAATCGGTTCATTCCTTTTAGGTAGAGATCCTGAGACAGGTGAACAGTTAGAATCTCCTCTAGAACTTTTGAGACTTACAATACCAAGAAGAGTTTATACTGATAACCACATGGATGTTGTTGCAGATAGTCTTATTTCTCTAAAAGATAAGACTGATGAACTTCGTGGTTTGGAATTTACTTATGAACCTGAAATTCTACGTCATTTCACTGCTAAATTAAAACCTGTGGAATAAAAATGAGCAAATAAACAACACAAATACTTTGCGAATGTTAAGTTCATTTGTGTTAAAACCTTTTATATGTTACTATATATTTGCAATTAATAATACAAAGGAGGTTTTCGTATGGAGTATAGAAAATTTGGAGAAAATGATTGGAAGGTATCTGCCCTGGGTTTTGGAGCGATGCGTCTTCCTACTAATGGAGATGAAAGTAGTGACATCGCAGAAGAAGAAGCTATAGAAATGATAAGATATGCTATAGATAATGGAGTAAATTATGTAGATACAGCCTGGCCTTATCATGGTGAAGAAAGTGAAAATCTTGTAGCTAAAGCTTTAAAAGACGGTTATAGAGAAAAAACCAAATTAGCTACTAAACTACCTATTTGGCTTGTTGAGGATAAAGAAGACCTTGATAAATATCTCGATAAACAATTAGAAAAATTAGAAGTAGATAAAATTGATTTTTATCTAATACATGCGTTAAGTAAAGATCGCTGGCAAAAATGTAAAGACCTAGAGATAATGGACTGGCTCAAAAAGGTTCAAAAAGAAGGAAAAATTGGTTACAAAGGTTTCTCTTTTCATGATGATTATGACCTCTTTGAAGAAATAATAGACTTTTATGAAAAAGACTGGGATTTTTGTCAGATCCAATACAATTATCTTGACACAGAATATCAAGCAGGACAAAAAGGATTAAAATATGCTGCAGATAAAGGATTGGCTGTAGTAGTTATGGAACCTCTCCGGGGTGGTACTTTAGCTAAAGAACCGCCTAAGGAAATCAAAGAAATTTGGAATAAGGCTGATAAAAAAAGATCTGCTCCTGATTGGGCTCTTCAGTGGTTGTGGAATCAAGAAGAAGTGTCAGTAGTACTTAGTGGAATGAGTAATTTAGAACAGGTAAAAGAAAATGTTGAAAGTGCTTCCAATTCTGGCATTAATTCTTTAGATAAAAAAGAGAAGAACTTAATAGAAAAAGCAGCAGATAAATTCAGGGAAATGCAACCTGTTAACTGTACTGGTTGTGGCTATTGTATACCCTGTCCTAATGATGTTCATATACCTATGAACTTTTCATTATATAATGAAGCCCATCTTTATGATGATTATGAAGAAAAAAATAATACTTATAATAGGCTTAAGCCTAAAATGAGAGCAGAAAATTGTATTGCCTGTGGAGAATGTCTTGATAAATGCCCACAAAATTTATCTATCATAGAGCTTTTAAAAGATGTAGCTGATTATTTTGAAGTAAAAGAAAATAATGAAGAAAAATAAAATGTTATAGTAACATTATTATAGCCACTCAAAAAGCCCCTTTCAAGGGGCTTTTTTTTATATGAAAAACCATAATACAAAAAGTAATAAAGTTAGAAAGTTTAAAAATAACATTTTTTTTCTGTTTTTTTCATTATTAATCATTGTATAAAGGTCATCTACTGTATCCAAACGAGATTCAATTATTTTTTTCCAGCGCGGAATTTCAAAAGCACTACTTGCTAAATAATAAATTTTAGCCATATACCATTTTCCGAAAAACTTTTCAAAATTATCCATCATTTCTGTTATATGTTCTAACTCAACTCTCATTCTACTAATTTTTTTTATCATCTGGGAAACAGGGTTGAAGAAATTTATACTCTTTTTAAATCTATTTTTAGACAAATCAAGATAATTAGATAAATAATTACCAATATAATCATCATATGCTCTTAATTTAATAAACTGGATATTTGCTATTTCAATAATAAATAAAAGATCTTCATAATCTGCTTCATTATCAATCGCCATTGTACCATTCCAGTGAATAATACTATAATCTTTATTATAAAATCTTGTATTGAATTTTAAAATGTTATTTATTTGTTCTTCACTAAAATCACTTTTATCATTTATCCCTAACAATAATCCAGCAATTTCTTCTCTGTTATCATCAACTAATTTTTTTACATTATCATAATCAGTATCAGAAATACAATAAACAGGATAAAGATTAGTAAAATTCTTTTTAGAAGTATACTTTTCTTTTTTGCTATTATTAGAAGAAAAACTCTGGTGAAACAAATTAAATAATTTATCAAACAAATTTTCTATTCTACTAATTATATCTTCTTCCTCATAAAATTTTTTCAAACTATCAATATCTTCTATTTCAGGTTGTAATTTTGTTTTTAAGGTAAGAGCTCCATAATTAAATATTTTTGAAACTATTTCTATCTCTTCCCCTTTTTTAGTTTTTTTAGTTATATTTAAAGTTATTGGTTCAGGATAATTAATATAATCTGGTTCTCCTTTATCAGAATCAAAATGATATCTTTCCATATTTTTAGAATCTATATTCATTTTATTAATTTCTTTTATGATTTCACTCCTCTCAAGAGGATTCCCTAAATCATAAAATTTAAAAAGATTAAGAGTAAAGTCCATCTTTTACCTCCTATCTATTTCAATCTGCTATTTTTCAAGTTGTTTTTAATTATATAATATTAATAATTAGATAACAAGATTTATTACTACTTAATAATATTTTAATTTAATTTCTTTAAAAATAAAGGTTTTTAGGCTTTTTTGTTTAAAATTTATGATATGGATTAATAATTTTATTATATATAAATTTATTTCAAGGGGAGTAAAGTTATGGATAAATATTCTTATTTAAGTTTTTTTAAAAAATATAAGGGAAGATATATACTTGGCGTTGTTTGGCTTATAATTGTAGATGGATTACAATTAATTATTCCAAAGTTACTTGGAAATATTACCGACAAAATCAAATATGATTTATTAGATACCACTGGTCTTATAAAATATGCCGGTCTAATTATTCTTCTTGCTTTAGGAACTGCCATATTTCGTTTTCTCTGGAGATATTTTATTTTTGGCACAGGTCGTCTTATAGAAAAAAATATTCGTGAAGATTTTTATAACAAATTACAATCTCTATCAACAAGATATTTTAATGATCACAAAACAGGTGACCTTATGGCCCATGCTACTAATGACATTAATGCTGTTAGAATGGCAATGGGACCTGGAATAGTTATGATAGCAGATGCAGTTTTTCTCACTACAGCTACTATTGGAATCTTAATTTTTACTATCGATATTAGATTAACTCTTTTGGCTCTTATTCCTTTACCTTTTTTATCCTTAATGGCTGTTAAATTTGGTAAAATAATACATAACAAATATAAAAAAGTACAGGAATCATTTTCTAATATGTCTGATAAAGCTCAGGAAAATTTTGCTGGTATTAGAGTAGTAAAAGCATTTGCTCAGGAAAAAGAAGAAATAGATAAATTTGCTGAATCTAATAGAGAAAATTATGAGAAAAATGTAGATATGTTTAAGTATTCATCTCTTTTCCATCCATTAGTACAATTTATATCTGCCTTAAGTTTTTTGATTGTTATCGGATATGGGGGAATATTAGTTATAAGAGGGACAATTTCTTTAGGTGACTTTGTTGCTTTTAATAGCTATCTAGGAATGTTGACCTGGCCAATGATGGCCCTGGGGCTTGTAATTAATCATCTGCAAAGAGGACAGGCTTCTCTGGATAGATTAAATGTTATATTTAATGAAAAAGAAGATATTTTTGACCAAAATATCGATGAAAATATTAAAGAAATTAAAGGTGAAATAGAAATCAAAGACCTTGATTTTAAATATAGTGATAGTGAGGAATATGCTTTAAAAAATATAAATATAAATATAAAACCTGGAGAAACAGCTGCCTTTATAGGTAGAACTGGCTCAGGTAAAACTACTTTAGTTAATTTATTACTTCGTCTTTATAATGTTGAGGAAAGTAAAATATTTATAGATAGTCATGATATTAATGATATTCCTTTAAAAACAATAAGAGAAAATATAGGTTATGTTCCCCAGGATAATTTCCTTTTTTCTAATACTATAAACAAAAATATTTCTTTTGCCGACCCGGAACAAATGAGTCAGGAAGAAATAATAAAAGCTTCTAAAGATGCTCAGGTGTATGAAAATATAATAGAATTTCCTGATAAATTCAAAAGTTTATTAGGAGAAAGAGGTTCAAATGTTTCTGGGGGACAAAAACAAAGAATTTCTATTGCGAGAGCTTTAATAAAGAATCCTAAAATATTAATTTTAGATGATAGTCTTTCTGCTGTTGATACTCAAACTGAAGAAAGAATTTTAGAAAGTTTAGAAGAAATTATGAAAGGGAAAACCAGTATTTTGATATCTCATAGAATCTCAACTATCAAAAAAGCTGACAAAATTTTTGTTTTTGATGAAGGTAAGCTTATTGAAAAAGGTAAACATGAAGATTTACTAAAAAATGAAAAATTATATTATGACTTATATCAAAAACAACAATTAGAAGAGAAAATTGCTAATAGTTAGGAGGAAGCTTAATGAAAGATGATTTTCGTGAAGAAAAGAAAATAGAAAATGCCTATGATTCAGAATTAATGAAAAGGCTTTTAGGATACAGTAAACAATATTGGAAAATTTTATTATTATGTATCTTTCTCCTGTTAATTGTTACTGGTGTTCAATTAGCCCGTCCATATATTATTAAAATTGCCATTGATGATCATATAAATGCTCTTGACACACCAATGGTATCATTTAATCCTGGAGAAAGTCCTATTGAAGACCGAGGAACAATTTTTGAAGATAAAGTATATATTAGAGAAAATAGGCTTGATGAAGATTATGAATCTCAACCTCGTTATCAGATTATAAATCATGGTGTTGAACACTATTTGATAAAAGGAACTATAGATAAGGGAGTAGAATATGAAGTTGAAGAAAAAGAAAATAGTGCAACCATAACAACTGAAAATGGTGCTGCTTTTACAGGGCCAAAATTAAATTCCCAAGATTTAGTAGATTTTAGAAAACAGGATATAAATGCTTTGATTAAACTTTCATTAATTTTTCTAGGACTTATTTTAACCGGGTTAATAATTAACTATATTCAAACTTATTTATTACGAAAAACAAGTCAGAGAATTATTTATAATCTCAGACAGGATGTTTTTTCTCACTTACAAAAAATGTCCTTATCATACTTTGATAAAAACCCAGTAGGTAGATTAGTAACAAGAGTTACAAATGATACAGAAAGAATAAAAGATATGTATATTAATGTATTAGTAACTGTGTTTAAAGACTTCTTTTTACTAATCGGTATACTTGTAATAATGATTAGTTTAAATATAAAATTAGCACTTATAACTCTTGCTATGATGCCTTTAGTCTTTTTAGCTGCTTTTATTTTCAGAAAATATGTAAGAGAAGCTTATCGGGAAGTTAGAACCAAACTTGCAAAAATAAATTCTTCTTTATCAGAAAATATTTCTGGAATGAAAATAATACAAATTTTTAATCAAGAAAAACGAAAGTTCAGCGAATTTTTAAACATCAATAATGAATATTATCAGGCTGCAATGAAACAAATTAAAATTTTCGCAGTCTTTAGACCAACAATGGGCTTTCTCTACTCTCTAACCTTAGCAATCATTATTTGGAATGGTGGTAATCAAGTTTTAGAAGGAATAATACAATTTGGAGTGTTATATGCTTTTATTGATTATATCAAAAAATTCTTCCAGCCGATAAATGATCTATCAGAAAAATACAATATACTTCAATCTGCTATGGCAGCTTCTGAAAGAATTTTTGAAATCTTAGATACTGAAGCAGATATTAAAGACCCTGAAAATCCTGTTAAACTACCAGAAAAAATTGAAGGTAAAGTTGAATTCAAGGATGTAAGCTTCGCTTATGAGGAAGATGAATGGGTACTAAAAAATATTAATTTAAAAATTAATCCAGGAGAAACTGTAGCTTTAGTAGGAGCTACAGGAGCAGGAAAATCATCTGTTATAAAACTTATTAGTAGATTTTATGACATTCAAAAAGGTGAAATTTTAATTGATGATATTAATATAAAAAATATTAATAAAAAAGATTTAAGAAAAAAAATAGGTGTCGTGTTACAGGATGTTTTCCTATTTACTGGTGATATGAAATCAAATATTAAATTAAACGCAGATTGGATCCCTAACAATAAGATAATGGAGTCAGCTAAATATGTTAATGCCCATAAATTTATAAGTAAATTACCAAATAAATATGACCATAAAGTAAAAGAAAGGGGAGCTACTTTATCCTCAGGTCAAAGACAACTATTAGCTTTTGCCAGAGCCTTAGCTTTTAATCCTGATATTTTAGTTCTTGATGAAGCAACTTCTAATATAGATACAGAAACTGAGGTTTTAATCCAGGATGCTTTAGAAAAATTAACTAGAGATAGAACTACTATAGTTATTGCCCACCGCCTATCCACCATACAGGATGCTGATAAAATAGTAGTAATGCATAAAGGAAAAATTAGAGAAATAGGAAATCATCAGGAATTACTTGAAAAAGGCGGAATCTATTATGATTTATATCAACTACAATATAAAGATCAACTCCTTCAAAAAGAAGAAAAGAAAACTTCCTGATGTAAAAAGCCCAGGCTATAAATAAAAGCCTGGGTTAACTCATTTTAAAACTGTTATTTGTTTTCATTTATTTCTTCCCAGCTTTTTTCAGCTTCTTTTAGATCTTTTTCATTTGCCGATCCTTTATAACGAACTTTATTATATATTTCCGTAAGCTTTTTCCCATCATCCTCTTTATTTTCTAAATATCCACTCCCTAAAAGTAAATTTAAATATTTATTTGGCGTTTCTGATAGATGATATGTCTTATATTTATTATAATATCTCAAATAATGATAATATATTTCTCTTATTTTTATTTCTATAGTACTTTTATCATAAATATTATTTTTTTGTTTTCTTATAAATTTATTTTTTATATTACTAACAAATTGCTTGAAATCATTTTTAAAAGTTTCTTTATCAAATATTGATTCTCTTTCTTCTCTAAAACCTTCCTCACTAGTAGTCTGTTTTAGCTTCCATAATTTAAAACTTAAGTAAATAAGTATAATACCTAAAATGATATAAAGCCACCAAAAGTTAGTCCCTGTGCTAATATCTCTCTGCCCTGCTTGTTCAAGCATTTTTTCCAATTCAGGGTCAGGCATTGATTCCTGAGGTTGAGGTTCTACTTCATTTGTTGGAACTTTTGACATAAGAAAATTTATAAACTTAATTATTGGACCTAAAAGCCAAATAATAGGATAAATTATTATCAAAAATATATCTACCAATTTATAATAAGCAGCTAAAAAGAAAGATGAAAAATCTGAAATAATTTCTGTAGTACCAGGTACTAGGATTGCTACTAAGAATAAAATACCACCTGCTAAAAATATACTTGCAAAAATAACTTTAAATTTATTTTTATGAGTTGAATTTTCAAAATTAAAGAAAACACTTAAAGCTATTCCACTTAAAAATATTATAATAATACTAAAAAAATCTAGACCTAACTGAAAACGATTATTGACAATAAGAGTAAATATTAAGAATAGAATACCTAAAGAAAAATCTCTATTATAATTTGAACCTCCAAAATACATTTCAAATCTATAAGCTATAATCAAAGCAATAAGCAAATAAAGAGAAAAATAACCTAAAGTCCAATTAAAAAAATAAATCAAAAAAAGGTTAGTTAAGAAAAAAAGACTGGTTAGTAAAATTCTAGTAAACCCCTTTTTAAATTCAGTTAATTTTCGGGCTAAAATTACTGCAAAAATTATTATTATAAAAAAATAAGCCTGTTGGGTTAAACTTAAATAATCTTCTCTCATTTTGTAAAAATAATTAAACCAGGGTTTAAATAAGAAAAAACTTCCTGTTGAAAAAATCAAAGCTCCTGCCAGATAATTAAGCCAGTCCCAGTTCTTTAATTTCATCCCAGTCCTCCTCCCTACTTACCTTATAAATTTTTATTCCTTTCATGTCTTTTAAATGCAAATTACTATCTCCAATAATTATAAGACTCAGATTATATTTTTTTCGATATTGATTCAAAACTTTTATTATATCATCATTTATTATTGCTAAAATTACTATTACTGTTGAAGAATTCTTTATATTTTTTTTCTCTTTATAAAGAATATTAGAAAACTTCATTCTATCTGCTGGTTGGAGCATTGCTAAATTGGAAAATAAAGTTTTTTTATGAAGACTTCCTTTTCCTGGTTTTAATTTTAAAGAAGAAGCACTTCTTTTTACCAGACCGTCAGAATAAAGACCAATCTGAAATCCTTTGTTTAAAGAATAATTTGCAATAGAAGCTGCATAGATAATCAAAAGTTCTAAAAGGTTACTATTTATACCTTCCCACCAATTTTCAGTAGTTAGAGTACTTAAAAATAGATGAACCTCTTTATCATAAGAAGGTTTATATACATTTGATTCTAATTTATTATGTCTGGCAGAAGATTTCCAATTTATCTTTTTTATATCATCTGTACTTTCATATGGTCTTACTCCTACTTTATTTAAAGGGTCTTTATGAACCCAACCCTCAGAAATACTGGAGCCAAAAAGTTGTTTCAAATCTACTCTTAGTTCATTTGCATTCAAAACTTTGGGATAAACTATTAATTCACAATAGTTATTATCAAATAATTTATTTTTATAAAAACCAAATATCCCGGAATAAAAAATATTTCCTTCACCAAAACGATAGTATCCCCTTTTTTGAGGTATTAAATCATATTTTCTATTAACTTTTTCATACCACTTTAAACTGAAAAAATCCTGAAACAAATCAAAATTATTTCCTGGTACTTTTTGACTAAAACTATCATTAATAAAATCAATTCCCACTGTCACTTTATCTTTTAGAATTAAACCCAGTACTGGCAAAAGTTTTTTATTTTCTATTTCAATTTCATAATAAATTTTATCACCAATATTGCCTCTTTTTTTACTTAAATCACGTTTTATATTAAGTTTATTAAATATATTTTCATTCCAAAATTGAGCCAATAATATTAAAAATATAACTACAAAAGAACTAAAAAAAAGTAAATAATAACCAGTAAAAATACTTGTGATTCCTATAATAGCTATAATAACTAAAGAAAAATCTTTAATCTCTTCCATCTACAACACCTTCTACAGGTACTTCTACATTATGTAATATATTCTTTATAATTTCTTCTTTTTTAATTCCCTGTAGTTCACTTTCGTCACTCAAAATAAGTCTATGTTCAACAACAAAAGGATAAAGGTATTGTATATCATCTGGTAGAACATAATCTCTTCCTTTGATATAAGCATAAGCCATACTTGCATTCATTAAAGCTAAAGAACCTCTAGGACTTACACCTAATTTTAATTTTTGACTTTTCCGGCTAAATCTATTCAGTCTAACTATATAATCCATTAAATCAGGACTTAGTTGAACTTCTTTAACATTTTTCCTCATTTCAATTATATTTTCTCTATTAAGAACAGGTGATATATCATTAATAGGATCTCTTTTTTTAAATCTATTTAAAATATCTACCTCTTCCTTTTTTTCAGGATAACCCATTTCAATTTTTAATAAAAATCTATCTAATTGAGCTTCAGGTAAAGGAAAGGTCCCTTCTAGTTCTATAGGGTTTTGAGTAGCAATAACCATAAATGGTTCGTCAATTTTAAAACTTTCTCCTTCTACTGTTACCTGTCTTTCTTCCATTGCTTCTAAAAGACTGGATTGAGTTCTAGGAACAGCTCTATTTATCTCATCAGCTAGTAAAATATTTGTTAATATTGGCCCTTTTCGGAATATAAATTCACTTTCCTTTTGATTGTAAAAATATAAACCTGTAATATCTGATGGTTGGAGATCAGGAGTAAATTGAATTCTTTTAAAATCACTATCCAACGAAAGAGCTAAAGTGTTAGCCAATTTAGTTTTCCCCATTCCTGGAACATCATCTATTAAAACATGTCCATTAGCTAAAAGTGATGTTAAAAGAAGTTCAACTACTTTTTCTTTACCAACTATTACTCTTGCAATATTTTTTTTGATTTCTTTAATTTCATTTGTTTCCATTTTTTCCCCTCACATTCTTTTTTATAATTTTATTAATATATTTTTTTAAAAAAGCCCCTATAAAGGGGCTTATAAATCTTTATCACATAACTTTAAACAGAATTTAATCCTGATTTAAATGCTTTTATATTAATATCTATTGTTTTTGGAGGAACATTTTTCTTAATAACATTTTCAAAAACTTCTACAGATATATCTGTATAATTAACTAAAGCTCCCAGCAAAACGGTATTAATTACTTTTTGAGTTCCTGCTTCTCTGGCTGCTTTAAGAGCATCAACACTAACAATCTTATGGCCTGAGCTTTCTAATTTTTCCATAATATTTTCAGGATAATCAACTTTACCATTAGCTACTGGCAAAGGGTCAATCCTTTGAGTGTTTGTTATTATAATACCATCTTCTTTCAAATAATTAATCCAGCGTAATGCTTCTAATTTTTCAAAAGCAAGAAGTATATCTGCTTCACCTTCTGCTATTAATGGAGAATACACTTTTTCTCCAAAACGAACATTACTTACTACACTACCACCTCTTTGGGCCATACCATGAACCTCTGATTTTTTAACATCAAAACCTTCTTTTAAAGCTGATTTAGAAATTACTTCACTGGCCAGTAAAACTCCCTGTCCCCCTACACCAGCTAACATAATATTTACAGTTTTACTCATTACTATCACCATCCTTTACAATTGCATCAACAGGGCAAACCTGAACACAAACTCCACAGCCTGTACAGAGATAATCATCTATCACTGCCTGACCGTCTCCCTGTGATATTGCAGGACAACCTAACTCCAAACATTGTCCGCAATTAATACATTTTTCAGGATCAACTTTAAATGGCTTCTTCTTTTCTACACTTTTCAATAACGCACATGCTCTTCTGGCTATTACTACTGATATTTCATCTTTATTTAATTCTTTCTGTATAGTTTCTTCAGTTTCTTCTAAATCATAGGGATCTACCACCTGAACACTATTTACTCCTAGAGCTTCAGATAATTTTGCAAGATCTATTTTAGGAGTATCTTCACCCATCAGAGTCTTTCCAGTAGTAGGATTTTCCTGATGCCCTGTCATAGCAGTGATTCTATTATCAAGAATAATAATAGTTGAGGCACCTTTGTTATATACAATATCTAGCAAACCAGTAATTCCTGAGTGCATAAAAGTAGAATCACCAATTACTCCAACTACTTTACCTTTAGCATCTTCTCCTAGGGCTAATTCAACACCATGAGCATTCCCGATACTGGCTCCCATACAAACTACTGAATCCATAGCTGATAAAGGAGGTACAACTCCTAAAGCATAACAGCCTATATCTCCAGTAACTGTTACCCCGAGTTTATTTAAAGTATAAAATACACTTCGGTGAGGACAGCCCGAACAAAGAGCAGGTGGACGCTGAGGTAAATCCTTAGTTAAATTGACTTTATTTTCTTTTTTACTTTGTTTTTCTTCATTAATGAGATTATCTCTTAAAATTTTAGTATTATACTCAAATGTCACAGGAAGTTTATCTTTACCTATAACATCTATACCCATTGCTTTTATTTGATCTTCCAAAAATGGATCAAGTTCTTCTATAACATATAATTTTTCAACTTCATTAGCAAATTCTTTTATCTTTTTTTCTGGAAGAGGATGAGTTAATCCTAATTTTAAAACTGAAGCTTCTGGAAAAACTTCTTTAGCATAATTATAGGCAACTCCTCCTGTTATAATTCCGATTTCTTTTTTATTCCACTCTATTTTATTTAATGATGTTTTTTCTGCAAATTCTTTTAATTTATTCATTCTTTCTTCTATAACCGGATGACGTTTTTTAGCATTAGCAGGTACCATAACAAATTTATCCGGATCTTTTTCAAATTTATCTGGTACATCTGATTCTTCTCTTTCTCCTGTTTCAACAATAGTTTTAGCATGAGAAATTCGAGTTGTTGTTCTTAAAATTATTGGTGTATCAAAATCTTCACTTATCTCTAAAGCTTCTCCTACCATATCTTTTGCTTCCTGACTATTACTAGGCTCTAACATAGGAACCTTTGCAAAACGAGCATAATGACGATTATCCTGCTCATTTTGAGAACTATGCATACTTGGATCATCAGCTGAAACTATAACCAAACCACCTTTTATTCCAGTATAAGAAAGGGTCATAAAAGGATCAGCTGCCACATTTAATCCTACATGTTTCATAGCTACCAAAGAACGTGCTCCAGCAAAAGCTGAACCTATAGCTACCTCCATAGCAACTTTTTCATTTGGAGACCATTCACAATAAATATCTTCTTTGTAATTTACTGCATTTTCTAAAATTTCAGTACTTGGTGTACCAGGATAGGCTGTAGCTACTTTAACCCCATATTCATAGGCTCCTCTAGCAATAGCTTCATTACCTGATAAAATCTCTTTCATCTTTTTTTCCTCCTTTTTTACTGGTAAGGTAAGCTTCTTTACTACTCTAATTCTTTAATAACCAAAACCCAGTTTATAAATAAATATTCTAATTTTTGTATAAATTTTAAATAAATTCTAAATTATCTCTATTTTATTATATTCCATAAAAAAAATTAAATTCCTCTATACTAAAGGAGTATATCCTTTATTTTTACTGCCTGTCTGGATTTCTTTTATATTTTTAGCTAAAATTTTGATTCCCTCTGTTATTTCTTTTTCATTACTGGCAGCAAAACTCAATCTAAAATCAGCAGATTCTCTATTATCGTGATAAAATAAAGTCCCAGGTAGAAAAGCAACACCGTTTTGCAGGGATTTTTTATATAATTTTTCACTATTAAAATTTTTTTTCAATCTAAGCCAAAAATATAATCCTCCTCCAGGATTATATAGTAACTGAACTGAAGGTAACAAATACTTATCAATAGCTTCTCTCATTATATTAAAACGATTTTTAAATAAATCACGCATTTCATTAAGGTGTTTTTCCCATAATCCTTCTCTTAGATACAAATCAAAAGAACGTTGAGTTATACCTGCACTTGAGATGTCAGTTGCATGTTTTGCTGCAAGCAT
>JBNJDK010000030.1:0-19409 GCA_051744805.1 Bacillota bacterium
GGAAAGCTCTTGATTTGGGCAGATGAAAACAGACTTGAGGTTGTTACTGAATTAGCCGGGGAATTTGAAGAAGACTATGGGGTACCTGTAGAGGTACAGGAAAAAGCCTTTGGTGATATCAGAGATAGTATGAGAGTGGAAGCTCCATCTGGTGAAGGTCCTGATATTATTGTTGGTGCCCATGACTGGTTAGGTGAATTGGTTACTAATGGTCTAATTAGTCCAATTGACATATCCGGAATGGAAGATGACTTTATTGAAGTTTCTCTTGAAGCATTTACCTGGGGAGAAGATACTTATGCAGTCCCTTATGCTATTGAATCTGTAGGTTTAATTTATAATAAGGATTTAGTACCTAATCCTCCAGAAACATGGGAAGAATTTACAGAAGTAGTAAAAGCAAATACTAATAAAGAAGAAGAAAAGTATGGATTTGTTATGCCTCAGCCTGATCCATTCCACACTTATCCATTCATGAGTGCTATGGGTGGTTATGTATTTGGTATGGAAGATGGAGTATATAATCCAGAAGATATTGGTTTAAATAATGAAGGAGCAGTAAAAGGTTTAGAAAAACTTAATAGCCTTTATGCAGAAGAATATGTTCCATATCTTGATTATCAAACAATGGCTTCTCTTTTCAAAAGTGGAGATGCTGCTATGATGCTTACCGGTCCATGGGAATTTGCAAATCTTGAAGAAGCTGGAATAAATTATGGTTTTGCACAGCTTCCAACTATGGAAGGTCAGGCTCCTAAACCATTTTCTTCAGTTCACGGATTTATGATGAGTGAATTTAGTGAAAATAAAATGTTAGCTCAGGCCTTTATCCGTAACTTTATTGCAAGAGAAGATACAATGATTGAATTATATGAAAAAGGTGGTAGACCTCCTGTTTATAAGCCAGCTATAGAAGTTGCAAATGAAGATCCACAAACAGCTGGTGTTTTAGAAAGTGCAAGAGAAAGTATGCCAATGCCTAGTATTCCAGAAATGAACGCTGTCTGGGCTGCCTGGGAAGACGCTCTAGAAGTTGTATTAAATCAAAAACAGGATGTAAAACCTGCTCTTGATAATGCTGTTGAACAAATTGAAGATTCTTTAGAACAGAGTGCTGAGTAATTAATATATAGTTAATTTTATAATACCGGTCCTATTTATAGGGCCGGTATATTTTAAAAGGGGAGGGTAACCTTGAATATACAAGATAATATGTGGAAGTATTTATTCAAAATAATATTTTTAGGAATTATGGATGCCTTATCTATATGGAGTGCAGTAATATTATATAATGATTCAGCTTATTTATTATTAATTGGACTTATAGTTGTAGTAGGAGCTATAAATATAGTATATTTAATAGATAAAGCTTACCCAATGCGTTATATCTTACCAGGAACTATATTTATGGTCATATTTGTAGTTTATCCTATTTTTTATACTGTATATATATCTTTTACTAATTATGGAACAGGTCATGTGCTTGATAAACAACAGGTAGTTAATCAATTGGAAAATAGATATTTTAGTCCTGAAGATGCAGAAGAGTTTTCTTTTGATGCATTTAAATTAGAAGATGAAAAGGAATTTATTTTTCTTTTTGAAAATGAAGAAGGAGAAAAATTTATAGGCTTTGATGATAAATTTACACCAATTGAAAATTTTGATAAAGAAATTGTGGATTCTGATAATGATGGAAAAATTGATGAAATAAATGGCTATAAAAGGATTCCTCCAATGCAGTTATTTCAACATTTAGATACTTTACAGGATTTAGAATTTGAAAGAAATGATAGAATTTTAAGAATGAAAAACACTGAATATTTTTCTTCTTATATACCGCAATATAAATATGATGCAGAAAAAGACCAATTAAATAGTTTACGAACTGATAGAGTGTATAAACCATCTGAAAATGGATATTTTGAATCTGAAGATGGGGAAAGATTAACCCCTGGTTTTAGAACTCATATCGGCTGGAAAAATTACAAAAAATTATTAACTGATGATAGAATATTTAATCCATTTTTAAGAGTATTTATCTGGACATTTGAGTGGGCAATATTAAGTGTATTTTTAACCTTTAGTTTAGGATTATTTATGGCTATTCTATTAAACGATAGTAATTTGAGATTCCGCAAACTATATAGAGTTATATTAATTTTACCCTATGCAATTCCAGGTTTTATCTCAGTTCTAGTCTGGAGAGGGTTATTTAATGCTGAAGTTGGAGCTGTAAATAATTTATTGCAATTTTTCTCAATAAGTAGTATCCAGTGGATGCAGGATCCAATATGGGCCAAAGTTGCTTTGCTTATTGTTAACCTCTGGATGGGTTTTCCCTATATGATGCTTATAGCATTAGGTTCACTTCAAAGTATTTCAGATAACTTATATGAGGCAGCTGCAATTGATGGTGCTTCTGTCTGGCAGAAATTTCGCCATATTACCTTACCATTATTACTGGTAAGCTTAGGACCACTATTAATATCATCTTTTGCCTTTAATTTTAACAACTTTAATGTTATTTACTTGTTTAATGAAGGTGGACCGGCGATTCCAGGAGCCCAAACACCAGCAGGTGCAACAGATATTTTGATTTCTTATACTTATAGATTATCATTTGCTACTGGTAGAGGTTCAGACTTTGGTTTAGCAAGTACTGTAGCTTTATTTATCTTTATGATAACTGCTACAATAACCTGGTTTAACTTCAAATATACAGGTGCTCTAGAGGATGTGAAAGAAAATGAATAATAATTATGAATCAACTGCAATAAGATTATTAAGGCATTTCATTATTTTGATAGTAATAGGTTTTGTATTTTTTCCTATTGTCTGGACATTATCTGCTTCTTTAAATCCAGCCAATACTATTGTTGGACAAAAAATAATACCTGATAATGCTTCTTTAGTTCATTATAAAGAAATTTTTACAAGTGATTCCCATCCTTTTATGTTGTGGATGTGGAACAGTATAAAGATTTCTTTAATAACTGCTTTCTTTTCAGTTTCTATGACAGCTTTAGCTGCCTATCCATTTTCTAGATTCCATTTTACAGGAAGAAGAAATGGTCTATTTATGATTTTGTTAATACAGATTTTTCCACAAATGCTGGCTATGGTAGCTATCTATTTACTATTTTTGAATATCCAAAATTACATTCCTTCTATTGGACTTAATACCCATACAGCCCTGGTTTTAACTTATTTAGGTGGTTCTATTGGAGTTAATACCTGGCTTATGAAAGGATACTTAGATACTATTCCTCGTTCTTTAGAAGAAGCTGCTTATATTGATGGTGCCAGTCGTTTTCAGGCTTTTGTTCAGATTATTTTACCATTAGCCAGACCAATATTATCAGTACTATTTGTATTACAGTTCATTAGAACTTATTCAGAGTATATTCTGGCAAGTATTTTATTAAATGGTACAGAAAAATTCACTTTAGCTGTAGGACTCCAGATGTTTATTTCTGATATGTATGGTAAAAGAATGGGAGTATTCTCAGCAGCAGCCTTAGTTGGAGCTATTCCTATTGTTATTTTATTTATGGTTTTCCAGGATTATATTGTTCATGGTTTAACCGGTGGAGGAGTAAAAGAATAAGATATAAAAGGAGTTTTATGTAATGATTAAATCAGCAATTGAACACAAAAGTTATAGTAATTATGCTTTTCCAGTAGATGAAAACACTTTAAAATTAAGATTAAAAACTGCAAAAAATGATTTAAAAAATGTAAAAGTTATTTATGGTACCCGATTTGTTTTTGATGGACGTGAACCATTAAAAGTAAAAGAAATGAAATTAAAAACTAGTTCTTCAGTTAATGATTTTTATGAAACTACTATAGAACTTGAAGATCCTCGATTTCGCTATCATTTTCTTTTAGATGATGGAGAAAATAAAAGCTGGTATAATGAAAAAGGTTTTTCTGAAAATAGGCCAAGGGGAGGAAAAAGTGGATTTTTTCAGTATTCTTTAATAACTGATGATGATTTACTTGATCTTCCCACCTGGCTAGATGAAGCAATTGTTTATCAAATATTTCCTGAAAGATTTAATAATGGTAATTCTAAATTAAATCCAGATGATTTAAAAAAATGGGGAGAACTTCCCAGGCGAGATTCATTTTTTGGTGGTGACCTAAAGGGAATTTATGAAAAAATTGATTATCTGGAAGACCTTGGGGTAAATACAATTTATCTAACTCCAATTTTTGATTCTCTATCAAATCATAAATACAATATAGATGATTATCTAAAAATTGATGAACATTTTGGTGATGAAAAAATCTTTGATAAACTTGTTAAAGAAGCTCATAAAAGAGATATGAAAATTATTTTAGATGCTGTTTTTAATCATTCCGGATTTAACTTTTTTGCATTTGAAGATTTGAGAAAAAAGGGAAAAGAGTCTAAATATAAAAACTGGTATATTTATGATTCTCTACCACTTAAAACTGAAATTCCAGTTAATTATGAAACCTTTGCCCGGAATATTCCTAATCTCCCCAAATTAAATACTAAAAATAAAGAAGTTCAGGATTATTTATTAAAAGTAACAGAATACTGGATGAAAAATTTTGATATTGATGGTTGGAGATTGGATGTTGCTGATGAAGTAGATTCTTCATTCTGGCGCAGATTTAGAAAAAAGGTTAAATCTTTAGATGAAGATGCCTATATTATTGGTGAAGTCTGGCATAGTGGAATGAAATGGTTACAGGGAAATCAATTTGATGCTATTATGAATTATTCTTTTACAGAAGCAGTTATTGATTTTATTGCAAAGGATAAAATAGGACCAACTGAATTTGATAATAGATTAACTTTAAATAGAATGAATTATCGGGAAGATATTACAAACTCTTTACTTAATCTTCTTGATAGTCATGATACTCCTCGTATATTAAGACATTGTAGTGAAGATAAAAATAAAATGAAACTTACTGTTTTATTTCAAATGACTTATCCTGGAGTTCCAATGGTTTTATATGGAGATGAATTAGGTTTAACAGGTGGAGATGATCCTGATAGTAGAAGATGTATGCCCTGGGATGATGAAGAGGCAGACTATAAGTTAAGAAAATTTTATAAAAATTTAATTGAAATCAGAAAAAATAATAAAGTTTTACAAAGTGGAGATTTTGAAACTTTTATTATTGATGAAGCTAAAAATATTTATTCTTTTAAAAGAAAATTAGATTCTGAAGAGATTATTGTGATTATAAATAATAATCCTGAAAAAAGAGAATTTAAATTTAAAAGTCAAAAAAATAGTTATACAGATTTATTAACTAAAAAAGTTTATGAAAAAAATGAAGATAAAATTTTATTACCACTTAATCCCTACGAGGGAGTAATTTTAAAGTAATACTTTAATAAATTTTTAATATATTTTTAATTACAAATTAATAATTTTCTGTTATAATATAAGTAAAATAAATGAGAGGTGATGGTTATGCAAAAACTACGTAGTAAAATTACTAAAACCCAATTCTCTCTTATACTTATATTATTGCTGCTTGTAAGTACAATTACAGTATTTAATACAAATATTCAGGCTCAGGAAAATACTCAGCAGGTTCCTACTGATAGGAACATCTTTGCAGATATTGCAGCTGAGAATAATGATGGAGTTGTAAAGGTTACGACTGAAGTAGAAATCCAAAGTTCAGATAATCAGTTTTATAATGATCCTTTTTACAGATACTTTTTTGGAGACCAACTTCCTGAAAGTGATGAACCTCGAACAAGAGAAGGTTATGGTTCAGGTTTTATAGTATCAGAAGATGGTTATATTGTAACAAATCAACATGTTGTAAATAAAGCTGATAATGTAAAAGTAACTATTAATGGTTTTGATGATCCAGTACCTGCTGAAATAGTTTGGTCAGATTTCAATTTAGACCTGGCAGTTTTAAAAGTTGATGTTGATAAAGATTTAACAGCCTTAGATTTAGGTAATTCTGATAATTTAAGACCGGGTGACTGGGCAGTAGCTATTGGTAATCCATTTGGTTTTGAGCACACTGTAACTGCTGGAGTTATAAGTGCTTTAGGAAGACCTATTAAAGTTCCTACTAATACTGGCCAGATTAGAGAATATTCTAACTTAATTCAACTTGATGCAGCTATTAATCCTGGTAATAGTGGTGGTCCACTACTTAATATCGATGGTAAAGTAATAGGAATAAATACTGCTGTAAGTTCCCAGGGCCAGGGAATAGGATTTGCAATCCCTGTAAATGAAATAAAAGGAATTATCGATGAATTAAAACGAACTGGTGAAGTAACCAGACCATGGCTGGGAATTTCCTTTAGAGGAATTAATGAAGATATAAAAGAATATTTCAAATTAGATAACACTAAAGGTGTTCTGGTAATGGGTACTGTAGAAGATAGTCCTGCAGCCAAAGCTGGATTGCAAAAATATGATATAATAAAAGAAATAGATCAACAAACTATAGAAGGTACAGATGATTTAATAGAAATTATTAATAATAAAGAAATAGGCGAAAAAGTAATGATCAGAGTTATCAGAAATGGTGAATCTGAAGTAGTATTTACAGAAATAGGTAAAAGACCTGATAGAATGTAATATTTATATTAAAACCCTCTACCACTTACGGTAGAGGGTTAATAGTATAAAATTGTATTTTTGCAAATATAAATGATTTTTGCTAAGATTATAACATAAGTATAGAAGAGGTGATAGTTATTAATAATTCAATATCTGAAGAAGATAAAAAAAATTTAGTAGTTAGATTAAGAAGAATAGAAGGACAAATTAGAGGTTTACAGAGAATGATTGATGAAGAAAAATATTGTGTAGATATATTAACACAGGTAGAAGCAAGCAGGGGAGCTTTAAGAAAGGTTGGCTTAAAAGTTCTAGATAGTCATATAAATGGATGTGTACAGAGAGCAATAAAAAATGAAGAAGGTGAAGAAGAAATTATAGATGAATTAATGGAAGTTATAGAAAAATTTTCTGATTAATGTTATTTTCATAATATTTTTTAAAGGGTGTGATTTTTTTGCTTATTGGATTAATTAATTTTGATTTATATCTTCCTATGGTTTCTTCTTTAAAAGAAAAAAGAAGTATCATTAAAAGTTTAATTAAAAAAAGCAGAAATAAATTTAATCTAGCAGTAGCTGAAACAGATGATAATGAACTCTGGAAAAATGCCAATATTAGTGCTGTAACTGTAAGTAATGAGAGAAAATATATTGATAGTCTTTTTTCTAAATATGTAAATTTTGTTGATGAGATAGTAGAAGTAGAACTTAGAGATTATAAAGCTGAAATTTTTTAAAAGAAAAATATTGGGGGTAAGCTATGTCTAAAATATTGATTGTAGAAGATGAAAAGAAAATAGCCAGAATTATGGAATTAGAGATAACCCATGAAGGATATGAAGCAGAAGTAGTTTATAATGGTAAAGATGGAATAAAAAAATTAAAAGAGGATGACTTTGATTTATTAATTTTAGATATTATGTTACCTGGCCTGGATGGAATAGAAGTTTGTAATAGAATACGTAAATTTTCTGAAATACCTATAATTATGGTTACTGCTAAAGATAGTACTAAAGATAAGGTTAAAGGTCTTGATACAGGAGCTGATGATTATATAACAAAGCCCTTTGAAGCAGAGGAATTGATGGCCAGAATCAGAGCTCAACTAAGACGAGATAAGGATAATAAGGAAAATGATGAAGAAAATATTTTAAAAATAGATAATTTAGAAATGAATATAGAAAAATATACTGTTTCCAGAGAAGGAGATAATATTGAATTAACTAAAAAGGAATATGATTTATTAAAATATTTTCTTGAAAATCAAGGAATTGTTCTATCACGTGATCAGCTTTTAGAAGCAGTATGGGGTTATGATTATGTGGGGCAAACTAATATTGTTGATGTTTATATTAGATATCTGAGGTCAAAAATAGATGACCCTTATGATAAAAAACTCATCAAAACTGTAAGAGGGGTTGGATATGTTATCAGAGATGAAGAAAATGCTTAATTTTAACTGGCCTAAAAAAATATCCTGGAAATTAAGTTTGGTATATACCTTGATTTTTCTTTTAGTTCTTTTAGTTTTAAATGGTACTGCTTATTATATGTTAAATAATTATGTTCACAGTAGTATTAGAGAAAGTGTTAATAATACTTTGAATTATATTTTACCTAAATTAAGAGGTGTAGATAGAAATAGTTTTGACTATGAAGCAGCAATTTTGCTTCAGGATATAAGTAAAAGTGAAGAAGATGTTTATTTTCGAATAGTTGATTATAATAAGGAAACTGTTGCTCAATCTAATATGTTAGAGGGTATGGAACTACCAGTAAAAGATGGTGATTTGGAAATAAATAAAGGCAGGAAGACTTATTTTTTAAAAACTGTAACTATTTCAAAATACGGATATCTTAATGGTTATCTCCAGGTTGTAAAAGATGTTACTATTGAGTATAGTGTTTTAAGTAGATTACTTATTTTTTTAAGTATAAGTAGTATTGGCGGAGGATTAGTTGCTCTTTTAGTAGGATTTTTTATTACAAAAAAGTCAATGAAACCTGTAAAAGAAATGTCAGCAACTGCCAGAAAAATAAGTGGTAGTGATCTTAGTCAGCGTTTAGAAGTTACTGATACTAATGATGAATTAGCTGAATTGGCAGAAACCTTTAATTCTATGTTAGACCGTCTGGAAAAAGCATTTAAAAAACAGGAACAATTTGTATCTGATGCTTCTCATGAGTTAAGAACACCTATTTCAATTATAAAGGGTTATATAAATATTTTGGATCGCTGGGGTAAAGAAGATAAGGAAATTAAAGAAGAAGCAGTTGAATCAATTAAATCTGAAATCCAGAGTATGAATGATTTGATAGAATCATTATTATTTTTAGCACGAGGAGATTTAGCTGAAATTGAACCTTCCTATGAAAGATTTTATTTTAATAAAGTTGTAGATGAAATTATCAAAGAAAATAAAATTTTAGATAAAGATATTAATTATAAATATATAGAAAAAGATAAAGTAAAAATTTATGCAGATAAACTTTTGATCAAACAACTTTTGCGAATTTTTATTGAAAACAGCCGCAAATATACAGATGATGGTGGCAATATTATTATTAAAAGTGAAAAAATAAAAAATAATATAAAAATAATTATAGAAGATGATGGTAAAGGAATACCAAATGAAGATATTCCCTATATTTTTGACAGATTTTATAAAATAGACAAATCACGTTCAGATGAAAAGGGAAGTAGTGGTTTAGGACTTTCTATTGCTATGAAAATAATCGAACTTCATAATGGAGATATTGATGTAGAAAGTGAAGTAGGAAAAGGTACAAAAATAACTATTTTAATCCCACTTGAAAATGAATAAATCCTAAAGGAGGTCCTTTAGTTGTTGAAATTAAACTTTAAAAATAGAAAAGATTTGAATTTGAGTAATTTAGTACTTGATTATAATGGAACACTTGCTTTCAAAGGGAAAACTGTTTCAGGAGTGAAAGATAAACTTTCAAAATTGAGTGAAATACTTGATATTTATATAGTTACTGCTGATACTTTTGGGACTGTTAGAAAAGAATTTGAAGATCAGCCTGTTAATATAGAAATAACTGATGATAAAAGTACTGGAACTGAATATAAAAAAGAATTTGTTACTAAACTTGGAAATGCCAATACTATAGTTATTGGTAATGGTGCTAATGATAGGTTAATGTTAGAAAATGCTGATCTGTCAATAGCAATTATTGGTGGAGAAGGTGCCTCACTTAATACAGTTTTAAAAGCAGATATTGTAATCAAAGATATATTGGAAGGCCTTGATTTATTATTGAATCCTGAAAGTTTGAAGGCAACTTTAAGAAGATAGGAGGTTTTTTATAATATGAAAATTAATACCCTGAATATGTTTGTAAAATTAATTGATACAGGGAGCTATTCAAAGGTAGCAGAAAAATTGAATCTTACTCAACCGGCAGTTAGTATGCAGATAAAATTTCTTGAAGAAAGATTTGACACTGATTTAATTATTAAAGAAAATGGGAAGTTAAAATTAACACCTCCTGGTAAAGTTGTTTATAGTGAAGCAAAAAATATTATAAATAGCTGGGAAAAAATTATTTATCAAGTAGAAGAAAGTAAAAATAAATCATTTCGAAAAATAGTTATTGGTTCAAGCACTATTCCTTCTGAATATCTTTTACCTGATATTTTAGCAGAGCTTGACTCTAAAGATATTAATATACGTTCTTCAATAAAAGTCGGTGACAGTGGAGAAATGATTGAATTATTAGAAAAAGATAAAGTAGATGTTATTATAGTTGGATATAAACCGGAAAATCCTAAATATAAAGTTAAAGAAGTTGCAAATGATGAGTTAAAATTAATTGTGCCGAAGAATCATAAGTTTGCTAAAAAAAGAGAAGTTTCATTAAAAGACTTAAAAAATGAAAAAATGTTAATTCGAGAAGTTGGTTCAGGGACCAGAAAAGCTATGTTAGAAGGTTTAAAAGAAGGTGGTATAAACATTAATGAACTTAATATAAAATGTGAGATGGGAAGCACAGAGGCTATACTGGCTGGTGTACAGGCTGACCTTGGTATATCATTTGTTTCTAAATTAGCTTCTTCCAAAGCACACAATTGTAGCAGAGTTCAGGAAGTTGATGTTAAAGATATGAGTTTTAATCGAAAATTTTATCTTGCCTATCACAAAGTTAGACAGGATGAAAAAATAATTAAAAAATTTGCAGAAGCTTTTAATTAAAAAATATTATTTTAAGGACTAAACCTCCAGTATTTATAAAACTGGAGGTTTTTATAATTTAAAATTCTTTAAGTTTTTCTAAGGTATATTCAATTTCTTCTTCAGTGTTAAAATATCCAATACTAAACCTTAATGTTCCTTCTGGAAAAGAACCTATAGTTTTATGCGCAAATGGAGCACAATGTAGCCCTGACCTTGTCATTATTCCATATTTGTCATCAAGTGTAAAACTCATTTCTCCCATATCTAAATCATCATATTGAATAGAAATAGTTGGAGATTGTTTGCTAACATCACCAGGGCCATAAATTTTTATCCTCTCATTTTCCTTCAATCCCTCAATAAACTTTTTTGTAAGTTTAAATTCATGATTTCTTATATTTTCCAAACCAGTATTTTTAATAAATTCTATTCCAGCCTTCAGCCCTGCAATTCCTGGAGTATTCATTGTTCCACTTTCAAATTTATCTGGTAAAAAATCAGGTTGATATTCTTTATCAGAAATACTACCAGTGCCTCCTTCAATAAGAGAGTCCATTTTTTTAGCTATTTTTTTACTTACTGCAAATCCACCTGTTCCTGGAGGCCCCATTAATCCTTTGTGACCGGTAAAAGCTAAAATATCAGTTTTTAATTCCTGAAAATCTATATCATATAAACCAGCTGCCTGAGCTGTGTCTAAAATAAAATATAAATCATTTTCATCTGCGATTTTTGAAATTTCTTTCACAGGCATTAAAGTTCCAGTTACATTAGAAGCATATGTAATAACAATTAGTTTTGTATTATTTTTTATATGTTTTTTAATTTTATCTGGATCCAGACTTCCATCTTCAGCACATTGTATATAATCTACTTCAATTATTCCGTTTTCTTCCAGACCATGTAGAGGTCTCAATACAGAATTATGCTCCATAGTTGTGGTTATTACATGATCATTATTTTTCAAAATTCCCTTTAGCCCCATATTTAAGGCATAAGTAACATTATGAGTAAAGATAATCTGTTCTGGATTTGCTACATTAAAAAACTTTGCCATTTTTGTTCTGGCATCTAAAATTATTCTTCCTGCCTTTATAGAATCTTCATATCCACCTCTTCCTGGACTACAACCAATATTTTCATAATAATTTAATACGGCTTTTTTTACACTTTCCGGTTTTTTACTGGATGTAGCGGCATTATCAAGATAAATTTTTCTCATATTTTCCCCCTTAATCATAAATATAATTATAATAATAAGATTTGTAATCATGTTTAATCAATTTCTAACTATATTATATCCATAAATAATTTAATTATCAAGAAAATATATAAAAAACTTATAAAAATTATAAAATTACTTTATATAAAATTAAGATTATGCTATAATATTAATGAAATAAATCACAAAAAAATTAATGAATTAATGGGGGAATTAGTTATGAATGAGAAAAAAGGTATTATTATTACTGGTGCCGTAATAGGTATTTTAGGAGGTCTTTTAGTTAAATTTGGTAATCCATCCAATATGGGTATTTGTGTAGCCTGCTTTATTAGAGATATTGCAGGTTCAATGGGTTTACATAGAGCTGGAGTAGTTCAAAATTTAAGACCTGAAATTTTAGGTTTTATATTAGGTTCTTTTATTATTGCTAAAACTAAAGGAGAATTTAAAGTAACAGGTGGATCTTCACCAATTAGTCGTTTTGTTATTGCTATGTTTGTTATGATCGGAGCTTTAGTATTTTTAGGTTGTCCATTGCGTATGATTTTAAGACTTGCGGGGGGAGACTGGAATGCTATACTTGGAATTGTAGGATTTGTTCTCGGAGTATTAGTAGGATCTCAATTCCTTAAAAATGGTTTCACTTTAGGTCGAAGTTATGATATTAACAAAACAGGTGGTTATATTTTACCGGGAATAGCAATATTACTTTTGATTTTTAGAATAGTAAGACCTGGCTTTATTATTTTTAGTGATAGTGGTCCAGGTGCTGCTTATGCTCCCTGGATTATTGCATTAGGTGCTGGATTGCTTATTGGTATTTTAGCACAGAGAAGCAGAATATGTATGGCTGGGGGAATTCGTGATCTGTATTTAATTAAAGATTCTCATTTAATTACTGGATTTATTTCTATTTTTGTTTTTGCCTTTATAGTTAATTTAATTTTTGGTAACTTTAACCCTGGTTTTTTAGGTCAACCAGCTGCTCATACAGAATGGTTATGGAATCTTTTGGGTATGTTTTTAACAGGATTTGGATCAGTACTTCTAGGTGGTTGTCCACTAAGACAGACGATATTAGCTGGAGAAGGGAATACAGATTCAGCTATTGCTTTTATGGGATATCTTGTAGGTGCTGCAATTTCTCATAACTTTGGTCTTGCTGGTTCAGGTAGTGGAGTAGCTTTTGCAGGTAAATTTGCTGTTATTTTTGGAATTATAGTAGTAGCTACAATTGGAATAAGTAGTATAAAATATAATAAATTGGCTTAACTAAAAGGAGGAAATTATTATGTTAAAAGTAGATACAAGAGGAAGATCATGTCCAGAACCTGTTATAATGACAAAAAATGCTGTTAATGATTTAAACAAAGGGGATAGTATAAAAGTATTAATTGGAGAAGAGGTTGCTAAAGAAAATGTGGGAAGATTTGCAAGGAATTCTGGCTGTAATGTAGAAGTAAATAATAAAGATAATGATGAATATGAATTACTTATTACTAAAAAATAATTTTTTGTAAAGGAGAATTATTGTGAAAGATTATTTTATTTTATTTACTTTTTATTCAACACATTTAGCCTTAGAATTTGAGCGAACTTTAAAATCTGAAGATATTTTTGTAAAGTTAATACCGGTTCCCAGAAAAATCAGTTCTTCCTGTGGATTGGCTGGTAAAATTAAAGAAGACGAATTATCTGAAGTTAAAAATATTTGTGAGGAAAACAAAATTGAATATGAGGAAATATATAAAGTTTTTGAAGATAAAAATAAAGATCCAGAATTAATTTAAGATTATTAAGAGGAGGCAGTATAAAAGCTGTTTCCTCTTAATTTGTTTTTTTTTTAGTTTTATAATATATATACAAATACTAAATTTAGTCTTATATTGATTCTGTCTTAAATATGCCAGTTTCAATTAATACTATTTCTAATTTTTCTGGCTCTTACAATATTAATTCTAAGCAGATACAAATTAAAACTAGAGAAAATAAATTAATAAAAATAAAGGAAAAATAAACCAGATAAAGAAATATAAAAATATGGAAACAAATAAGAGATGTGAGAGGTAAAGGATATTATTGCTTCTGTTGATAATCTAAAACATCAACTTATTCTAATTTTAACATATTCAGCTGGTTTAAGAGTTAGTGAGGTTATGAGACTTAAAATTTCTGATATTGATTCTGATAGAATGCTAATTTATATTCGTTCTGCAAAGGGGTATAAGGATAGGCATCTGTCAAAGCGGAGTGCGCAGAAGGTTTTTAAACGTGCCTGCAAGAAGGTATATTCAGAATTTATTAGGGCATAAGAGCTCTAAAACAACTGAGATTTATACATATGTAAGTAATAAGAATTTAATTGAAATCACTAATCCTTTTGATAAATTATAATTTACAGAATGAAGATTTTAACGAAATAATAGTTGTGATGATCCAGCATTTCTACAAATAATGAACTTTTATTCGCAAAGAAACGAGTTAGGCGACATCACCTTCTTGTGAGGTAAAGTTTTGCATATATATTTGAAAGGAGGTGTTTCTTTTGATAAAGAAAAAATCTATACTTATGCTAATCATTTGTTTTTGTTATATAAGTCTTTCTTTTATGGGAAATATTCAAATTTCTGTATATGCAAATGAATATGATATAAATGATTTATCAAAATCAATCATTGAAAACAATAAAAAATTAGTGAAAAAAATTATTAATAAAAATGGAATAGATATTAATCAAAAAGATTCAGATGGCAGATATCCTTTAGAAAAGGTACTTGTTATGGGGAATTGTGAAATGGCAAAATTATTACTAGATAATGGAGCAAATCCTTTTGTTATTACAAAAGGTGGTCAATCAATTTATAAGAAAGTAATGAATACTCCTAATAAAACATTAAAAAAGATATTTGAAGAAAAAGCAAAAAAATATAATAATCACAGTGTTAATCAATTGTCACAAGCAGTATTAGAAAATGATATTAAGACAGTTAATATTATTATAGATAGTAATACTGTTAATTTAAACCAAAGGAATTCAGATGGTAACTATCCATTAGAAATGATATTGGTTATGGGAAATTGTGATATGGCAAAAATTTTACTTAATGCAGGTGCGAATCCATATTTAAAAACAAAAAGCGGAAAAACTATTTATGAATTAGTAATGAACCAAGATAATAAAAAATTAAAAGAAATATTTAAAAATACAAACCAATAAAAAGGTGACGTCGCCTAACAGAGGGTTCCCGCTACGGCTAAAGACCAGCCTGCCTACGGACATGCTCTCTGTCACAAAGTTTGCAATGAGTTAGGTAGGTGTTAGAGAAGCAAACTTTGCGCCAGGCCTAGCGGCACGAGCACTTCGGGAACCCTCGGGACGTTATATGAAAGATAGACTTAGTGTATTGTTTTATAAAGTATAGATAGTTGAAGAGAAGGGACGGTTATTTTTAATGGATATTAATAAACTGATAAAACTTTCTAAAAAGCCTAAACTGTTTGAAAAAACCGAAACTGATTTTTGGGATGATGAACACATTTCTAAAAAGATGTTGGAAGCCCATCTTAATCCAGATTGGGATGCAGCTAGTAGGAAATTTTCAACTATGGATGCATCAGTTAAATGGTTGGATGAAGATCTATTTTCTAATAAAGATATTAAAATTCTTGACCTTGGCTGTGGTCCGGGACTATATGCTTCGCGGTTAGCTAAACAAGGATATTCTGTAACTGGAATAGATTTTTCCCAACATTCAATAAATCATGCTAGAAAAAAAGCAAAAGAAGATGAGTTAGATATAGAGTATATTTACCAAGATTATTTGACAATTGATTTTGAATCTGAATTTGATGTAATTATGTTAATATTTTGTGACTTTGGAGCGCTTACAAATAGTGAAAGAGATATTTTACTTAAAAAGATTTATAAAGCTTTAAAACCAGGCGGTCTATTTATTTTTGATGTATTTACAGATAAAAACAGGGATGAAAGTGATCTAGGTAGGAGTTGGGAAATTACAAAAGATGGATTTTGGAATAAAAAACCTTATTTAGCTTTGACTAAAACTTTTCTTTATTCTGAAGCTGATACGTTTTTAGACCAAACAATAGTTATGACTGAAGATGAAGAAATTAATATTTATAGACTTTTTAATCATTTTTATACTAAATCAACTGTATCTAAAGTGTTAGATGAATTTGGATTTGGAGAATATGATTATTATTCTGATGTTACTGGGGAAGAATACTCCGAAGATTCGGAAACATTAGCAGTAGTTGCCAAGAAATAATGATGAAAAATAGAAGTATGAGTAGAAGACGTCTATCCGTCATATAACATGGGCTTAGCGACATCTGAGCCGTGGGATAAAGCGACCGCAATGACTTATGTCAGTGGGATATTGTTTTAAAGAAAAAGATTAGTTGTATCGAAAACAAGCTCAGACGTCGCGAAGCCCAGGGACGTTATACGAAAGCCGATGCTAATTTAATTGGGGATACATTATCCTATCAACTTGGAGGAAACTATTATGAATATCTCTTTTAAAGAAAATAAAAATAATGTTTCTTTTGTTGTAAGCAATTTTAATAATGAATATAAACCTGTTCTTAAAGATCAATTTTATACTATTGAAGATAATAGGGCTATAAAAAAATTTTCTAAACCAATAGATAATCTGGAACAAATAAAAAATAACTATATAAAATATATTGAGGAAATGATTCTACAGGCGGGTTATTTCAAAGAGGTTATTTGGGAAGAAGCTCTTTTGGAATTTATTAATAAAATTAAAGATGAAAACATAGATTGGTGGTTAACTGGTAGTTGCGCTTTAAAGTTAAGAGGGATACCTATTAAACCTCATGATGTTGATATCATGTTAAATTCTAAAGATATTGATAAGATAAAAGATATATTTATTGAAAATATTGTTTGGCCTATTATGTCTACAGATGGTTGGATAGTTAAATATTTTGGTGTATTATTTCTAAAAGGGCAAATAGATTTAGCTTTTGATCCACAAGAATCAGCTGATGATCCAGAACCATCTGATTTTGGACCATATGCAATGAATAATTTAGAAGAAATTAGATGGAAAGGAAATGTAGTGAGAATACCACCACTAGATTTACAATTAAAAGTTAATAAGAAAAGGGGTAGGACAAACAGAGTAAAAGCTATTGAAGCTTTTTTAAGAAGTTAAATATAGTTTGAAGCGCATCGGCCATCGTATAACATGGCATTTCCGTTGACGGCTAAAGAGCGAGCCTACCCTACGGGACATGGCTTTTGTCATGCTGTTTGCTTTCCAAACAACCGTTGTGGTCAAGCAAACAGCCTGCCAATCCTTAAGTAGAGATTCAGGTTATATTTTTTTAGGCCCAGCCACGTCGGAAATACCAGGAACGTTATGCGACATTCTTTATAAAGGTGGGTGTGAAATGAAATTTAAAAGATTAACTGAAGAAGTTTTTTCGCTTTATTCTCAGGAAAAATATAATCAAGCTCTAGAGGTTGTGCGAAAAGCAAAAAGTGAGTATCCTAAAAAATTACATAAAACTAGCCATTGGTCTGCTTGTCTTTATAACAAATTAAATAGACATAGAGAGGCAATAGATGAATTAAAGAATACATTTAATAAAGGTTTTTGGTGGGCTCCAAAATTACTTACAGAAGATCCTGATTTAAAACCATTAAATGATAAAAAAGAATTTAAAGAATTAGTTTCAAAGTGTAAAAAACTTAGGGACGAAAGACAGTCGAATGCAAAACCAAAACTTAAAGTTCTATCACCTGAAAAGAAGAAAAACATAAATTGCCCTCTTATAATTATATTACATGGACGTAATGGAAATATAAAAGAGTTCTCAAAGTATTGGGATATTCCTAATTTAAGAGATGATTATTTACTAGCTTTTCTCCAGTCTTCACAAGTGTTTGGGATGAATAGTTATTGTTGGGATGATATAGAATTGGCTAAAAAGGAAGTAAAAGAGCAATATAATAATATAGTTCAAAACTATAAAGTTGATACAAACAATATAATTATAGCAGGTGCTTCGCAAGGTGGAAGGTTAGCAATACAATTAGCGCTTGAACGGAATATATTTTGTGGATTTATAGGAGTAATTCCAGCGATATCAGAAGTTGACAAACATATAGAATCAATGAACAATTCAGTAAAAAGTAATATGAAAAGTGTAATGATAACAGGAGATAATGACAGATATTATCCAAAAGTGAAGCAATTATATAAAAGGATGAATGAATTAGATTATCCAATAAAATTGATAACAGAAAAGGGAATGGGACATTATATTTCTGAAAAATTTCCTAAGCATATAAAATCGGCCTTAAAGTTAATTTTTAAAGAATAAAGAACGTCGCATAACATGATGTTCCCGTCACGCCAAGGACAGGCCTGTCGGCACGAGCACGTCGGGAACACCAGGGACGTTTTACGAAATAAGCTGAAAAGCATTTTAGGGAGTTGTGACTCATGTCTGAAATTATTTATAAACATAATTCTTCATTTACAGAAAATGATATTTTAAGTTTATATGATAGTCTGGGTTGGATTGAGTATACTAAAAATATGGAAAAACTAATAAGAGCTTTAAATAATTCCTTATACATACTAACAGCTTGGGATAAAAACAAGCTGGTTGGATTAGTTAGAGTTGTTGGTGATGGAGAAACAATTATCTTTATACAAGATATTTTGGTCTTAAGACAATATCAACGACAAGGAATAGGTTCAAAATTATTAAAAACAGTTCTTAATAAATATAATAAGATTAGACAAAAAGTTCTTTTGACTGATGATACTGAAAAAACTAGATTATTTTATGAAGCAAATGGATTTGAACCAGCTAATAAACTAAAGCTTGTTTCATATGTAGCAATAAATAATTAAAGGGTGATTATAATGGCTTTAGATGAATTACAAAATAAAAGAATTAAGAAGATTTTAGATACTTTTTGTGATGACCGTATTCCAGAAAGAGTTAAAAATCAGATTAAATTGGATTATAATATAAGAGGTAATTATGTGACATTAATTGAAAAGCGTAGGTATTATAAAGATCCAAAAGAATGGACTAAACAAAAAATTGCTCAATTTAGATTTAATCCAGAAGATAATAAATGGTCTTTATATTGGCGGCGACATACCGGGAAGTGGTATGAATATGATGAGGTTGAACCAAGTAATAATCTGCAAAAATTAGTAGATGAAGTAGATGAAGACCCAACAGCGATTTTTTGGGGCTAGATGTGGGTCAGCTTACTTCACATAACATGGTATTCCCGCGGACGGCAAAAGCAGTCTGCCCTTGCGGGACATTGCTTTTCTAGTGTTAGATAATTGGGGTGATCATATGAATAATATTTTTG
>JBNJDK010000031.1:0-18834 GCA_051744805.1 Bacillota bacterium
AACATGGTATTCCCGCGGACGGCAAAAGCAGTCTGCCCTTGCGGGACATTGCTTTTCTAGTGTTAGATAATTGGGGTGATCATATGAATAATATTTTTGATTATTTACCAGAAGAAGGTGAAATAGGTGTTGGTTTGGCTATAAAGAAAGATGATCGTTATATCTTTTTTATAGCTGGAGATAGACATAATTGTTTTAAAGGTGAGTTGTTTTATGCAGGTATTGGAGGACATTTAGAGAAAGATGAAACTTTAATTGAATGTGGACAGCGAGAGGCCAAAGAAGAGATTGGAATTATTCCTGATATAATAACTTCATATAAAACTCAATATATTTCGAAAGATGGTAATATAAAAGAAATAAAAATTAAAAATAATATTAAACCATTTGCAATTTATGAAATGATTCATTCTGATAGAACTCCAAAAGCAGGTAATTTATATCATATAATTATATATAAGGCAAAGTTAAAAGAAACACCTAAAAACTTAAAAAAAGATGAAGTACGAGGGCTTATTGCTTTGACAAAAGAACAGGTTATAAAGAGTAAAAAACAAAAAATGAAACTAGGCAAATTAAAAGATGAAGGTGCTAAAATAATAACTGGTGCAGAAAATATTGATAATGAGACAAAATTATATCCAATAGGAACTGCTAAGGCATTAGCAGAGATATTTTTATTAAATGAGAGATAGAAAAGCAACGATCGTATAACATAGGATTTCTACTACGCCAAAAACTGGCTACCCTTCGGGACATTATCTTTGTCCTGTCTTTTGCAATAAAAGGGTAAGAGGTTATAGTAACAAAAGACTTGCCAATCCTAACGGGACGATAACGTCGGAAATCCTACCGTGACTATGACATATTGTGGCTAGTTCAATAATAGTAGTTTATTTTAACAAGTCATAAGAAATCAAACTAAAGAAAAAGAGTAAACATCGGGAGTTTATGATGTTGTAATAAAACCGAATTACCAGGGGCAAGGGGTAGGTAAGAAAATGGTGGATACCAAAAGAGTGAAAGAATATATAATTTAATCAATGTTATAAAATTATTTCTAAGTAGCCCTCTGGTCTTTCATACTTGTTTTTACTATCATCAGTGTGTAGTTGTTCTATTGGTTTTTGATAGTGATTAAGAAATTGTTTGGAATATCTGAGATAAACTTCGATTGTTTTAGAACTGTAGTCTTTTAACTCTAGATCCACTTTCATTGTTTGAATCAACTTTGACATGGTAAACCATCTCCTTTTGATAAAGTAATACTGACATTACAATTAAAATTAGGAGGACTAAATAATGCCTAGAAAACCAAAAAATATATTAGTAATACCATATTTTTTAAATGATGGTGATATATTATATGCCTTATTCAAAAGATCTGATTTGGATTGTTGGCAAGGAATTGCAGGAGGTGTTGAGGAAGGTGAAAATATAGTTGAAGCAGTAAAACGTGAATGTTATGAAGAAGCTGGTATAAGTTATGATAGCAGTTTTATTAAACTTGATTCTAAGGCCAGTATTCCAAGAGAGTGTTTTAAAGAGGACTGGAATGATAAAATTTTTGTAGTAAATGAATATTCATTTGGTGTTGAAGTTAAAAACCAGGAATTAAAATTATCTTCTGAACATAAGAACTATGATTGGTTTAGTTATGATGATGCAATGGATAAACTTAAATGGGATAGCAATAAAACTGCTTTATGGGAATTACATAAAAGATTAAAAACTTAAATACATAAAATGCATCTTTATAAAGAGCCTTTTGAAATGATTAAATCTAGTATAAAGAAAATAGAAATTAGATTAAATGATGGGAAAAGGCAAAAATAAAAGTAACTGGATTAATACATTATTCAACATTTGAGGAATTTTATTTTGATATTCTATTTAAATTATTTGGAAAGTTTACTTGACATCAATGTAAAAGAAGAGTATTATATATGTAAAGGAAACTTTCCAATGAGGAAGGAGGAACAATTAATGTGAAAAATAAGTTAGAAGAAATTAGAAAAAAACATGGTTTAAGTCAGGAAGAGTTAGCTAACGATTTGGAAGTATCGCGTCAAACAATTGGTTCTTTAGAAAATGGTCGTTATAATCCTTCAATTATTTTAGCATTTAAAATTGCTTATTATTTTAATAAAAATATTGAAGATATTTTTATTTATGAGGAGGAGTTAAATAATGAAAAATAAAGAAATTAAATTTTATATACTGTTAATTATTAGTATTGCAGTACTTTCATTCGGCTTTATTTCTTTAAACATCAAATTATTTACTAAACAATGGATAGCTATTTCATATATTTTAGTAGGTATTGGTTTTGGTGGTTTTGGTCATAGTCTTGGAACAATTATTAAGAAAAATCTATTAAAGAAAAACTCAGAAGTAGCAAAAAAAATTACAATTGAGAAAAATGATGAACGTAATATAAGTCTAATGAATTCTGCCAAAAGTAAAGCTTTTAATGCGATGATATATATATATGGAGTTGTTATATTTGTACTGGTTCTTTTAAATGTAGAATTGTATATTATTTTATTTTTGATCAGTGCGTATATATTAGTCTGCGGAATTTATATTTATAATTTTTATAAAATTAGAAAATTTAATTAAATTAAATACTTTTGGTTAAAGCACTTGCTACTTCACATAACATAATAGGATTGTATCTGAAGTTTGGCAAAAAAATAATATGCTAGATTAATAGTTATAAAATTATTTCTAAGTAGCCCCTTAGACTTTCATAGTTGTTTTTACTATCATCAGAGTAATCTTTAACTGTCACAAATATCAGCGTGACCTCCTAGCTTTGAAGTATGACAGTAGTTAAGATAGTTTTATGTTTTAAATTAGTAGCAGCATTTAGAATACTTTCTCGGAACACTTTTAGCAGCCTCTAAAGAATTTGAAGAACGTGTAGGTATGGTGAAATCAAAAAAAGATAATATAATTGAAGTTCTTAGTAAAGGAAGAAGTGCTAAATGGAAACGCTTAAAATAAAAAGTACGTCATATAACAAAATTATAGGAGTAATTTTATGAGTAGTTTTATAATATAAATAATAATTCATAAAATATTCATATTTATATAGTAAAATAAAATTAAATAAGTTCAGGAGGTGTTTTTTTGAAAAATAAAAAGATTTTGGTTGTAGATGATGAAGCAAAAATAAGAAAAGTTGTCTCAGCTTATTTAAAAAAAGAAGATTTTGAAGTTAAAGAAGCAGAAGATGGAAAAAAAGCATTAGAAATTGTAGAAAGTTTTCAGCCTGATCTTATGGTATTAGATTTAATGTTACCTGAAATTAGTGGAGAAGAAGTCTGTCAGCGTGTAAGACAGAAATCAGAGCTTCCTATACTTATGCTAACTGCAAAGAATAGTGAAAATGATAAGATAAATGGATTTAATTATGGTGCAGATGATTATTTAGTTAAACCTTTTAGTAATAAAGAACTTATAGCTCGAATAAAGGCCATTTTACGTAGAAGTGATTATAAAGCAGAAAAAGCAGAAATGATTATATATAATGAGGGGAGATTAAAATTTTACCCTGATAAAATGAAGGTGATATTTGAAGAAAAAGAAATTAATCTTACAAATACAGAATTTAAAATTTTTTATAATCTGGCTCGTAATCCTGATCAGGTTTTATCAAGGGAACAACTTGCGGAAAAAGTGATGGGACTGGAATTTAAAGGTTTTGATAGAACTATAGATGCTCATATAAAAAATATTAGAAAGAAGATGAAATTAGCTAAAAATGAATATATAAAAACAGTTTATGGGGCAGGCTATCGTTTTAATGCTACTAAAGAAGGTGATTAAATGAGTAAAATTGGAAAAAAGATTGCTATAGTAATGGTTTTAATAGCTGTTAGTGGTCTTTTATTTGTGAGTTTTTATTTAAATTATAGACTTAAAGAAAATTTCAACGAATTTCTATTTAATGAAAGAGTCGAGAGAATAGAAGAGGTTGAATTATTAATTGAAAATAGATTTGAAGCCGGTAATAGTTGGGAGCAAATTGAAAATATAATTGTAGATTTAAAATTTACCAGTGGATTTGATTATATTATTACTAATTCAGAGGGTAATATTCTTTTTAGTAGTATTCAGGGTAAACGGATGAATATGGGATCTGATATGGGATCTAATATGGGATCTGATATGGGAAATTTACCAATGGGTGGAAGAAATGGTTCGGCAAATCTTCAATCCCAACTTGAAAATTATAATAAAGTTACTCTGGAAAATAATAATCAAACTTTTGGCTTTTTATACTGGAAACTTCCCCCTCAACAAAATATGAATAATGAACAGGGAGAAATATTTGTAGAAAAAATGAATAGAGTTATTTTAATTACTGCCCTAATTATTATTATTTTAACTATAATTATAAGTTTGATTTTTTCAAAATATTTAACTGTTCCCATATTAAAGATGAAGCATTTTGCAAATAAAGTTGCTGAAGGTGATTTTGAACATAGTCTTGATATCAGAGCTAATGATGAACTAACTGATTTAGGAAATTCACTAAATAAAATGACGAAAAAGTTGAATCATTTAAATAAAATAAGAAAAAAATCTACTTCTGATCTTGCTCATGAACTAAGAACACCACTTACTTCTATGAAAAGTTATCTGGAAGCTATAGAAGATGGAGTTCTTAAACCAGATCAGGAAACTATTACAGAACTAAATGAAGAATTGAATCGACTGGTTCAATTAGTTAATAGATTAGCCAGTTTAAATGATGCTGAAAGAAAGAAAGTATATATAGAAAAAGAAAAAATAGAAATAAATGAATTACTTGTTAATTTAATTCAAAAATTTAATAAAAAAGCTCAAAAAGAAAGTATTGATATTATAACTAATTTGGATAATGAAAATAAATTAACAATATATACTGATGGAGAAAGTTTGGAAATAATTTTTAATAATCTTATTTCTAATGCTATAAAATATAATAAAAATGGTGGCTATATAAAAATAAGTTCAAAAAAAGAAAAGGAATTCGTTTTAATTAAGATTAAAGATAATGGAGTTGGAATAAAGGAAAAAGACATCCCATATATTTTTGAAAGATTTTATAGAGCTGATAGTTCACGGTCAAAAGAAATTGATGGAACGGGAATAGGGTTAGCAGTTGTTAAAGAATTAATTGAAGCATTATCTGGAAGAATTGATGTTGAAAGTGATGAAAGTGGTAGTATATTTAAAATTTACCTGCCACTTGAAAAATAATTAGCTAATTTTTATTGCATAATATATAAAAAGCTGATATTATGTTAACAATAGAAATAATTTAATTCTTTAATAAAGTAATGGAGGTATAAAAATGAAAAAAGCTGATTTTTTAAATTATCCATTTAACTCTCAAAGAAATACTGTATTTGCTAAAAATGGTATAGTTGCCACTTCTCAACCCCTGGCTGCTCAGGCTGGATTGAGAATTTTACAAAAAGGTGGAAATGCAATTGATGCTGCTATAGCTACTGCAGCAGCTTTAACAGTTGTTGAACCAACATCAAATGGAATTGGCGGAGATGCATTCTCAATTGTTTATCATAATGGGAAATTAACGGGTATTAATGGTAGTGGTAGATCACCAAAATCTATTTCTGCTAAAAAATTAAGAGATAAAGGTCTTGAAAAAATGAAAAAATTCGGCTGGCTTCCAGTAACTACCCCTGGTGTTCCTGGAACCTGGGCTGCTTTATCAGAACGCTATGGGCGACTTGATTTTGAAGATTTATTTGAACCAGCAGTTGAATATGCCCAAAAGGGATATCCAATTACACCTACTTTGGGATATTATTGGAATAGAGCATATAAAACATATAGAGAAAATTTAGATGGAGAACAGTTCAAAAATTGGTTTAAAACTTTTGCTCCTAAAGGAAGAGCTCCTAGAATTGGGGAGATGTGGAAATCTGAAGATCATGCTAAAACATTAAAAGAGATAGCTGAAACAAAAGCTGATTCTTTTTATAAAGGAAAGATAGCAGATGAAATAGCATCTTTTTCCAAAAAATTTGATGGATACCTATCTAAAGATGATCTGGCTTCTTTTGAAGTTGAATGGGTTGATCCCATTAAAGTTAAATATAAAGGTTATGATGTCTGGGAATTACCACCTAATGGTCAGGGTCTTTCAGCTTTAATGGCCTTAGGTATTTTAAATAAATTTGATTTTCCGGAAAAAGAAAATGTAGAAACCTATCATAAACAGATAGAAGCTATGAAACTTGCTATGACTGATGGAAAAACTTATATTACTGATATCGATGAAATGACATATAAAGTAGAAGAATTATTATCTGAAAATTATTTAGATAAGAGAAGAAAATTAATATCTGATAAAGCTATATCTCCAGAACCTGGCAAACCAGAAAAAGGAGGAACAGTTTATCTGGCAGCTGCTGATGGTGAAGGAAATATGATATCATATATTCAAAGTAACTATATGGGCTTTGGATCAGGACTGGTTGTTCCTGAGAGAGGTATAGCACTCCAAAATAGAGGACATTTATTTTCTCTTGATGAAGAACATGATAATGTTCTTAAAGGTGGTAAAAAGACCTATCATACTATTATACCTGCTTTCCTTACTAAAGATGATGAAGCTGTAGGTCCATTTGGAGTAATGGGGGGTTATATGCAGCCTCAGGGCCATCTTCAGGTTGCAATGAATACTATTGATTTTAATCTCAATCCACAGGCAGCATTAGATGCTCCACGCTGGCAGTGGATGGATGATAAAAAAGTTATAGTTGAAAAAGATTTTCCTACAAATATTGCCAAACAACTGGCTAATAAAGGACATGATATAGAAGTTAAGTTGAATTCGGGAGCTTTTGGTAGAGGTCAGATCATCTGGAGAGATAAAGAAAATGGTGTGCTTAGAGCTGGAACAGAAAAAAGAACTGATGGTACTATAGCTTCTTATTAAAATGAGAATTAGAGACCTGTTTAAGCTAATAATATTAGTTTAAACAGGTTTTTTAACGAATAATATTGAATTAATCTTAATTTTTATATATAATTGTTTATTGTAGTAAGCAAAGAAAGGAAGTTTTTTATGAAAGATTATCAACCTACCATTGGATTGGCTTTAGGAGCAGGTGGTGCTCGAGGACTTGCTCATGTGGGTGTTTTAAAATTTTTTGAAGAAGAAAAAATTGATATAGATATTATTGCTGGAACCAGTATAGGGAGTATTGTGGGAGGACTTTATTCAGCTGGAATACCAGTTAAATATATGGAAAAAATAGCTGAAGAAATAGACTGGGATACTTTAACAGATGTTACTTTTCCAAGAAAAGGTTTGATAAAAGGAAATAAAATTCTAAAATTTTTTGAAGTACTTACTCAAAATAAAAATTTTTCTGATTTAAATATTCCTTTTTCAGCAATAGCCTGTGATATTGAAAATGGAGAACATGTTGTAATAAATAGTGGTTCTGTTGCAAAAGCAATAAGATCAAGTATTGCCATACCAGGTATTTTTGTTCCTTTTAATCATCAAGATAGGTTAATGGTAGATGGTGCTGTTTTGGATAGAGTTCCTGTTTCTACTGTTAGAAAAATGGGAGCTGATATAATAATAGCAGTTGATATAAAAGTAAGAGATGTTAATAATAAAATCGATAATATTTTTGATGTGCTTTTTAATACTTTTGATATAATGCAATATGAATTTCAAAAATTAAAAGATACTGGAGCAGATATTACTATTAATCCAAAACTTGAAGATGTTGATACTCTAAATTTGGATAATACCGCTCTTTCAGTAAATGAAGGTTATCAAGAAGCAAAAAAATATAAGGAAGAAATTGAAAGTATTTTGGGGAGAGTTAATAATGAGAAAAAATAATAGTTATAAAGATAAAATTACAAAATTAATAGGTGTTATAATAATATTTTTAATTATAAGCAATTTTATTCCCACACCATATATGATGACAACTCCTGGAGTTGCTAAAGAATTATCTCCTTTAATAACTGTTAAAGATGGATATAAAAATAATACAGATGGTAAGTTTATGTTAACAGCAGTAGGAAGTAAAAGAGCAACAGTTCTTGATTTTATTAAAATAACTATTTTTAGTCCTGAAGGTTATGAGCTGACTCCACGACAACAACAAATACCTGAAGGAATGGAAATGGACCAGTATATCGATATTATGGCAAATTTAATGGAAGAAAGTAAGGTTAAAGCTCAGGCAGTTGCTTTAAAAAAAGCAGGATATGAAGTTAGCTTTGAAGGTACTGGAAATGGAGCAGAAATAGTTCAGGTAATGGAAGGTGGCTCAGCAGAGGGAAAATTGGAAGCTGGAGATGTAATTACTGCTGTAGATGGGAAAGAGGTCAAATTAGCTTCAGATGCAGTTAATCTTATTAGAGCAAAAAAAATAGGAGAAAAAATAGACTTAACTGTTAAAAATAATGGTGATGAAAAAATTATTACTTTAGAAACAGTTGAATTAGAAGAAAATCCTGATCAACCCTCAATTGGAGTTTTGATTATTACTAAAGGTTTAACTTATGATTTCCCAAGAGAAATTACTTTTGACACTGATAATGTAGTTGGTCCTTCAGCTGGAAGTGTTTTTACACTCGAAATTTATAATCAGTTAGTTCCTGAAGATATTACAAAAGGCAAAAAGATTGCCGGAACAGGTACTATTTCTCTTGATGGCAAAATAGGAATGATAGATGGTATTTTGCAAAAGATAATTACAGCAGATGAATCCGAAGCAGATATATTTTTAGTACCTGCTGAAAATTTTGATAAAGCACAAGAAACGACAAGAGATATAGAACTTGTAAAAGTTGAAAATATTGATGATGTTATTGATTATTTAGAAAATGAATTAAAATAAATCATTTATTTTCTAATAATTTTTTGGTAAAAATCCTGTCTACCTTTACGAAATTCTGGATTTTTATATAACAAGCTATATATATCATCTGCTAAAATTTCATAGCTAAGTTGTTTTTTGACGGGGTTAGTTGATTTTAAATTTATTTCAGTTAAATAACTACTTATTTTTGTAATGAGAGGGAGATTGGCTTTTTTCTTTAATTTTGCAAGGATATTTTCTCCTTTTTTATTAAAAGCCAATACTCTAAGATAAGCAGGACCTGATTGATCTATTTTATAAAATTCTTTTTCAGTTAAACCAAATAAGATATGCAGTAGATTCCTTTGAATTCTATTTTGAGTTATTGATTTAGTGTTTATATTTTTTATAAGTTCATTATAAGTTCCACTTTCTAAAGAAGCTTTAAAAAAGCGATTTTCAAGCCCATTATTTATTTCAGCATAATTTTTTAATTCTTCTGGAGAACTTGTTCTTAATTTTGTTAATAAAGGATATGTTAGATTATTTTTACTTACGGGGATTTTATTATTATTTAGTTCATTTTTTAATATTCTAAAACTGTTTTCTGGAACTAAATTTTTAAGATTTTCAATTTCATTATTTTTGATTAATTTCCTTAAAGCACTACCACTGGCAAATTCACTATTTATTTTTGTTGAATGATAATTATTAGAAGTTCTTTTTATTGTTAAAGGTTTGAGATCAAGATTATTTTCTAAAACAGCTCTGATATACTCTATACCTAAAATATTATTAGGACTTTTTATTTCAGAAATTATCTCTTTTTTGTCAAAAAATATTTTTAAAGATTTTTCTCTAGCAGCAGGATAGGAGTAACCAGTATCAATTAAATTTTTAATTTTATTTTCAAATACTTCATTATTTTTATTTAAAAAGTTTGCTATTTTCATTAGAGATTCTATTTTACCAGATTCACTACCAAAAACAAATTCATCAACAAGATTTGTAGAAGCAAGTAAATTAACTGCGCCTTTAGCAAAATAATTAGCACTACGAATTCCATAAACAAGTGGTAGTTCAATTATAATATCTATTCCAGCTTCTAATGCCATTTTTGCTCTACTCCACTTGTCAGTAATAGCAGGTAGACCGCGTTGAGTAAAATTGCCATTCATAATACAAATGGCAGCATCAGAGTTTGTGATTTTTTTACTTTTATTGTAATGATAAAGATGCCCATAATGAAAGGGATTATATTCAGTAATAAGACCTGTAATTTTCAAAATTTACTTCACCTCACTTAAATGTCAAAAAAGTTTGATAAGTTTTTCTTTTATCATTTTAACAGGATAATGGAGTTTCTTGTAGTATATATAATATGATACCAGATTTAAATAAAGTCAACAAGTAATTAAATGGATTTCTGGTAAATATTAACTATTAGGAGGTAAATAATATGGATATAATGAAAATATTTAAGGATAAAGCTAAAAGTGATAAAAAGACTATTGTTTTACCTGAAGGTTATGAACCCAGGATTTATAAAGCTGCTGAAAAAATAGTAGCTCAGGATCTGGCTGAATTATTTTTACTTGGAAATGAAAATGAAATTCACAAAAAAGCCAAAAAGGATAATGTGGATTTAACAGGAGTAAAAATAATTAATCCAGAAGAATCTAGTTATCTAAATGAATTTACAGAAAAATATTATGAATTAAGAAAACACAAAAATATAACTAAAGAAGAGGCAAAAGAACAAATGAAGGATCCTCTTTATTTTGGAGTAATGTTAGTTTATACTGAAAATGCAGATGGTATGGTTGCAGGGTCTGTAAATGCTACTGGTAATGTTTTATCACCTGCTTTTAAAATTATTAAAACAAAACCAGGTATTTCAGTTGTTTCAGGTGCTTTTATTATGAATGTACCAGATTGCTGTTATGGCAATGATGGTGTTATGATTTTCTCTGATTGTGCAGTTAATCCTAATCCTACAGCAGAACAATTATCAGAGATTGCAATTTCTTCAGCTGAAACTGCTAAGAATATGCTTGGTATGGATCCAGCTGTTGCTATGCTTTCTTTTTCAACAAAAGGAAGTGCCTGTCATGAACTAGTTGATAAAGTAGTAAAAGCTACTGAAATTGCAAATAAGAAAGCTCCAGATATTATGCTTGATGGAGAATTACAGGCTGATGCTTCTTTAATACCTGAAGTTGCAAAGACAAAATCTCCTGAAAGTGAAGTAGCCGGTAAAGCAAATGTACTTATTTTCCCTGATTTACAATCTGGAAATATTGGTTATAAACTTGTACAAAGATTGGCAGGTGCAGAGGCTATAGGACCTATTTTACAGGGTATTGCAAAACCAGTAAATGATCTATCGCGAGGATGTTCTGTAGAAGATGTAGTAAATGTTACAGCAATTACTGCTGTACAGGCTCAGGTTGATGAAGGATAATTTATATTATAATATAAATCAAAAAAGGAGTTGAATTAATTATGAAAATTCTTGTTTTAAATAGTGGAAGTTCTTCAATTAAATATCAATTATTTAATATGGAAAATGAAAAAGTTCTTATGAAAGGTGTTGTAGAAAGAATTGGTATTGATGATGCATTTTTAGAATTTGAAAATGAAGATGGTGAAGAATTTAAGATTGAAAGTGAAATACCTGATCATTCTAAAGGTATTGAATTAGTTATTGATAGTCTTCTTGATGATGAAAAAGGTGTACTTGATTCTATGGATGAAATTAGTGCTGTTGGTCATAGAGTTGTTCATGGTGGAGAGAAATTTGCAAACTCAACTTTAATTAGTGATGAAGTTGTGGAAAAAATGGAAGAGGTATCAGACCTTGCCCCATTACATAATCCACCTAATCTTGCTGGAATTAAGGTGTGTAAGGAAATGATGCCTGAAACTCCACAGGTTGGTGTATTTGATACTGCATTTCATCAGTCTATGCCTGAAGAAGCTTATATGTATGCTATACCTTATGAATATTATGAAAAACATGATATAAGACGTTATGGTTTCCATGGAACTTCTCATAAGTTTGTTGCTAAAAAAGCAGCTGAATTAATGGATAAAGATGAAAAAGATGTAAAAGTTATAACCTGTCATTTGGGTAATGGTGCCAGTGTAGCTGCTGTAGATGGAGGAGAATCTGTTGATACCAGTATGGGACTTACTCCATTAGAAGGACTGGTTATGGGAACTAGAAGTGGTGACATTGATCCAGCTATTATCCCATTCTTAATGAAGAAAGAAGGATTGGAAGCTGATGAAGTAGACAATATTTTAAATAAGAAAAGTGGATTATTAGGTGTTTCTGGAGTAAGTAATGATTCTCGTGATGTAAAAGAAGCAGCTAAAAGTGGTAATGAAAGAGCTGAATTAGCTCGTAAGTTATTTAATTATCGAGTAAAAAAATATATTGGAGCTTATGCAGCAGCTATGGGCGGAGTTGACGCTATTGTCTTTACTGCAGGAATTGGTGAAAATGCTAAAGATGTAAGAAAAGATGTTATGGAAGATATGGAATTTTTAGGTGTGGAAATAGATGAAAAAGCTAATGATGTAAGAGGAGAGACTAGAGAAATTTCTACAAAAGACTCAAAAGTTAAAGTATTTACTATTCCTACAAATGAAGAATTAGTAATAGCTAGAGATACTGAAGAAATAGTAACCAATTAGGAAAAATAAATACTTGACAACTTGGCATTGTTTTTTGTATAATTAAACTTGGTTGTCAGGGGGAATCTATCTTGAGAATAGAATTAGCTAATTTTAGTTTAGATTTAAGTAATATGGATGAAATTGGTAGTGTCAAAGAAATAAAAGTTGATCTTGTTTTTCAAGATTTAAAATTCAGATCACAGGAAATAGGAATTCCAGGTCCCCTACATTTAGATGCCAAAATTTATAATACTGATAAATCTTTTGTTCTGGAAGGTAATTTATCTGGTAGTATAATTTTGAAATGTAGTAGATGTCTGGAAAAATTTGATTATCCTATAGATATAGATATTGAAAAAGAAATTGAAAATGAAGAAATAGAAAATTTAGCAAATGTAAAAATTGATCAAATTCTTAAAAATAATATTTTCCTAAATATTCCTATTAAACCTCTCTGTGATGAGAATTGTAAAGGTCTATGTCCTGAATGTGGACAAAACTTAAATGAAGAGGAATGTGATTGTGATACTGAAACAGTTGATCCTAGATTAGCTGATCTTGAAAAATTTTTTGAAGAAGAATAAGGGAATAAATATAGATTATCGCTTAAGGAGGTGGATAAATATGGCTGTACCAAAGAAAAGAACTTCTAAAATGAAAAAGAGAAAAAGACGTACACACTGGAAGTTAAAAGAGCCGACACTAGTTGAGTGCTCTAATTGCCATGAAAAGATTTTACCACACAGGGTATGTCCTGAATGTGGATACTATAAGGGAGAACAGGTAGTTTAATAGCTTTGTTTTAAAAGAGTAGTCTGAAATGACTACTCTTTTTTAATTTGCAATTATCTTTTTGCTAATATATAATATTAGAAGTAGATATTATGAGCTGGTCTTAATTTTTATAAATTCTGCTAAAAGGTGATTATATGAGGAAAGCAAGAAAAAAGAAACGACAAAAAATGCTAAAAAATCTTATTGAAAAAGACCCATTTTTAACTGATAAAGAATTAGCAGAAAAATTTGAAGTTAGTATTCAAACCATTAGATTGGATAGAATGGAATTAGGTATTCCTGAAATGAGAGAACGTACTAAAAATCTTGCCCAAAATGCATATCAAAGACTAACTTCTGTAACAGAAGGTGAAGTTATTGGTGAACTTATAGATTTAGAATTAAATAAATACGCAGAATCATATCTAAAAGCTACTGAAGATATGGCTCTACAGAAAACACCAGTTATTAGAGGACATCATATATTTGCTCAGGCTAATTCTCTGGCTGTGGCTGCAATTGATGCTGAAATTGTTTTAACTGGTTCATCTGAGGTTAAATTTCAAAAAATAGCTAAAGTTGGAGAAATCTTAAAAGCTAAAGCTTATGTAAAATATAATGAAAAAAATAAATATTATATAGATGTAGATACTTTTTCTGGAGAAGATAAAATTTTTGCCAGTAACTTTGTTATGTTTGCCAAGAAAAAGGAGGAGATTCAGGAGTGAATATTGTATTAGATGCAATGGGAGGAGATAATGCCCCAGAGGCAATAGTAAAAGGGGCTGTAGAGGCTTGTGAATTGGAAAAAGGCTTTAATATAACTTTAGTAGGAAAAGAAGATTTAATAAAAAAAGAACTGAATAAATATGATAATTATAAAGAACAACGAATTATGGTAAAAAATGCTACAGAAGTTATTACAATGAACGACTCCCCTGCTAAAGCACTTAGACAAAAAAAAGATTCTTCATTAAATATAGCTTCAAACCTTATAAAAGAAAATAAAGGTGAAGCTTTAATTTCAGCAGGTAATACAGGTGCAGTTATGGCAGCCGGTTTATTTAATATTGGTCGATTAACTGGAATAAAACGACCCTCAATTTCTACAGTTTTTCCTGCTAAAGGTGGCCAGACTCTTTTAATGGATGCTGGAGCAAATACTGATTCTAAACCAGAAAATCTCCAACAATTTGCTGTTATGGGTCAAATTTATTCTAAAAAAGTTCTTAATGTTGAAAATCCCAAAGTAGGTCTTTTGAGTATAGGAGAAGAAAAGAAAAAAGGAAATAAATTAGTAAAAGATACATATAAATTACTAGAAAATGATAAGAGAATAAATTTTATAGGAAATGTAGAAGGAAGAGATATTTTTGAAAATAATTGTGATGTAGTAGTATGTGATGGTTTTGTTGGTAATATTGTTTTAAAAACAACTGAAGGTGTAGCTTCTTTTGTCTTTGATATTTTAAAGGAAACTTTTACTAAAAACCTTAGAGCTAAAATTGGTGCTGGTATATTAAAACCTTATTTAAAAGAAATGAAAAATAAATTAGATTATACTCAATATGGTGGTGCTCCTTTACTTGGGATTAAAGGAGTTGTTATAATTAGTCATGGTAGTTCAAATTCAACTGCTATTGTAAATGCCATAAGAGTTGCTAGAAATGCAGTTAATAAAAATATAGTAGGATTAATAGAAGATGAAATAAATAGGGATGGTGAATAGAAATGAGAAGAGCTTCAATTACAGGATGGGGAAAATATCTTCCTGATAATATCTTAACAAATAAAGATTTGGAAGAAATGGTTGAAACTAGTGATGAATGGATAACAAGTAGAACAGGTATCAAACAAAGATATATAGCAGATGAGGATGAAACAACTGGAGATCTTGCTTATCATGCTTCCAGAAAGGCTTTAGCAAAGGCAAATTTAAAAGCTGAAGAATTGGACATGATTATTGTTGCTACAGTAACTCCTGATATGCCTTTTCCTGCAACTGCCTGTATTCTTGAAGATAGATTGGGAGCTGCTAATGCAGCTACATTTGATTTAGAAGCAGGATGTTCTGGATTTGTATATGGTTTAAGTGTTGCAAGTCAGTTTATTGAATCTGGAATGTATGATAATATTTTAGTTGTTGGAGCAGAGACACTTTCTAAAATTATGGATTGGGAAGATAGAAATACCTGTGTATTATTTGGAGATGGTGCTGGAGCTGCTGTTATTCAGTCAGTAAATAAAGGTGGATTAATGTCTTTTGACCTTGGTTCAGATGGTAGTGGTGGAGAAAGTTTATATATGCCAGGTGGAGGTTCTTTAAACCCTGCTACTGAAAAAACTGTTAAAGATAGATTACATTATATAAAAATGGAAGGAAATCAAGTATTCAAATTTGCTGTTAAAAGAATGAGTCAGGCTTCTATTGATGTAGTTAATAAAGCAGGATATGAAACAGAAGATGTTGATTTATTTATTCCACATCAGGCAAATACAAGAATTATTAATTCTGCTGCTAAAAGATTAAATTTAGATAATGATGAAGTTTATGTTAATTTACCTGAATATGGTAATACTTCAAGTGCTTCTGTTCCAATTGCTATGGCAGAAGCAAGAAATAAAGGATTAATCAAAAATGGCGATAAAGTAGTGTTAGTTGCCTTTGGAGCTGGATTAACCTGGGCATCTGCATTTTTAGAATGGAATGAGGAGGGAAAATAAATGTCAATAAATACTGAACTTTGTTCAATACTTGATATAAAATATCCAATATTACAGGGAGGAATGGCCTGGGTTGCTACTGGAGAATTAGCAGCTGCAGTGTCTAAAGCTGGAGGCCTTGGGATTATAGGTTCTGGTAATGCTCCTGCAGATGTAGTAGAAAAAGAAATAAAAAAAGTAAAAGCAGAAACTAATAAACCATTTGCAGTAAATTTAATGCTTTTATCCCCTTATATTGAAGAAGTTATAGATATGGTAATCAGAGAAAATGTACCAATTGTCACCACAGGTGCAGGTAACCCGGGAAAATATATAGATAAACTTAATAAAGCAGGTATTAAAGTTGTTCCAGTAGTTCCTTCTGTTGCTTTAGGACGGAGAATGGAAAGATTAGGTGTTGATGCTATGATTGCTGAAGGACATGAGGCTGGAGGTCATATTGGTCGCTTAACTACTATGGCTCTTATTCCACAATTAGCAAATCGAGTAGATTCTCCTATAATTGCTGCAGGAGGAATAGCTGATGGAAGAGGAATGGCAGCTGCTTTAAGTTTAGGAGCTTCTGGAGTACAGATGGGAACTAGATTTGTTTGTTCAAAAGAATGTACAGCAGCTGATGAATTTAAAAAAGCTATTCTTAAATCTCGTGATAGGGATGCAGTAGTAACTGGTCGTTCAACAGGTCATCCAGTTCGTAATTTGAAAAATAAATTAACTAGAAAATTAGATAAACTTGAAAAAGAAGGAGTTTCAAAAGAAAAAATAGAAGAATTAGGTAGTGGGAAACTTAAACTGGCAGCCAGAGAAGGTGATGTTGAAAATGGTAGTGTAATGGCCGGTCAAATTTCAGGAATGATTAATGATAATTTACCTGTATCAGAAATTATTAATAATATAATAAAAGAAACTGAAGAAATTATGTTAAATAATTGTGATAATATTGTAGGAGGAACAAGAAATGAGTAAAAAAATTGCTTTTTTGTTTCCTGGACAGGGTGCACAAGAGGTTGGGATGGGTAAAGATTTTATTGAAAATTTTACAGAGGCAAAAAATATCAAAGATAAAGCAGATAATGAATTAGATTTTGATTTGAGTTCAATATATTTAAATGGTCCTAAAGAAGATTTAAATCATACAACTAATACTCAACCAGCAATTTTTACTGTAAGTATGATGGCAGATAAATTACTTCGCTCTAAAGGAATTAAACCTGTAATGACTGCCGGGCATAGTTTAGGAGAATACAGCGCTCTTACTTCTGCAGGTGTTTTTGAATTTGAAGATGCTGTAAAATTAGTAAGAAAACGTGGAGAGTTTATGAATAATGCTTTACCTGCTGGCAAAGGTGGAATGGCTGCTATTATTAAATTAGGTTCTGAAAAAATTGAAGAAATTTGTCAAAAAGTAGATGGGATTTGTGAAATAGCTAATTATAACTCTCCTTTGCAAATTGTAATTTCTGGTGAAAAGAATGCTATTAAAGAGGCAGTAAAACTTGCTAAGGATGAAGGTGCATTAAAAGCTATTGAGTTAGAAGTAAGTGGCCCTTTTCATTCATCATTAATGAAAGATGCCAAAGATAAATTAGCTGCAGAAATAAATAATCTTAAGTTGAGCAATCCTAATATGCCTGTTGTTACTAATGTATCTGCAGATTTTTCAGAAGAACTTACTGAGATCAAAGAACAATTATTAGCTCAGTTAACAAATAGTGTTCGCTGGGAAGAAAGTATGAAGACGATGATTGATGCTGGTATTGATGTCTTTGTAGAAGTTGGCCCTGGGAAAATTTTAAAAGGGTTAATGAAAAGAATAGATAGATCAGCAGAAGTTTATAATGTATATGATAAAGAAAGTCTTGAGAATACAGTTACAGAATTATTAGCTGAATAGAAGTTAATAACTTGTTGTTTTAGAATCATTTTATTTATGTTATAATTGGAAAGGTATATAAAGGAGGAAATTTTCTGTGAGTAATGAAGATTTAAATAATAAAGTTGCTGTAATAACTGGTAGTTCTAGAGGGATTGGAGCTGCTATTGCGTTAAAGCTGGCCCAGGATGGTGCTGATATTGTTTTAAATTATAATTCTGATAGTAGCAAAAAATATATAGAAGAATTAATTAAGAAAATAAAAGGATATAATCGTGAAGTTATTGCAGTTCAAGCTGATGTTTCAAAAATGGATGAAGCCCAAAACATAATAAATGAAGCATTAGAAGAATTTTCTAAAATTGATGTTTTAGTTAACAATGCTGGAATAAATAGTGATAATTTATTATTAAGAATGAGTGAAGATGATTGGAATAAAGTTATGGATGTTAATTTAAAAGGTGTTTTTAATTGTACAAAAGCTGCAATTAGAAGTATGATGAAAAAAAGACAGGGAAAAATAATAAATTTAACTTCTGTTGTTGGTATTAGAGGTAATGCCGGTCAGGCAAATTATTCTGCTTCAAAAGCAGGAGTAATTGGTTTTACTAAATCTATAGCCAGAGAACTTGCCGGACGAAATATTACTGCAAATGCAGTAGCTCCTGGCTTTATTACCACAGATATGACAGATGATATTCCGGAAAATTCTAAAGAAGAATTAATAGATGAAATACCACTTTCCCGTTTAGGTAAAGGTGAGGATGTTGCTGAACTAGTTTCTTTCCTTGCTTCAGATAGATCAGATTACATAACCGGACAGGTTATAAATGTAGATGGCGGAATGGCCATGTAAACGACGAAATTGAGGCAGGCTCGATGCCTGTCATAATAAGTCAACCATGCGTTTTGTTAGATGACGAC
>JBNJDK010000032.1:0-18661 GCA_051744805.1 Bacillota bacterium
TAAAAAGGTTACAATTTTTGGATTTTCTTGAGCTAATTTAGGATTATGAAGAGAATAGATATTTTCTGATTGTCCATAAATTTTAGCAGGATCATTTAAAAATTTAAGATCAAATCTTGCAAATTTATAATGTGGTTTCCAGCCAGTAACTACTACCCATTCTTCGTTTTGAATAGCTTTTTTTAGTGAACCCACCATAGCCGGTCCACTACTACTTACTAATTTAAAGTCATCAAGTCCATAATGGTCCAGAGCTTCTCTAGTTGCTTTCATTACACCTGCACCAGGATCTATACCTATGATTTTACCATCAAATTTTTCTTTATTGTCTTTAAGTTCTTTTATTGAATTAATATCAACATATTCAGGTACTACTAATCCAATTCTCGCTCCCAGGTAGTTTACTCCTGTTTTTATTATCTCATTTTCATATTTATCCACATAACTTTTATGAGTTATAGGAAGCCATCCACCAAGGAACATATCAATATCTCCTTCAGCTAAAGCTGCATAAACCGGTCCTGCTCCAACCATTTTGGTTTGGACATTATAGTCTAATTTATTCTCAAGTATTGCTTTTACTACATTAGTTTCAGCAACTGTACCAGCCCAATTAACATAACCAATGTTTATCGTATTATCAGCAGCATTAACCTGATTGTTATAGAAACCTAATCCAGTAATAAGAATTGCAAGTAATGAAAATGTTATTATTGAGAATTTAAGATATTTCATTTTTAAATTCCTCCTTTAGAGTAATTTAAATTAATAAATTTTTAAAAAATGAAAATGATAGATAGAATTAGCGAAAATGAATAGCTATGAGAAAGTTTGTGTTTCATTGAGTTAAAATAAGATATTATATTTGCCCAATTTCTCATTAATGCTTCTATATTCTCATTAATGCTCTTTGATATTATAACAAACTTATTGAATAAATCAAGCATATAATAGTAATGATAAAATTAATAATATTCAAAATATTAATAAAATAATAGACCTCTATTTTTATTAATTGATAAAATTTTTAAATATAATTATTAATTATTGTTTTAATATGAGTTTTTAAATGATCTGTCGCCTCTTGAGGAGTATAATCTACACGATTATTAATTATCAAAGTAAGCATGCCATGGTATGTCAGTCTAATACCTTCATCCACTAATTTTGCTTCTTTTTCATTTAAATAACCTTGATCTATACATGGTCTAATAGCTATTTTAGACCTTTTTGATAGGTCTGACTCTAACAGCATTGGTAATAAATTATTTGGAGCATTATTTAATTCTTCAGGAAATATCTTATAATAATTTTTAATAAGATTTTCAGATTTATCTCCTAGATTTTCTGAAAAAATAGCATAATAAATTTTTGGATTTTTAAAAGAATGGAGAGAAAAGTGTTCCCACATTTTAATTAATCTTTCTAGTGGATTATTACTATCTTCAATATAAGTAGGCATTTCTAGTACATAATCACTAATAAAATTTATTGAAGCAAAAAAGATTAGTTGTTTACAATTATCAAAATAGTTATAAATTGTAGCACTATTATAACCTGCTTTACCAGCAACTTTTCTAATAGTTACATTTTCAATTCCTTCATTTTTAATAATTTTGGTTGTAGCATATATAAATTTTTTCAACATCTTTTTTTTCTGTATATCTCCCTCATTAATATTGATCAATTCCATCACCTCATAATTTTAATAAATTATTGTTGTAATATAGGGTATAATAAAATACATTCCAATTCAAACTATGTTACTTGACAAAAATAAGATTTTAGTTTTATAATAAACACATGCAAAATGCAAATAATTTGCAAAAAGGAGTGATGAGATTGTTTAAAAAACTAAATTTAAACTTTATAATAATAGTTTCTTTATTAATCTCAATCTTAACAATTTTTACTTTTTTAAGTGAAGATACTTATGCAGAAAATCCCAAGATAAAGATTGTGGCAGGAATTACACCACTTAAAACTTTTGTAGATAAAATTGCTGGTGAAAAAGTAGAAACATTAGTTATGATTCCCCCAGGATATAGCCCTGCAAATTATGCTCCCTCACCATCTGAATTGGAGAAACTAAGTGATGCCGAATATTATTTTACTTTTCAAATGCCAGCTGAGAAATCAAATATTTTATCTAAGTTAAATAATTTTAATAAAGATTTAGAATTAATAAAAATTGATAAAATTACTTCAGAAAAATATGAACCCAGAAAGTTCAGTGATGGTGGAATTGATCCTCATATTTGGATGTCTCCCAAAAGAGTAAAATATATTATAGAAATTATAACAGATAAATTAATTGATTTGGACCCAAAAAATAAAGATTATTATCAAAAAAGAAGCAAAAAATATTTAACTAAATTAGATGAAATGGATAAATATATAAATGAAAAATTATATGATTTAAAAGGAAAATCTATTTTGATTTACCATCCTGTTTTAGGATATTTTACTGAGGAATATGGACTTGAATTAAAGGCTATTGAAAAGAATGGTAAAGAGGCCACACCCAAAAGACTACAGGAATTAATAGATTTTGCTAAAAATGAAAATATAAAAACAATATTTCATCAATCAACAATTGATAGTAAACAAACAGAGGTTATTGCTTCTGAAATTGATGGAAAAACTGTAGAAATAAACCCTTTAGCAGAAAATTATATAGAAAATATGCAAAGAATTGCTGATTTGATAGTTAACTCTTATAAATAGTTTATAAAGAGGTGATTTAATGAATGCTTTAGAAATAAAAAATTTGTATGTTGAATATGGAAATAATGAGGTTTTAGAAGACATTAATTTAAAAATAAAAGATAAACATTTTTTAGGAATAATAGGCCCTAATGGTGGTGGAAAAAGCACTTTACTTAAAGCTATTGTTGGATTAATTGATTATAAAAAAGGAGAAATATATGTTTATGGTAAAAATCCTAAAGAGCTTAATGGAGATTTAGGGTATGTACCACAGGCATCACAATTTGATAAAGACTTTCCAATTAATGTTGAAGAAGTAGTTTTATCAGGGGTATTAAAAGATAATCTAAAAATATTTAAAAAATATAATAAAAATGATTATAAGAAAGCAAAAAGAATTATGAAAAAATTAGATATTTTCAACTTAAGAAAACGCCAAATCGGACAATTATCAGGAGGACAACTCCAAAAAGTTTTACTTGGTAGAGCTTTGATGACAGAACCTAAAATGTTACTTTTAGATGAGCCAACTGCCAGTATAGATGCCAGTTCTACCACTCAAATTTATGAACTTTTAAATGAAATAAATAAGGATATGACAATTATAATTGTTAGTCATAACATGGAAGCTGTTGCCAGTTATTTAGATAGTGTGGCCTGTTTAAATAAAAAACTATATCATCATCATGAAAAACAATTAGATTCTGAAACAGTGAAAAATGTTTATGGTTGTCCGGTAGACTTAATAGCACATGGTATACCACATAGAGTTTTAGGTAGCCATCCTCATAAGGTAGGTGAAAAAGATGATAGAAGCAATAATTAATTATAATTTCATGCAAAATGCAGTTATGAGTGCTTTATTTGCGAGTATTATTTGTGGTATAATCGGTACAATTGTGATTGAAAAAAATTTAGTAATGATGAGTGGTGGAATTGCTCACACATCTTTTGGTGGAATTGGGCTTGGTTATTATTTAGGATTTGAACCATTAATAGGGGGCTTAGCTTTTGCAATCATTTCAGCCCTTACTATAGTTAAAATAAAAAATCAAATTAATACCAAATCAGATACTCTTATAGGATTATTTTGGTCAGTAGGTATGGCCCTGGGTATTTTGTTTATTTCTTTTACTCCTGGTTATCCACCTACTATGTCAACCTACCTTTTTGGAGATATTTTGACAACTTCCAGGCTTGATGTAATTTTTGCTGGACTTTTGGCATTTTTAATTTTATTTATAATTGGTGCTTATTATAAATACTGGAAAGCTTATTTATTTGATGATGAATTTTTATCTGTACTGGGGATAAATACTGGTTTTATGGAGTATTTTTTGTTTATTTTGATAGCTTTTGCAATTGTAGTAGTAATAAAATTAGTTGGGATTATTTTAGTTATTGCTTTATTAACTGCTCCTGCGGCTATAGCAAAGATTTTTACTTATAGTTTAAAAAAAATGATGATAGCTGCAGTTTTTTTGAGTATTATTTTTTCTGCAATAGGACTATATCTGTCTTATAATTTTGATATTCCTTCTGGAGCAACTATAATTTTGCTGGCTGGAGGAAGTTATCTACTTATTGCATTATTTAAAAATTTAATAAAAGAATAATTAAATAATTGAGGTGAAATTTTCAAATGAATAATGAAGAATTGAAAAAAATATTAAAAGATAATGAAATACAGGTTACTAAAACAAGATTGCAAATATTAAATATAATTGTTGAAAAGAAAAAACCTTTAACTGCAACAGAGATAGATGAAATTGCAAAAGATAAAAAATTAAATATTCGTTTATCTACCATATATAGGAACTTGAAATTTTTTACCAAAAATGAAATTTTGAGACAATTAAATTTTTTTAGTGATGAAAAAAGATATGAAATGTTAGTAGATAATCATCATCAACATTTAATCTGTTTAAAATGTGGAGAAATTTTACCAATTAAATGTCCCCTTGCTAAATTTGAAAAAGAAATTGAAAAAGAAACAAATTATGAAATTAAAAAACATGATATGGAAATGTATGGGATTTGTCCTAAATGCCAGAAAAAAATTAATAAATCAAAGTAGGTGACGAAATGAAAATAGATGATCCGGATTTGAAAGAAGAAATTATAGAAACTGAATCCACTAAAAAAATTATATTTAAACTGGCATGGCCTGTTATAGCAGAAAGATCTTTAATGACTTTTACTCGTATAGTTGATATGATGATGGTTGGTAGAATAGGACCTGCAGCAATTACAGCTATTGGTCTTTCAATGCAGCCTTTATTTTTAATTCAGGCTATTGGAGCTTCAATTAGTGTGGGAACTACAGCATTAGTAGCAAGATTTGTTGGTGCTCGAGAAGAAAAAAGAGGAGGAAAAGTTTTACAACAGTCATTGATTATAGCAAGTTTTTTGGCTTTTATTTTACTTGGGTTATATTATTATTTTGCTAAGAACATTATAACAATGATGGGGGCTGAAGGTGAAGTAATTAGATTGGGGACAATGTATCTTCAAATTTTAGCTCCAGGTATGTATTTTATGTTTTTAAGTTTTATGGTTTTTGCTGCTTTAAGAGGAGCAGGAGATACTCAAACTCCGATGAAAATAAATATTTTAGTTAATATTTTGAATGTAATTGGCAATTATGCATTGATATTTGGTAATTTAGGGGCTCCAGAACTTGGATTTATGGGGGCAGCAATTGCTACAAGTGTTTCAAGAGCTTTAGGCGGTGTTTTAGTAATAATTCATGTTTTCCGAAAAACATCTGTTATAACTGTAGTAAAAGAAAATTTCTTTACTATAGACTTTGAATTGATTAAGAGAGTTTTGAAAGTAGGAATGCCGGCTGCTATGGAACAGTTTGTAATGAGAATTGCTCAAATATTTTATGTACGTTTAGTTGCAGGTTTGGGAACAATAGCATATGCATCTCACCAAGTTGCAGTAAATGCCGAATCACTTTCATATATGCCAGGTTTTGGAATGGCTGTTGCTGCTACTACTCTTGTTGGTCAAAATTTAGGAGCAAAACAACCTAAAAAAGCTGAAGAAAGTGCTTTTGAATCCTGGAAAATAGGATCTATGATTATGGGGGTAATGGCACTTGTATTTTTAATTTTCCCTGAATTATTAATGAAATTATATACTGATGATCCAGAGATAATAAGACTTGGGGCTAGAAATTTAAGAATAGTAGCTTTTGCTCAAATACCAATGGGAACACAATTTATTTTTGCTGGTGCTTTACGAGGTGCAGGAGATACTAAAGCTGTTTTTTATAGTACTGCAATTTCTAGTTGGGTTGGAAGACTGGGGATGGCCTTTATATTTATTAATATATTTAATTGGGGTCTTGTAGGGGCCTGGTTGGCAATGGTTATTGATTGGAGTATGAGAGGTACTTATGTATTTTTAAGATTTAGAGCAGGTAAATGGAAAAACATAAAAGTTTAATAGCATAATAAAAAAGAGGTGTTTTTATGTCAAACAAAATTTTATATAGTATACTTATAATTTTAGTTATTATTTTTGGTTTTTTATTTATTACAAATCAAAATATGTTTATTTATAATAATGTTAATGTTGAAAGTACTATGAATCTTAGTTCTCAAAAAGAAATGGAATTTTCTCCTGATAGGGTTAATATAAGTTTGGGAGTAGAAACAAGATCTGAAAAATTGGAAGATGCTAAAAATGAAAATAATAAAAAAATAAACAGTTTAAAAGAAGTGCTAGAAAAATATGATAAAATTGAGGTTTCTAATATTTCCTTTAATGTTTATCCTATTTATGAAAATGATGATAATAACCAGCAAGATATAAAATATTATAGAGTTAGAAATATACTAGAAATAAAAATATTTGATTTGGATATAACATCAAATATTATAGATGATAGTTTAAAATCAGGAGCGAATATAATTTATAATTTACAATATTCATTGGAAAATGAAAATGAGGCAAGACAAGAGGTTATCGAAAAAGCTTTAATAGGCTTGGAAAATAAAGCAAAACATATAAAAAATAATTTAAATAAAAATGATTATAAATTAAAAAATTTAACTGTAGATGATAATTTACAGAGAAATACAATGTATTTTGATAATATGAAAACAAATTTAAATGAAAGTTCTATGAATTCTACTACTATTGATCCAGCTAATATAAAAATTTCTGTAACTATCCGTGGTGAATATATTTTGATTGATTAAGTATGTTTCCCTCCTAATTTTGAATTAAATGGAAAAAAAATAATTTTTCTTGCAGGAAAATTATTACTTATTAGGGAATTAATATATAATAAGTAATTAGGAGGGAAATTATGGATGAGAGGAAGTATTGGATAGGATTAAGCAAATTAGAAGGATTGGGGCCAATTTTTATTAGTAAATTAATCAAAAAATTTAAAAATCCTAAAAGAATATGGGATATCAATAAAAAAGAATTAAAAAAAATAAATGGTTTAGGGAATAAAAAAGTTGAAAAAATAATTTCTACAAGAAATAAATTAAATCTTGATCAGGAAATTGAAAAACTAAGAAATAAAAATATTAAATTTATAACTTTAAATGAAGAAAAATATCCTAATCTTTTAAAAAAAATTTATGACCCACCTCCGGTTTTATATTATAAAGGTAATGGTATTGGGATTTTTTCAGAAAATTTAATTGCGATTGTAGGGGCCAGAAGAGCAAGTCTATATGGAAAAAATGTAGCTATGAATTTGGCTTCAAAATTAGCTGCTAGAGGAATTACAATTGTTAGTGGTATGGCCCGGGGGATTGATAGTTCTGGCCATAAAGGTGCTTTAAGAGTAGAAGGTAATACAATAGCAGTTCTGGCTTCAGGAGTTGATTATGTTTATCCCCCAGAAAATAACAAATTATATAAAGAAATTTTAAAAAATGGAATGATAATAAGTGAATTTCCTCCAAATGTGAAACCTATACCAGGTTATTTTCCTCGAAGGAATCGTTTGATTAGTGGGTTATGTCAGGGAGTAATAGTAGTTGAAGCAGCTTATAAAAGCGGTTCTTTGATAACTTCTGATTTTGCTTTAGAACAGGGGAGAGAGGTGTTTGCTGTTCCTGGAAATATTAATAGAACAATGAGTAAAGGATGCAATAATTTAATTAAAGAAGGAGCAATACTGGTAACATCATATAAAGATATTATAGAAAATATATTTTTTTATAATAATTTTAAAAATGCAAAAAATAAAACAAATTATCCTGAGCTTAGTAAACTAGAAGAAAAAGTAATAAAAATATTTCAAGATAATAATAAATTATATTTTGATCAAATTTATGAAATGATAGAAATAGATAAAAATAAATTAAGTTCAGTATTGTTGAAGTTGGAGTTAAAAGAGTTAATAGAGTTAAATTCTGCAAAAAAATATGTATTTAAGGGTTTACAAAAGCTTTTAAAACCTCTATAATTTATACTAGTTATAATTAATTTGATATAATAAGTGATTAATTTAATAATAAAAGGAGGGAAAGATAGGTTATACCTGTCAAATCTCATGACTAATAATGTTATAGAAATAGTTAGTATAATAGTAAAAAAAATGATGAAAGATGAATATATAGATCAAGAAGAAATAATAACAGAGTTAGTTGATCAGGGTTATGAATTAGAGGATATAGATGATGCATTTGCACTTATCTTATCAGAGGAAAATATTTTAGAAGAAAATGTTTGGGAAAGTAATGAAAATAATAATATGATTTATAATCGTATTTTTACTTTTTCAGAAAAAATGTATCTTCCTCTTAGATTACAGGGATTAATATATAGATTAATTAGCAAAAATATATTGTCTCCAGAAGAAAGTGAAAAACTTATAACTAAAACACTCAAAAATGTATATACTGGCTCTGTGAAAGTAAAAGATTTATGGAATACTTTACAGGAAATTATAGATGATGAAATACGTCTTGAAACTATTTTAAAAGATATACCTGAATTCAATAAGTTTATTGAAGAAAAATATAAATTTGTAAATTAATTTTGGAGGTGTAATTGTGGCTAAGAAAAGCAGAGAATCTACTTTAGTTATTGTAGAATCTCCAGCTAAAGCTAAGACAATTAATAAGTTTTTAGGAAAGGATTTTAAAGTTAAGGCATCTATGGGACATGTAATAGATTTACCTAAAAGTCAATTAGGTGTTGATGTAGAAAATAATTTTAAGCCGAAATATATAACAATTAGAGGTAAAGGAAAAACTTTGAGCAAACTAAAAAAAGCTGCCAAAAAAAGCAAAAAAGTTTTACTTGCTACTGACCCGGATAGAGAAGGTGAAGCTATTTCATGGCACCTTTCCCGGGCTTTAAAACTTAATGAAGAAAAAAATCATAGAATAGCTTTTAATGAAATTACTGAAAATGCTGTACAAAATGCTCTAGACAACCCTAGAAAATTAAATAAAGATCTTGTTGATGCTCAACAGGCAAGAAGAGTTTTGGATAGATTGGTAGGCTATAAATTAAGTCCTCTACTCTGGAAAAAAGTAAGAAAGGGACTTAGTGCAGGGAGAGTTCAGTCAGTAGCAGTTAAAATCATTTGTGATAGAGAAGATGAAATAGATAAATTTGATCCAGAAGAATACTGGACTATAACTGCTAATCTTAAAAAAGATAAAGAAAAAATTGAAGCAGATCTTCATAGAATAAAAGGTGAAAAATTTAGAATAAAAAGTGAAGATGAAGTGTCTGAAATAGTTGATAAAATAAAGGATAATGATTTTATTGTAGACAAAGTTAAAGAAAGAAAAAGAAAAAGAAATCCTAATCCACCATTTACAACGAGTACCCTTCAACAGAGGGCTTCTTCATTATTAGGTTTTACTGCAAAAAAGACTATGTATTTAGCACAACAATTATATGAAGGTATAAATATTGGAAAAGATACAGTAGGACTTATTAGTTATATTAGAACTGATAGTACAAGAATATCTAAAGAAGCAAAGAAAAATGCCAATAAATATATTGGAGATGAATTTGGAGATAAATATCAGTTAAATAAAGATAAAAATTATAAAACTGATGATTCTGCCCAGGATGCACATGAGGCAATTCGTCCGACATCAGTATTTAGAGATCCAAAAAAGATGAAAAAACATTTAAATAGAGATCAATATAGATTATATAAAATTATATGGGAAAGATTTGTTGCAAGCCAAATGACTTCAGCAGTCTATAAAACTTTAACAGTAAATATAAAAGTTGCTAATGATTATATGTTTAGAGTTTCAGGTTCAAAAATTCTTTTTCCAGGATTTTTAAGAGTTTTATCTCATGATAATAAAAAAGATGATATTTTACCTGAATTTACTGAAGGGGAAAAATTGGATTTAGAGAAATTAGATCCAGAACAACATTTTACTAAACCTCCTTCTAGATATACTGAAGCCAGTTTAGTAAAAGCTCTTGAAGAAGAAGGTATTGGAAGACCTTCTACTTATGCACCAACAATGTCTACAATTATATCAAGAGGTTATGTAGAAAAAGAAAATAAAAGTTTAAAACCAACTGAATTAGGAAAAACAGTAACTGAATTATTGAGTGATTATTTTCCTGAAGTAACTGATATTGAATTTACTGCTCAAATGGAAAAGAGACTCGATCAGGTTGAAGAAGGTGGAGAAAATTGGAAAGAATTAGTTTCTGATTTTTATTTTCCATTTAAAGAAAGACTCGATGATGCTCATGAAAATATGGAAAAAGTCAATGTTTTAGAAGAAACTGATGAAATTTGTGATGAATGTGGAAGACCGATGGTTGTTAAATATGGGCGTTATGGTAAATTTCTTGCCTGTACTGGTTATCCTGATTGTAAAAATACTAAACCTTTTTTAGTTAAAACTGGGATAGATTGTCCGAAATGTGAAGATGGGGAAATTGTTGAAAGAAAAAGTAAAAAAGGTAGAAAATTTTATGGATGTAGTAATTATCCAGATTGTGATTTTGTACTCTGGAATAAACCTGTAAAAGAAAAATGCCCTAAATGTGGAAGTATTATGGTAGAAAAACATAGCCGAAAAAAAGGGACTTACTATAAATGTACTAATAAAGAGTGTGGGTTTACTAAAAATCCAGATGAAGACTAAATAAATAAGGTTTAAACACTAAGTTGTTTTAGGAAAGATGCAAATAATTACCTTGACATTATTTGATTTTATATGTTACTATATTGAAAAGAATATAAATAATTTTGAATCATTTGACAATTTAATATAAGGAGGTTATAACTTGTCGAAATTTCCTATTGAAGCTACTACTATAGTTGCTGTTAAAATTGGTAATCAGGTTGCATTAGCAGGTGATGGACAGGTTACTATGGGTGAGACAGTAATGAAAGCTGGGGCCCGAAAAGTTCGCAGATTATATAATGGAGAAGTTATTTCTGGATTTGCTGGAACTGCTGCAGATGCATTTGCCCTGTTTGAAAAATTCGAGGTAAAATTAGAAGAATTTCATGGTAATTTAGAAAGAGCGGCAGTAGAATTGGCAAAAGAATGGCGAACTGATAAAATGTTAAGAAAATTAGAAGCATTATTGCTTGTAGCTAATAAAGAGAAAATTTTATTAATTTCAGGCACTGGTGATATAATAGAACCTGATGATAACATTACTGCTATTGGTTCAGGTGGTCCGTATGCCAGAGCTGCAGCCAGAGCCTTATATAAACATAATAAAGATGATCTATCTGCCAGTGAAATGGCGAGAGAAGCAATAAATATTGCAGGAGATATTTGTATTTATACTAATAATAATATTAGTGTCGAGGAAATTTAGGAGGTGAATAATGGATAATAAACTAATAGCTGATAACATCGAAGGAGATCTTACTCCAAGAGAAATTGTAAATAAACTAGATAAATATATTGTTGGACAGAATGATGGAAAAAAAGCTGTAGCAATAGCACTTAGAAACAGATATAGAAGAAGACAAATTTCTTCTGATCTTCAAGATGAGATTATTCCAAAAAATATTTTAATGATTGGCCCTACAGGGGTAGGTAAAACAGAAATAGCTCGCCGTTTAGCAAATATTGCTAACGCTCCTTTTATTAAAATAGAAGTTACTAAATTCACAGAAGTTGGATATGTTGGCCGTGATGTAGAGTCTATGGTTCGTGATTTAGTAGAAACTGCTATTAGAATGGTGAAAAATCAAAGGATGAAACAAGTAGAAGAAAAAGCTTATAAAATGGCAGAAGATCGAATTGTTGATATTTTGTTACCTTTACCAGATAGTAATAAAAATAAAAATTCTTTTAATTTTTTATTTGATAATGATGATGATAAAAATAAAGATAATGATAAAGATCAATATATGAAGTTAAAAGAAAGAAGGCAGCGTTTAAGAAGTCGTTTGCGCAATGGTGAGCTTGATGATAGAATGATAGAAATAGAAGTTGAGAAAAAAAATAATAAGATGATGGATATGTTTTCAGGTTCTGGCATGGAAGATATGGGAATAAATTTTCAGGATATGTTAGGTAATATTTTTCCAACTCAAAAGAAAAAAAGAAAAGTAACTATTTCTGAGGCTAGAGAAATTCTTAAAGACAAAGAAGCTCAAAAACTAATTGATATGGATGAAGTAAGTGAAGAAGCCATTGAAAAAGTTGAAAACAGTGGGATTATTTTTTTAGATGAAATAGATAAAATTGCTGGAAGAGAATCAAATTCTGGTCCAGAGGTATCTCGTGAGGGAGTTCAGAGAGATATTCTTCCTATTGTTGAAGGTTCTACTGTTTCAACAAAGTATGGTTCAGTTCAAACTGATCATATTCTTTTTATTTCTGCTGGAGCTTTTCATGTTTCAAAACCTGCTGATTTAATTCCAGAATTACAGGGAAGATTTCCAATCAGAGTTGAATTGAACAGTTTAACTAAAGAAAATTTTAAAGAAATATTATTACAACCTCGTAATGCTTTGACAAAACAGTATAAGGCTTTACTTGAAACTGAGGATTTAAACATTGAATTTACTTCTGAAGCAATTGATGAAATTGCATCTTTTGCTTTTAAAGTAAATGAACAAACAGAAAATATTGGAGCTAGAAGATTACATACAATAATGGAAAAATTATTAGAAGATTTATCTTTTAGAGCTCCAGAAATTACTGAAAAAGAATTTGTTGTAGATATTGACTATGTTCAGGAACAATTGGCAGATGTTGTTCAAGACAAGGATTTAAGTAAATATATTTTATAATTTGAATGGAGGTAGATAAAAATGAATTCATTATTAGAAAGAAGTAGAAAAATAAATAGATTATTGCAGAGATCTGGAGGTAGACCTGTAGATTTTGCAGAAATGGCTGATGTATTAAGAAATGCAATAAATTGCAATGTCTATATAGCAAGTAAAAAAGGGAAAATTTTGGGTTTTAGTTTATTAGATGATTTTGAATGTGATATTATGGAAGAAGAAGTTATTGACAAGGGTAAATTTCCTGAAGGGTATAATAAAGGTCTTTTACGTACCAGAAATACTAAAGAAAATATTGAACAAAAAGATGGTAAGTGTGTATTCAAAGAAGGTGAAGACTGTTTATATGAGAATAAGTTGACCACTATTGTACCTGTTTTAGGTGGGGGAGATAGATTAGGTACTTTAGTTTTAGCTCGATATGGAGAAGAATTTACTGATGAAGATATTATTCTTGCTGAATATGGAGCTTCTGTAGTTGGTATGGAAATTTTAAGATCTAAAAGTGAAAAAATTGAAAAAGAGGCTAGAAAAAAAGCAGCGGTACAAATTGCTATAGATACACTTTCTTATTCTGAATTAGAAGCAATCGAACATATTTTTGAAGAATTAGATGGTGAAGAGGGCCTCTTAGTTGCAAGTAAAGTTGCAGATAGAGTAGGAATTACTAGATCAGTTATTGTAAATGCTCTCCGTAAATTTGAAAGTGCAGGTGTAATAGAATCCCGTTCCTTAGGAATGAAAGGAACATATATTAAAGTTTTAAATGATTATTTACTGGAAGAATTAGAAAAACTAAAAGCTTAAATAAATAATAATATTTTAATTTGCCCTCATGTGATATTTCATTTGAGGGCTTTTATTATATAATATATCTTTTTATTGATTTAAGGAAGGGATTTAAATATATTTGTCGAAAAATAAATAGTATAGATGAATGTTTGGTTTGTTTTATATATCATTTAAATATTTTTTGTTAATATTTATAAATAAAAACTTTTAGAGAGGTGTTTATAATGCTGTCAAATTTTAATAATAAATCTGATGAAAATTCTGCAAAAGTAAATCAATATGTTGTTTTTGTGATTGAGGAGCAGGATTTCGGAGTAGACATTACTCAGGCAAAAGAAATTATTAATCAAACAGAATTAACTTCTATTCCCAATGCCCCAAATTTTGTAGAAGGTGTTACTAATTTGCGGGGAGAAATTGTCCCTATTATAAATCTTGATAAAAGATTAGGAATTAATAATCATGATCAAGAAAAGGAAGAAAGTAAAATAATTATAGTTGAATTTGAAAATACATTAGTTGGTATGGAAGTAGAAGATGTTGAGGGTATAATAAGATTAAGTACAGATGATATTGGGAAAGCTCCTAAAATAACTCAGGGTGTTAATCAAGAATATATTAGTGGTGTTGGAAAATTAGAGGATGAAAACAAACTATTAATATTATTAGATTTGAATAAAATACTTACTAGAGATGAGATCAAGCAGCTGGAAAATATAGAAAAAGAAGATAATTAAAGGAAAAAAGGAGGCACTGGATTTATGGCAAATGATGATTTAATTCAGAATTTAACTGAAATGCAAAAAGATGCTTTAAAAGAAATAGGAAATATTGGGGCAGGTAATGCAGCTACTGCTTTTTCACAATTTTTAGATTGTAAGATTGATATGACTGTTCCATCTGCTGAGGTATTATCTCTTTCTGAAGTTCCAGAAATTACTGGTAATGCAGATCAAGATGTAATAGGAATATTATTACAGGCAATGGGAGAAGCCCCGGCAAGCCTCTTATTTTTATTAAGTGAGGAAAGTGCTCGTCATCTTTTGAAAAGTATTCTTGATAAAGAAATTGATTTAAATGACATTAGTGAAATGGAAATTTCAGCTATTAAAGAAATAGGTAATATATTAAGTGGTTCATATTTAAGTGCTTTAAATAAATTGACAGGTTTTAATTTGATTCAATCTGTACCGGGTTTTGCTCATGATATGGCTGCAGCAGTTATAAGTTCTTCAATGGTGCCTTCATCCCAAGCTAGTGATTATACTCTGCTTATTGAAACAAAGTTTCTTGATGGTGATCATGAAATTGAAGGTTATTTTATGCTTATCCCACACTTAGGTTCTCTTGAAAAAATATTAAACTCTTTGGGGATTGAAACATAGTGGTAGCAGAGGACCATAGAGTTAAAATGGCAGAATATGCTATTTCCTCTTCTCCAGATGTTTTAATAACTATAGGGTTAGGTTCATGTGTGGGAATTGCTCTTTATGATAAAAGAACTAAAATAGGTGGTCTTGTACATATAATGTTACCTCAAAATAAAAAGAATTTAAAACCTGCTAAATATGCAGATACAGGGATTCCATATATGATTGAAAAAATGGAAGAAAAAGGAGCTAAAAAACGAAGAATGGTTGCTAAAATTGCTGGAGGAGCTCAAATGTTTTCGATGGGAGGAGAAGATTCTGGTTTAAAAGTCGGAGAACGAAATATTATAAAAGTAAAAGAAGTTTTAAAGAATGAAAATATTGATATTATTGGTGAAGATGTTGGTAAAAATTATGGACGAACAATGAAATTTTATACTGAAGATGGAAAAGTATTAATCACCTCTCATAGAAAAGATGATAATATCCTATAATTTTTTTAAAGAGATTGTTAAATAAGATTGATAATTTTATTTTTATGTGGTATACTAGCAAATGGTACAAAATAAACACGTCTATGGACTCTATCACTGGTGCTGTAATATAATATTACAGAAGTGATATCAAAACTAAACCTGGTTTTGGTGCCATTTGAAATGGTAGAGGTTGAAATAGGCGGAGGTTAAACCAGGAAAGGGGGTGCAAGTTTTATGTCAATAGTTAATATGAAACAGCTTCTTGAATCTGGTGTTCATTTTGGACATCAAACACGTAGATGGAATCCTAAAATGGAACAGTATATTTTTACTGAAAGAAATGGTATCTACATTATTGATCTTCAGCAAACAGTACGTTTAATAGATAAAGCTTATGATTTTGTTAAAGAACAGGCTGCTGAAGGTAAAGAAATTTTATTTGTAGGAACTAAAAGACAGGCTCAAGAAACAATTAAAAATGAAGCAGAACGTTGTGGAATGCCTTATGTTAATGAGCGCTGGTTAGGTGGAATGTTAACTAATTATCAGACAATTAAAAAACGTATTGATCGTCTTGATGAATTAGAAGAAATGGAAGAAGATGGTACTTTTGAAGTTCTACCTAAAAAAGAAGTGATTGAATTGGAGAGAGAACATGATAAATTAGAGAAATTTCTTGGTGGTATTAGGGATATGAATGGACTACCTGATGTTGTTTATATCACTGATCCACGTAAGGAATCAATTGCTGTATCTGAGGCTAGAAAACTCGATATACCTATAGTTTCAATTGTAGATAGTAACTGTGATCCTGATTTAATTGATTATGTAATTCCAGGTAATGATGATGCTATTAGAGCAGTTAAATTAATCAGTAGTGTAGTTGCTGATGCTGTACTGGAAGGAAAACAGGGAGAACAGTCTAAAGAAAATGAACAGAGCGAAAAAGCCCAGACTGAAGATGAAAAAGTAGTAAATGAATAAATTTATTGGAGGCGTTGGTGGGGGCTTAGCTTTCTACCACGCCTTTTTTTTAAGATAAAGGAGGAATAAACATGGGTTCAATGGAAAAAATTAAAGAACTTCGTGAAAAAACTGGAGCTGGAGTATTAGATTGCAAAAAAGCACTTTCTGAAACTGATGGAAATATAGAAGAAGCTGTTGATTATTTAAGAGAAAAAGGAATATCTGAAGCTGCCAAAAAAGCAGATCGAGTTGCTGCTGAAGGTTTAGTTAATGTAATGATCAGTGATGACCGCAAGAAAGGTTTAGTAGTAGAAATTAATAGTGAAACTGATTTTGTTGCTAAAAATGAAAACTTCCAAAAATTAGTTACAGAAATGTCAAATCATATTATGGAAAGTGATAAAACAGATGTAGATTCACTTTTAAAAGAAAAATGGTATAGTGATGATAATAAAGATGTTAATACTGTTTTAAAAGAAGCAATTGCAAATATTGGTGAAAATATTAATTTAAGAAGATATAAAAAATATACTACTGATGGATTTTTACATGGTTATGTTCATATGAATGGTAAAATTGGTGTTTTAGTTGAATTTGCTGGTGAAGATACTGAAGAAAATATTAAAAAAGCAAATAATGTAGCAATGCATATTGCAGCAAAGGCCCCTGAATATATTTCTAAAGATGAAGTTAGTGATGAAGTAATTGAAAAAGAAAAGAAAATATATAAAGAACAAATGTTAAATCAGGGCAAACCAGAGCATATTATTGATAATATTGTTGAAGGTAAGATGAATAAATATTATACTCAAATTTGTTTAATAAATCAGGAATATGTACGAGATACTGATATTACAGTAGGTGAACTTCTTGAAGAAGCCGATCTTGAAGTTAAAAGATTTGAAAGATATGAATTAGGTGAAGGTATTGAAACTGAAGAGGAAGATTTTGCTTCAGAAGTAATGGCTGAAGTAGAAAAAAATTAATAAATTTAATAAGAGAACACATTTCGTGTTCTCTTTTTTTAGATAATAAACTTTAATTTATATATTAAAAAATAATCAGCAATTATATTTTATAAATATAAATACATAAATTTTGAAAAAGGAATTTTATAATTTTCAGAGAATATTAATATTGGAGGTTATTATATGGTGGATAATCCAGTATATTCAAGAGTTTTATTAAAAATCAGTGGTCAGGCTCTTGCAGCAGGTCAGGGTTTTGGAATTGAACCTGAAACAATCAAAAAAATAGCAAAAGAAATTTACAATGTTGTTGATGAAACTGGAGTAGAATTAGCTGTAGTTGTAGGTGGAGGTAATATTTTTAGAGGAATTGCTGGTAGTGCAAGAGGGATGGACCGTGGTACAGCAGATTACATGGGAATGCTTGCAACAGTAATAAATGCTCTTGCTCTTCAGGATGCAATAGAAAAATTCGGATTAGAAACAAGAGTACAATCTGCTATTGAAATGAGGCAGGTTGCTGAACCATATATTAGAAGAAGAGCAATAAGACATCTTGAAAAAGATAGAGTTGTAATTTTTGCAGCTGGTACTGGTAATCCTTTCTTTTCTACTGATACAACAGCGGCTTTAAGAGCAGCTGAAATTTCTGCAGATGCAATACTTATGGCCAAAAGTGTAGATGGAGTATATGATTCTGATCCAGCATCAAATCCAGAAGCAATTAAATATAAAGAATTAAGTTATATTGATGTACTAAATAGATCTTTAGGGGTAATGGATTCAACTGCAGTTTCTTTATGTATGGATAATGATATTCCCTTAATAGTTTTTGCAGTTTCTGAGGAAGGAAATATTAAAAAAGTTTTGATGGGAGAAGAAATAGGTACATTTGTCCGTTAAATAAATTTTTATAATAAATTAGGGAGGGTTTAAATTGATTAATAAAGTAATGAAAACTACTGAAGAAAAAATGGAAAAGGCTTATCAAAATACTAAAAAAGAATTTAATACTGTAAGAACAGGTAGAGCAAGACCATCACTTGTAGAAAATATTATGGTGGATTATTATGGTACTCAAACTCCTATTAATCAATTAGCAAATATTTCTGCTCCTGAGGCCAGACAACTTGTTATTGAACCATTTGA
>JBNJDK010000033.1:0-18570 GCA_051744805.1 Bacillota bacterium
TTATTTTTTAACCAAAACGGAAGATACCAAATATGAAATACAGTAATAGCTAAAATTTCTATTATTAAAAGGTACCAGGGCCATGGACCTAAAAAATCAAAAAGCGTTTTACTTGTTCCCATCGGTTTTCCACATAAAAAAAGATAGTTAGAATCTAATAGTATATTAATTAAACCCACTATAAAAGCTATAATATTAGTAATAGCAAATGTCTTCCAGACAGATTTATAATTAACTTTATAATTTTCAACAAAAATCATATAAACTACAGCAAATACTATCGAGGCATGAGCAACCAGAAACTGCCAGAATCTATAATGAGTATAGTTAACATCCAGAGTAGGAGTAATAATAGCAATAAAAGCTCCAATTAATCCCCAGAAATAAGTAAGCTCAAATAAATAAAATTTTTTATTAATCAACATAAAAATAGAAATAATAATAGAAATACCACAAAGATGGAACGGGAGAGAAGTTGTCAGTGACCATTTCCCTACATATATTCGCCAGACATGTAATGATCCTTCTGAAATGAGCAGAGAATAGATCAATAATCTCTCATAAAATAATTTATTTTTTTTCATTTTATCTCTATAAATATAAATTAAAAAAATAATAAAAATCACACTGGAAATAAATAATAGATGATCAATAGAAAAAAGAACAAACGGTTTACCGTTTTCTATCGGTCTAAAAAAATCTCTCATATACCGTCTCTCCCTTTTATAACTTTTAATTTTCTTTCTCTTTATCTTTTCTCCCACTCTTCTCTCATAATTATATTTTTATTATCTTCTAAATGGTCAGTAGCTAAAATACCAGAAAGATGATCTATTTCATGTTGAAATAATTCTGCTAAATCCCCTTCAAAAGTTTTAGTTATCTCTTCACCTTCTTCATTTTGATAACTTAATTCGATTTTCTTATGTCTGGAAATTTTTACAAAAAAAGCTATATCAAAACTAAAACAGCTATCCCAGACCATAAACTTTTCATCACTTTTCCACTTTATTTTTGGATTAATTAGTACAATCTCTCTTTCAGGTAAATTAGCGAAAATTACTTTTTTAAGATACCCAATTTGCGGAGCAGCCAGAGCTCTTCCAATATTTTTTTCTTCCTGTAATGAGACTAAAGTATCCTTTAGATCATCTATTATTATTTTAGTATCTTCTCCAAAACTATTTATTTTTTTAGATTCAGCCCTCAGCATTGGATTACCTAATTTTAAAACATTTTTGATAGCCATTATATCCTCCTTAATTTAAGTTTGTTCAACTTCTTTTACACATTCATTTTTTATTTTTCCCACCAGAAATTGTAGAGCTTCAATAACATGAGGTCTTATATCCCCACCAACCAGTACATACATTATATCATCTCCAACTTCAAGATGGCCTTTATTAAGCCAGGTTTTAACATAAAATATTCCATCCATTTTATAAGTGTCAGCTTCAGCTTCATCAACTTTATCCTGATCATAATCAAATTCCATTCCCTTTACCAGAGAACCATCATCAATACCTTTACGTACCTTTTTTCTTGGTGTTTCTCTTACAATTCCATTATGGACTAAAAACATTCCTTCATTGGAAACAGAAGAATCAGACTTTGCTTCTTTAAGCCATTTATCAATTGACGGTATTTGTCTTTCACTCATATATTTTCTCCCCTTATTAATTTATTTTTCTATATTTTTCCACAAACCTCGTTTTTTAGAATCAGTATTTTTGATTGTTTTACTTTCAATAAAATTTATTGTTCTTTTTACTATTCTTTGATCTTCTTCTTCCTCTGCATACCAGTTAAAATTTCTTCTCATTTTAGTCGAAAAATTATCCGGAAATAATTTGATCCTCTCTCTTTCTGGAACTAAAAAACAATCTTTAGTCTCTGCCTTCATATTATATAATTTTCTTCTTTTTTTCTGTAATTCTTCAGGAAGCTTTTGAGGTTTTTTATATACCCGAGCATGATCATACCAACCAATAATTACACTCCCTTTTTTTGGTGAAGAAGCCACAATAATTACCAAAATATCATCTACAAAGTCATCCTCTGGTGATCCCCCAAGTCTCTTTAAATTCAAATTTCCCTGGATCATAAAAAAACCATAACAAATATTCTGATAAGCTTTAAAATTATTGGCTTCATTTATTAGCTGGCTATCTTCTAAATAGCTACTACCACTGTAAGGTTTATCATTTTTAGTTATACCTTTATATTCACTCATATAAGCAGTTCTTACAAACATAAGATTTTGGCCAGTAGCTAACTTCATTTTGATTCTCCTTTTCTAAGCTATTTTGAATAATTTTTCATATCTACTATATTAATTATAGGTAATAATAAAATATCCTTTATCAAAAGTAAATTCAGCATCTAAAAGGGATAATCCAATCTTTAAAGAATATAATAAATAGATTAAAATTTATTATAGACAAAAAGGAGGCCAAAAAATGGAAGAGGGTATTATTTTACTGCTTATATTGTTTTTGATTTTTAATGTTGGCATTGGTGAGGTTGCTTTTCCTCAAATAGATAAAGAAGATGTTAATGTAGAAGAAGAAAAAATAACCGGAAATCAAGAAATAAGTGATACTTCCGAAAATAATAATCTATATAAGGTTTTTAAAGAATCTATTCAGGGTAATGCTAAAATTAATTTAGAAACTAAAAATGGAAATATCTATAGTTATTTTGAAGAATCTATTGATGGTAATCCCAGTATTAATATAAATTCTATTAATGGAGATATTTATATCTGGTTCAAGGAAAAAATTACAGGGAATATATCTATGAATGTCAAAACTTCCTCAGGTGATATTCATGTTAAATTTGAAGAAAAAGTACTTGGTAACCCAAATATTAATCTCCAAACTTCAAAAGGAGATATAATTTTTTATAATGATCGTTCTACAATTAGAAAAATAAATATTTCAATAAATTCAGTTAGAGTTAGATATAAAGAAACTAAAGCTAAAGATGCTTTTAGTTATTAAATTAAAAGAAATTTTCTTTTAATCTCCTATCAATTTGATATCCTACAAAATTAAGTGTAACTGCTACCAAAATGGAAGTCATTATATATAAAAAAATTACTCCTATTTGGCTTCCAGCTACTACTGCAGCTAAAGCTTTTCTCAAGGCAGTCCCAATAACTATATCAGTTATATTAATTGTTATAACAAACCCAATCAAAAATGTAATCGAAAATATTAGTGTTCTAACTATAAAATTAATTTCTTTTTTAAAAATATGATATAATACCCAACCTAATATTGCATAAAATATAATGAAAAAAAGTTGTTGGAAGAAAAATAAAAATGAAAAAATAAAAACTGCTAAAATCATTATTAAATACTCTTTCAAATCAAATTTAGCGTAATTTATATAAAATATAATTGGAACTACTATACTATTAGCTATATTAGCCGCACCTCTAAAAAAAATAAATGATACTAAAACCAAAGATATGCTAATTGCTAAATGAGTTAGACTATTATTATTCATTAACTACCTGCCTCCATTTTTTGAGTTTTTTGTTTAATTGTTATTTTGCACATATTAGTGTTTATGTTATAATTATAAAAAAGATATTTTTCTTAAATTGATATTTATTTTAGGAGGTATATAATGAGAGTATTTGTAAATCAGGACAAAAAAAACTATCCTGAAGGAACTACTATCGCAGAAATTGTCAAAAAAACTAGTTATAATGATAAAAGTTATAATGTTGTTCGTAATGGCAAACTTGTTAAAAAAGAAAACTATCAAAAAACCACAATTAATGAAAATGATAAAATTAGAATTTTACCTTTTGCAATGGGAGGGTAAGCTTTAATCAGACCCTCTCTTTAATATTTTTCCTTAATAATACCTTCTTTATATTTATTTAATAATTTTTCTAAATATTTAATATTATCTTTTAGTTTCCGACCAATATCAGTATCTCCAATCTTTTTGATATCATCAAATTTCACTACAACTGAGGATGAAATTATATCATTTGTTTGCTTTTCAATAGCTCTCTCTTTTGATATAAATGGTTTGTGTGAAGTTAACCTCATTTCTACATGGTTATAAGTCAGAGTATAACCAGCAATACCTGTTTTATCTCTATAAGCAGCTGAAATTCCACCATCAATTACAAATAAACGACCATTACCTTTTATTGGACTTTCTCCCCTTTTTTCAGCCACTGGTGTATGACCATTTATAATATGGCCCTTTTCAGGATCAAGATTAAATTCTTTTAAAATATTTTTACATATTTCTTCATCTTCACGTAAATCATAATAGGGATTTTTATGTTCATGATATAACTTTTTATTATCAACATCAGTAAAATAACGCAAAAAAGTTGTCATCTTTTTTTTACCAAAAAGAGGTGAATATTCTCCTCTCCAGAGATACCAGAGCCAGTCTCTATGGTCAATTTTATTTTCACGATAGGAATATCCTCTTCTTACAATATCATCAAAAAAATCCAATAAATTTTTGCCTTTTAATTTTTTCCCCTTTACTTTAAGTGATGAAAAAGTACCATCCTCTTTTAAAGGCACACATCCATGATACAACAAATTACCATTATGTTTTTTATACATACTACCATTATTAAAAAGAAATCTTATATCATCCTGTAATCGATCATTATTTTTAAAACTATAGCTCAACTGATCTATAACTTCTTTTTCCTCTGGTGTTAATTCATATGGATTATCAGGATCAATAGTAGGAAAAACACTATCTGTAAGATTATATTCTTTATCATTCAATTTTATAGTTCCACTTTTATAATTAATTTTTTCCAGATAAAGAGCCTCATTCATTCCAAATTCAGGTCTGTTTTTTATTAAATTACCTTCTAATTTGAATTGAATAATAGCAATAGCTTTCTGCATTCTGGTGCTAATTAATTTTTCTTTCCTAGACATTTCTGTATTTATTAATTTGGGTCCAAAAATTTCCGGGTCTGCTTCTGGATAGAAATTACGAGCAAATCTGGCCAAAGGTCTCATATTAATACCATAATCTTCTTCTAGCAGCTCAAGATTACCATATCGAATGCTAATTCTTATAGCAGAAGCAATCAAAGCTTTCTGTCCCAATCCTGCTCCCATCCAGAGTATATCATGATTCCCCCATTGAATATCAACATTATGATGATTTTTTAGTTCTTCCATTATTTTATGAGGTGCAGGACCTCTGTCAAATATATCTCCTATGATATGAAGTTCATCTACAGCAAAGGTCTGTATCAAATTAGCAAGAGATATAATGAAATTTTCAGTCTGTTCTATTTCTATAATAGTAGATAATATTTTATTGTGATATTCTTTTTTATTTTCCTCACTATCCCTCAAATGAAGTATTTCCTCAAGAATATATGAAAACTCTTCTGGAAGAGATTTCCGAATCTTTGATTTTGTGTATTTTGATGAAATGTTTTTACATAATTTAATACTCTGGTTTAGATATTCTTTATACTGTTCTTTTGTAATTCCATCATTTTTTTCTTTTAATTTTTTAATTTTTTCTTCTGGATAAAAAATAAGGGCAGCAAGTTCTCTTTTTTCTTTATCTGACAGTTTTTCTGAAAAAAGTTTATCTATCTTATACTCTATTACCCCGGAAGCACTTTTCAACCTATACTGAAAAGTTTCATATTCTCCATGCAAATCTGTCAAAAAATGTTCAGAACTTTTGGGCAGGTTTAAAATTGCCTTCAAATTTATTATTTCAGTACTTACTGCTGGAATATTAGGAAACTTCTCTGATAATAATTTTAGATATTTTAATTCATCCATTATTTTCTCCTTTCATTGCTTATCAATTACTTTTATTAACCCGAAACCCTAGAAAATAATTTTTTTCTGAGTAATGAAGAGCATAACTAAAATCAACTTCACAATAAGTTTCAAAATAACACCAGCTGCCTCCTCGTACAACTCGAGAAATATCAGATGTATGGGTATTAGTCCATTCTAAAACATTTCCGCTCATATCATATAAACCAAGTTCATTAGCTTCTTTTTGTCCTACTGCCATAGTTGAAACAGATTTTCTATAATACCATCCTACATCATCTAAATTATTACTACCTGCATATACTGTTGCCTTACCATTTTCCCCGCCCCGAGCTGCATATTCCCATTCCTTTTCAGTTGGTAATCGATACCCATTAGTATTTTTGTTTTCTTTTACTATAGCTTTTTTAATATTATTCCCATCATATTTAATATCATCTATTTGATAATATTTTTCTAATCCCTCTATTTTACTTAACTTATTACAATACATAACAGCATCAAACCAGGTTACCTGTTCAACTGGATTATTTAATTCACCAGCAAACCTGGAAGGATTATACCCCATTGTTTTTATATATTCTGCTTGAGTAACCGGATATTTACTAATATAAAAATCATTTTCTATTGATATTTTACCATTATCTTCTTCGGTCATTCCTGCCCTGACTAATATCATTCCTTCTGGATTATCAGCACTAAAAACAGTTAGAGATGAAAATAAAAATAAAATAATTACAAAAACAAATAACTTTTTTAACACAATTAATCTCTCCTTTTCAGTAAACTAAATTGATAACTTAATGCAGGACCTATTTTCTATAATTCTTCTGGATAAAGACCACTTATATTACTATATTCATCTAAATATTCACTGTAGTTTATAATATTCATAAATACCACCTTATATTATTTTTCAATTCTATTATAATTATCAAGTCTTTTTAGCACTTTAAAAGTCAAAATCCCTTTCCATTCCTTATAAGCAGAGCTCAAATCTCCTTCATAAAAATTTTTTCCCCAGGGAGGATCAATAACTCCATTTTTTTCTAGTAAAGCTACCCAAAAATCAAGATTGTCTTTGATTAATGATTTTTTTATTCCAAACCTGCAATTTTTAGGTGATGGTACAAAATCTAATGGTTGAGGAACATAATCAAACCATTTTTCCTTATTTTTTTCGAGAACCTGTTTGATAGCTTTAGCCAGATCTTTTTCAATCTTTTTTTGATAATTTTTGGGGAGAATATTATATAATTTTAAATAACAATAAACTTCATTTTCTGAATTAAATTTCTCTTTTTTCTGAAGATAATAAATAGCATAATCCAATAAATAATTTATATCCAGTTCTTTTACTATATCCTGATATTTATATAAATAGGCAATTATTTCTGCTGAAGGATTTCCCCAATTTTGATCAATAACAGTCATTTCTTTTTCTGGATCATAATGCCACCATGGAGTATGGGGATAGTCATTTACTTTTTTAGATAATGCATACCAGCCTTTTCTTTTCTCATTATATTCTTTTTCAAGATAACTAATAGCTGATTTCACCATTTTTTCTGCCTTTTTATGACCATTAATTTGGGAAATATAGCGTAAACCAATAGATGTAGCCATTGGAGAAGAATCAGGTAATCTAAAATCAGGTTCCAAACCATTACCAAAACCACCATCTTCATTTTGATATTTATTTAATACTTCTATAATATTCTCTTTACTTCTATTTTCAAAATAATACTCAAATAAACATTTTTCCAGCTCCCTGGCTTCATCTTTAATATACTTAGATAATTTATCATAAGTACTTTTTGCTAATTTCATTTTTATCAGTTCCCCTTTTGACTTTTTTCTTCAATAACTGCAGGTTTATAGTCTTCCATAGGACCTTTATAACGAAATTTATCTTTAGTGAAATTACCAATTTGTATTGCTTCAACCGGACATTGATTTAGACAGCGCAAACAAAAATAGCAATTATCATCAAACTGAACTTCACCATTTTTTATTACAATATTATCAGAAGGGCAGATTTCTTCACAATATCCACATAAAATACAATTTTCATCTGCTTTATATTTACTTCCAAACCAACCCTCAAGTAATTTGAAACTTAACTGCATTATAGGATCTAATAATAGAGTGAAAAATCTTCTTTCAGGTATTTTAATATCATCTTTACTTATTTTATTATTATTTAAATACCTTACCCTGCTTACTATCACTTCAATCTTATTATTTATTTCTGAAGATTTATTATAATCAGTTTGCAAAATTTCTTTTACTTTTTTAGAATCTTTATCCTGAATTAATAAACCATCATTACCGGGCATTAAAAACTCTTTACTTAATAAAGGAATAAAGCCAATTTCTTTTAAAAGTTTTGCAGATTTCCTTAAAGCATTACCTCCATTATACCCGGCAGTAGAATAGGTTATAACCCCTTTACTTTGAGGTAAGTTTAGTTTCTTAAGATAATTTTTTAAAAAAGGAGGCATAGCATAACCGTAAACAGGATAACCAAAAATTAATAAATCATATGAATCTAATTTTTCTTTTTTAAAAGTTTCTACAGAATGAATAGCAACTTCATAATTTTTAGCTAATAAAGACTCATATATTTTTTCTCCAATAAATTTTGTATTTCCTGTTCCACTAAAATATAGAATTATTATTTTCATAGTTATTCCTCTTTTATTTTATAATTTCCTTTAATTCATCTACTTTCTCTTTAAGCAATTCTTTACTTGAAGCCTCCACTACCAGTCTTAAATATGGTTCAGTATTTGATGGTCTGATATTAAACCACCAGTTTTTATATTCCAGGCGATAACCATCAAAGTCATAAAATTCTAGTGGTTCTTCTTTTTCATAAAAATTATTCTTTACCTTTTCCATCATCTCTTTTTTATTTTCTATTTCAAAATTAATCTCTCCAGAACTATAATAATTATCCAGTTCAGCAATTAGTTTTGAGATAGTCTTTCCCTCTTTTTTGATCTCTTCCACAACATTTAAAACAATTAAAGCAGTTAACATTCCTGAATCACAATAAAAGAAATCTTTAAAATAATAGTGGCCGGCAAGCTCTCCCCCACAGATACCATCTATTTCTCTCAACTTTAATTTTGCATAGGCGTGACCAACTTTCCACATATGAGGTCTGCCACCCAGTTTTTCAACATGTTCTTTAACAGATCGAGATGTTCTGATATCATAAAGAATATCTTTTCCTCTACCATTTTTTATATAATATTCTGCTAATAAGGCAGTAATTAAATCCGGAGAAATAAAATCCCCATTTTCATCTAAAAACATCACCCGGTCTCCATCACCATCAAAAATCATACCTAAATCAACATCATTTTCCATAACAGCTTTCTTTATATCCTGTCTGTTTACTTCTTCAAAAGGATTTGGACTGTGATTGGGGAAAGTACCATCAACTTCATTATATAAATAAAGTGGTTTATCTCCTAAAATATCATCTAATATAAAGGCAGTCATCCCATTTGAGGCATCAACAGCAAGATCAAGTTTTGATAAATCAGGCAAATAAGACTGATAAAAATCAATATAATCATCTTTATAATCTTTTTCTATAATTTTACCTTTTTGAGCTTCTTTAACCGGTTCAACTTTTTTATTTTCTATCATCTCTTCTAACTCTCTCAAACCAGAATCATAACCAACAGGTAAGGCATTTTCTCTGGATATTTTTAAACCATTATATTCAGGTGGATTATGAGAGGCAGTAATCATCACAGATCCTTTATAATTATATTTAGCTGTGGCAAAATAAACCATAGGAGTTGTGGCATATCCCATTATGTGAACATTAACTCCCCGATCAGTAATTCCTTTGCTTAAACTATCCAAAACTTCTGGAGTAGATTTACGATCATCATAACCAATTAATATTTCCTCAATATCCAATAATTCTGGAAGAAAATATCCAATTTTGTATACATCCTCTTTAGTAAAATCCTGATCATATACTCCTCTGATATCATAAGCTTTAAAAGCTTTCACAAAAGAAACCTCCTTTTGTAAAAAAATTTCAAATTATTTATTTTCATAAAGATGACTATAATAACTATCTGAATTATAAACAGCAGCTAATGGATTATGTCCCAAAACTCTATCTTTAACTGCCAGAACAGTAGTTGGTGCTTCAGAATGTTTAAAGAAAAGACTATCATGACCCACACAAAGTCCTAATACTACATTAAAATCTGTTTCACATTCAGCCATTAATTTTGCCTGTCCTATTGGATTACATCCAGCTTCAAATCCTTCTTCTGAAAATCTATCTTCTGGAGGAACATCAAGATCAGCTTTATCAATACTACCACAACAGCAAACAGCTGAATTCACTTCTAAATCTCTACCTTCAAAATACTCAGCAGCTATTTTGGCTTCTTTTTCCAGGCCAATACAAAAAGCAATTCCAATATTATTAAATCCAGCCGATATGGCATATTCAGCTATTTCCTCTAATCTTGGCCATTCTTTATATCCTGTAGTTTCAATATGAGCAGCAGTTTTATATAATTTTTTGTTTTCTTCTTTTTTATATTCTTCTAAAGCCTGACTTAACCAGTTCCCCTCAGATTGTGGACACCACTCAGGATAATCATCTGAATTAGTGTTACATGTTTTATTCTCACATTTAGCACAGATAGAAAGCAAGTTTTACCCCTCCCGGTAATAAATTTTATTTAGTATTCAACTTTCAACCCTACACCTACTTTTTCTACATTCACAACTTCTGCCAGTTCAATTTTTGACTGCAAATCAGTACAATGGGAAGCATGAACAGTCTCAGGTTTTAATTTCTTTAGATAATCTTTAGTTCCTTTTATTTGTTTTTTAGACGGATTTTGCAAATGAAAACCACCTATAATATCAACAATTTTTTCTTCATCACAAACTCTTTTAGCCTTTTCAATAATATTACAGATACCGGCATGAGAACAGCCAGTTATAATAATCAAACCTTTTTCAGATTTATAAGCAAGAGCTGAATCTTCTTTAATATAATCATCTTCTTTTTTGTCATTTTTAATCATTTTTCCAATTGGAGTTTGAGCCTCGAAGTCATTATTTCTCCCAATCTCTCCTAAAAAAACTAAGTTTTCTGTTAGCCAGATTGGTTCTTTACTAAGATTTAAATCAAAATGATAAGAAAGTTGTTTTTTTGATATTATTGAACCAATCTGTCCCAGCTCTCCCAGAGTTCTTGGTGTAAAAGTTTCAGGATGAGTAATTATTTCTGGTTTTTTATATGGTTTATTCTCAATTATAGCTTCAGTATATTTTTTTATTAATGGAGGTAATCCCCAGGTATGGTCAAGATGACTGTGAGAAAAAACGAGGTAATCTAAATCTAACAAATCAATATCCATCTTTTTGGCATTTTTATAAAATAAGTCTGAATAACCTACATCAAATAAGATTCTTTTACTATCTGCTTCCACAAAATAGGAAACACCTGGTTCTCCTTTGAAATATCTGTCTATTAAAGTATTATTTTCTACTAAAACAGTTAATTTCATTCTATTTTTTCTCCTTCTGAATAAAAATTATTTACTTCTCTAATTTCTTTATTATTTTTCTCTTTAACAAAATTATCTTCTTTTAAATCCCTGGATGCTATTTTTAACTCTTCTCTTGTATTCATAACAATTGGTCCACCCCAGGCTACAGGCTCATTCAATTTTTTACCGGCTAATAATAAAAAACGAGCTGACTTTTCTCCAGTATTTACTTTTATTTTTTCACCTCTGTCATATAATACTCCCTGAGGATAAGTAACAAAACCTTCTTTTTCCTGATCGAAATTCGCTTTTCCTCTAATTAAAAAAGCATAAGAATTAAGTTCATAATCAAGATCAAATCCAAATTCACTATTAGCCTTTAATTCAATATCTAAAAATATTGGTTTTGTATCTTTTCTAGTTATTTCACCTTCTAAATCTTTATATTCCCCTGCAATTATATGGACTTTTTTATTTTCATCTTCATAAACTGGTATCATATCTTCTGTAATATCTCCATATTTAGGTGATGTCATCTTATTATCAGCTGCTAAATTTAACCAGACCTGAACTCCCAGCATTTCTGGAGATTTCTGTGGTAACTCCTGATGTAAAATTCCTGAACCTGCAGTCATCCACTGACATTGACCGTTTTTAATAATTCCTTTATTCCCCATACTATCACCATGTTCAATCTCACCCTTAATTAAATAAGTGATAGTTTCAATTCCACGATGTGGGTGCCAGGGAAAACCCTTAATATAATCATCAGGATTTGTTGAATCAAAAAAATCCATCATTAGAAAGGGATCAAAATCGGGAGTATCATGATAACCAAAAGTTCTTCTAAGTTTTACCCCTGCTCCATCTTCAGTCTTTTTTCCTTTAAAATATTTTTTTACTTTTCTATACATAATCCCATCTCCTATATTTTATTTAAAAGTATCTCCTTCTGGAGGAACAATACAAATCCATTCAAACGTCTTTTTTCCTTCATTTTTAAAATAATGTTTTACTCCTCCTGGAACAAAAAGATAATTATCTTTAGTTAGAGAATGTGTTTCATCTCCTATATTAATACTTCCTTTACCAGAAAGAATATATATCCAGTGTGGCCACTCATGTTTATGTTCATAAGTTTGCCCATTTTCCTCCATACTAAAAACCCTCATCACATGACTTTCCCAGTTTTTTTCAGGACTAAAAACTATTCTTTTTTTAGTGTTTTTAGCATGTTTATCATCTACTTTATTAACATCCAATTCATTTTTATTACCTATAACTACTTTTTTATTATTTTCCTCTTTCATTTTTATTAGACCTCCTCAAAATTTTTACTATCGATTCTTTTCAAACCAATCAACTGCAAAATCAACAATATCTGGTTGAGAAAAAAGTTTTGCAGTAGATTGAGCTACATTAAACTCAGTATATTCTCTCACCTTTTCATAATCATTACCCAGTTCATAAAAATCATCTGAATTAACTTCAATTTCTTTATATTTAGCCCAGATTCTTTTTCCATCCTTAATAATAGGAGCTCCATATTCTTTTATCTTCTTATTAAAATTAGCTTTATATTCTGCCAAATGAAGTGAAGTATTACTTTCATGTCCAGTTCCAATTAAAAGTATTTGTCCTTTTAAATTATAAATTTTTTGTAGAGGGCTTTTTTCTCCTAAGGAAGAATCCAAATCATGTTTGGCTATTATTTCTTTAGCATCTTTACCCCAGACAGCAAAAGAATTGATCGGATGAGAACTTCTAACTGTATCAGGATATTTTCTGAAAGTTTCAGGTACTACTCCGACCCCATTTGTCGGAGTAATTTCAGGTCGATAAGCCGGCATTTCTTTTCTAATTGTTTCCCACCAGTTTTCAGGTACTGCTGGATTACCCCAATATTTAGGTTCTGAATAATCACCACAATGAGTCGGCATTATTATATTTCCTGATTTAGTTATCACTTCCATTAGGGATTCAATCAAAGCTACAGAACCACCACAAACCCAACCTAAAGAACTTAATGAAGAATGAACAATAACTGTAGATCCCTCTTTTAAACCACCATTTTTAAAATCTCTAACCAATCTTTTTTTAGTAACAGGATAATCACTATTTTCTATAATTTCATGTTCACTCATAAAACCACCTCATTTAATATCTTCTAGCCACTGCTACTATTATAACTCCATAAACAATTCCGGCTAAAAATGAAATCACATCATTCATACCTGTTGATAGGAAGAAAGCAAAAGAAACAATCATTCCTAGAAAACCACCTTTAACCAGTCCAGAAATACCTGAATTCATTTTAGTCAGACCAATTAATATCCCCATAATTAATCTATTATACCAGAGTGCAAATAAATAGAGTCCATTTCCGCTAAAACCCATTCTAATTCCGCCACCAATAATACATATAATACCTAAAAGGGATCCACTGATAATTGAAACCATTAATTTTTTATTCATAATTTTCCCCCTTGAATTAATCAACATTTATTTTTCTTCATATTCAATACCATGTCTCTCACACCAGTCAACTGCTATTTCTTTAAAACGTTTATCCTGATATTCATACCAATCATCTGCCAGATCATATTCATAAATTTTATCTTTAAATTTTCTAAATGCACCCTTTTCATCAATAACATTAAGTATTTCTTCTCTTAACTCCCTATCTTCTATTGAATAGCAAAAATCCTTCACAATTTCATAATCATCAATTTCATCATCTTCAGGAAGTTTAATATAATCATTTGTAGAAAGAATCTCCACAGCAATTTTTATGCTCTCCTGCTGCCATTCAGGATATTCACTTATATCTATATCCTCTTTTGCTGCTTCTCTTAATTCATCATCTGTAATATAATATATTTCTTCAGTTTTTTTATGATAAAAATAATTACTTTCTTCTGTTCTCATTTCTATTGCCTCTAATACATCTTCTAACTTTACTTTTTCTTTCATTATTATTCACCACTTCCATTTTGAAATTACTTATTATTTATATTTCTTGATAAATTATGTTTTACCTTGTTGTTAAATAGAAAAAAGACCGGAAAATACCGGTCCTCTCCTATTAATAACTAATCCTGCTGGTTTGAATAGATTAAGTTAATGAAGCTTTATAAATTTTATCTACAGCGTTTTTTAGTGTTCTGTCAAATTCTTTATCTGACTGATCAACCTTCAAATCCTGAAGTAGTGCTCTTGAAAAACTTGCAATCATATTATGATTTTTTGAAAGTTTATTTACAGCATCTTCCTGACTGTAACCTCCGGATAAAGCAACTACCCTAACTACATTTGGATGTTCAATAATTTCCTCATAAAAGTCTGGTTGACTTGGAATTGAAAGTTTAAACATATATTTTTCATCATCTAAGTCTTTAAGTTGATTTAGTATTTCTTCTTTTAAGATTTTTTCAGATTCAAACTTATCTTCACTTTTGATATTAACTTCTGGTTCTAGAATAGGAATAAATCCTGCTTCATAAATCTTTTTCCCATATTCAAACTGCTGAGTAACTATATCCTTAATCCCCTCTGAGTTGGAGCTGTGAATAACAGATCTCATCTTTGTTCCAAAAATATTATATTTCTCCGCTTCCTCAAGCAGCTCATTAAGTTCAGTCATTGGTTTCATCAGCTGTACTCCATTTTCTTTTTTTTCTTTGCCCTGATCAACCTTCAGTATTGGAAGAATTCCTTTTTCTTCCCAGAGGTAATCAGCAGTATATTTACCCTCCATTTTGTTATTCATTGTATGTTTGAATAGAATTGCACCTAAAATGTGATCTGAACTAAAAGAAGGACTTGTTATAACTCTTGTTCTCATTTGATGAATAAGATCAAACATTCCTTCTTCTGTCTCATATTCAGTTTCTTCTATACCATAACCTTCTAAAGCTCCTGGTGTACTGCCTCCACTCTGATCAAGAGCTGCAATAAAACCTTTCCCATTTTTCATTAAATCAATTTGTTTTTTATTCATTATAAATCCCTCCATAAATTTTTGATATAACCTAAAAAAAAACAGGTTAAATGATAATTATTTATTTAACTTATCTTTAGTTTTTCTTACCATTCTTAAAATAGATTCTTCCTTAAGATAATTATATACTTTATCTAGATCAATCCATTTAAGATTATATGATTCTCTACTTTTTTCTAATTCTTCTTTACTATCAGCTTCAAAAAAATATCTTATATCATAATGATAGTGTTCAGCTATATTTTCTGCTTCAGGTATTTTATGAACATCAAGATCAAATATTTTTTTATCTAAAAATGAAATAGAATTTAGTCCAGATTCTTCTTTTGCTTCTCTTAATGCTGCTTCTTTTGTTGATTCATTTTCTTCGAGGTGACCACCCAGCTGAATCCACTTATCTAATGATTGATGATGATGAAGTAAAACTTTTCTTTCAGTTAAATTTATAATCCAGGCAGAAGCAGTTAGATGCCCGGCAGGATTAGCCCTCAAAAAATTTTCTTTATTATTATTTAAATAATTTAAGATTTCTTTTTTACTATTTTTCTCAGCCTGTAAATCTGGGTTATAGTTTTTGATTTCTTCTAATATTTTTTGATAATAATTCAATACTTTTCTTTCCATACTTTACCACATTCCTTACATTTTCTTTCATATCCCTCTAATAATTTATTCCACAATTCATCCAACTTTTCCTGCCTAAAAGTAGATTATACAGGCTTTTATTTTACCGAAATATCAGGCATGATCTTAAACTTATTTTTATAAAACTGAATTACTGCTAGAACAAGCAAAATTACTAATCCTATTATTGCAACATTCTGCAACATCGTATATTGACCTTGAAGTCCTTCTGGTGAAACTAAATATTTATAGATTCCATAATATCCCCATGCTATTGGAAGTGGAAAAATAGCATTTTTTATGTTTATTAAGACCATTATAGTTAAACCAACTGCAATAAGAAGGGTAATAGAAGCCCAGGTTGCTTCGGCTATTCCAAATCCACCCCAACCAATTTTGACAAACCAGGCAGCTATATTTACAACAGTTGCTATCATAAGCCATCCTGAATAAAGACCAAAAGTAGTTGCTAATAACCAACGTTTACCTTTTTGAATTTTAGCAATCTGTTTAATAATAATAATCATGACCAATAAAAATGCAAAAATAAAGATTGTTGATAAACCAATCAAAAGATAAGAAAAACTTATAATCCAAATAGCATTTAAGGCACATGAAATCCAAAAAAGATAACTTATCCTATCAATAGCTTCTCCAAAATAATCATCATTCTTTTTAACAATCATTGTAACTATAGAAATTATTAATAAGGTATATATCACACTCCAGATACTAAATGTAAAAGGTGCTGGTGTAATTAGAGTTTGATACATATCTGATACTTCTTTTTGAGAAAGACCATTGATAATACCGGAAGCCCCCATTGCATTAATACCTAATGTAACAACTAATAAAATTAAGTTAACCCATGATTTCCTTTTTCTATTCATTTTTATTACCCCCAAAATTTATTTTTTAGCATAATTAACAATATCTTCAATATGTTTTTTATCAACATAATTTGTAGGATTATAATAGGCCTCAAGAATTGCTTTTTCATCTTCAGTTTTGTTCTTTTTTCTTTCCAGATATTTTTTATATACCTTAAGCATATGTTTAAAGATCCCATCTACCCTGGTAAAATCAATTCCACCAGGTAAATAAAAAAATTCATGAAAATCTAACTGTTCTTCAGTAAAATTATTTTTTTTAATATCATCAATATCTTTTTCAACATTGTTGTTTCCAGCACAGGCGAAAATGATAATCGGTTTATCTTCAAACCATTTCAATACTTTTTTTATTTTATTCATTTTTCCCATATAAACTCCAGTCCCAAAAATAATGTTATCATAGTTATCTATTTCTGTTTTTTTAAAATTTGAAAAATCTCTTAATTCCCAATTTAACTCTTCAGCAATCCAGCTAGCATACTGTAAAGTATGCCCATATTTACTCTTATATAAAACAATATTTTTCATCATTATTTTCCTTTCTTAATTGCCTGATCAGCAGCAATCTTTCCAGTTAAGATACTTATCGGCAGTCCAGAAGGACTAAATGTCCACTGCCCGGCCTGTAAAACATCTGGAATTGGTGTATGACAGCTTTTTTTAACCTGACTCATTTTAGTTACAGCAGGTATCTCATCATTGCTAAAAGCCCACCCGGTTATACTTCCCTCATAATTACCACTTATTCTTTTAATAGTCAGTGGTGAAGAACTAAAATGGTGAATTATATTTTCCTTTATATTTTCATAAATACTATTATTTAAAACATCAATAATCTTTTCTTCAGCAAATCTATTAAATTCTTCATAAAAGCCTAAATTTTTTACATTATTTATAAAGTCATAATTCAGTGGTACACTAACTATTAATCCTGTTTTTCCCTCTGGGGCAAGCTCTTTATTTCTTAAGGAGGGAATAGAAATTTCATAGGTAGTATATTCTAAATAATCATTCATCCAGTTTAGAATTTCTTTTTTGTTTTTTGATTCCTTGACCTTGTTTAATTTTTTAGTTATCTTTGATTGGCCCTCTCTTTTAGGTGTATAAAAGCAGTGGCCACTCGATCTTTTTGAGAAATATTCTTTTTTTAGATCAACAGCTAAAAAAAGTGAATAAATGGAATCTCCCCCCTTTTTGTCACTTAAATATTTTTTTTGATCTCTTATTCTTTTTTTGATTTTAATATCTTTGATTTTTTCAATTTTGACCGCTTCATATAATTGTTTTAGATCAGCAGCCCAGATTAACTGATCATAATTATATTCCTGATTATTTTGATCAAAAATGGTTTTATTCACACTATCAATTTTGTCGATTTTTATACCTGTTTTGATTATTCCATTTGATTTTATGAGATAATCTCTTAACTTTTCAATCAAATCAGAAGTCCCTTTAACTGGATATTCATAATCTAAATATAGACTAAAATAACTTAATGCAAAAGAAGCAGGGGTCTCAGGGAAAAAATGCTGGTCGATAATATCTATTAGTGATTGATTATCAGTTAATTTATTCAAATAATCATTAACAGGTACTTGAAAATTTCTGATTTTATAATATTTAGGAAGAAATTTAAATAACCAGGGAAGCAGTGTTTTATATAAATATTTTTTATCTTTTTTTAAATCTTTAAATAG
>JBNJDK010000034.1:0-17900 GCA_051744805.1 Bacillota bacterium
TGCTGCTGTCAAAGTTGTTTTACCATGATCAACGTGACCTATTGTTCCTATGTTAACATGCGGTTTTGTCCTTTCAAACTTTTCTTTTGCCATTTTTTTATCCCCCTTATTTCCTAAAACATATTTATTTATGTAAAACCACGTTCCATCATTAATAATTTCTACAATTTTTGATGGATTCCTTCCTCAAGAAAGGCTTAAATTCCCGTACGCCTACGGTACATATTTTTTAATATATAGAAAAACAAACCTTATATTTAAATTAGATTAAATGCAATCTTCTATATATTAAAAAATTTAACAAAAAAATAATTTTTAAATATCGTGTTTTTCTAGAAAGGATTCTAATTTTCTTTTCACACGCTGAAGGGCATTATCCACAGATTTTACATGTTTATCTAAAGTTTCAGCTATATTTTCATAAGATTTTCCCTTAAGGTATTCCTGTAATACATCAAATTCAAGTTCACTTAACATTTCAACTATTTTTCTTTCAATCAGATCATAAGATTCTTTACTAATAAATAATCTTTCAGGATTAGTTAATTTACTACCTTTTATGACATCAAGTAATGTCCTATCAGATTCCTCATTATAAATAGGTTTGTTTAATGAAATATAGGAATTGAGTGGTTGATGTTTTTGCCGGGTTGCAGCTTTTATTGCAGTAATTATCTGTCTTGTTATACACAATTCAGCAAAAGCTCTAAAAGATGCCAGACGTTCAACTTTATAATCACGGATAGCTTTATAAAGTCCTATCATTCCTTCCTGAATTATATCTTCACGATCTGCACCTACTAAAAAATATGATCTGGATTTTGCCATAACAAAATTTTTATATCGCTTTATAAGGATTTCCTGAGCTTCATTATTTCCCCCATGTACATACTCCACTAATTCATCATCACTTAAATCACTGAGGTCTTCATATCCTAACTCCTGTACATTTCCCTTCAAGCGGAATCCCCTCCCTTATACATTAATATTATACTTATTTAATAATACTTAGTCAAGCATTATTAAATTCTATTTCCGCTGGCGGACAACTTCATAGAAAATAACCCCTGCTGCTACTGAGGCATTTAAAGAGTCCACTTTTCCTTTAATAGGGATTTTTACTAAAAAATCACAGTTTTCTTTTACTAATCTTCTCAAACCACTACCCTCATTACCAATAACTATAGCAGTAGAACCTTTATATTCTACATCATCATAATATTTTTCTGTATCTAAATCCGTTCCAGTTATCCAGACCCCCAGTTCTTTTAATTTTTCAATAGTATAATTAATATTTGTAACCTGGGATAATAATAAATGCTCACTGGCTCCTGCTGAGGCTTTCAAAACAGCAGGTGTAATGCTGGATGCTCTTCTTTTTTGAAAAATCAAACCATGGGCTCCAGCAGAATGAGCAGAACGAATAATAGAACCAAAATTATGTGGATCCTGGATTTGATCTAGTATAACAATAAAAGGAGATTCCCTTTGTTTTTCAGCAAATTCAACTATATCTTCTGGTGATACCAACTCAATCTCTTCTGCTTCAGCTATAACACCCTGGTGAGCATATGAATCAGCTAAATTATCTAAATGACTTTTTGATACTCTCTTAATTGAAACATTATCCTTTTTAGCTCTTCTTTTTATTTCTTCAATTATATCTCCTTGACTATCTTTTTGCAATAAAATATTTTTTATTTTTCTCTTTCCCTTTAATAATTCATTTACAGGATTTCTACCTTCAACTTTAGCCATTATTTATTCTCCCTTTTTTCTTTTATTCTATCAATACGCCCACAGGACATTTCTCCCTCTGGACAATAACCATCTTTAACACAGGGAGGGCCAGCAATTTCAAATAAAGTAGGAGCCACTTCTTTTACCTGTTCTAACATCTGATTAGCAAGACTTCTAATCTCCCACTGGGCTCTTGTACAACATCTAAGTTCAAACAAATGATAGAGTGAACGTGCATTATACGATACCATTAAATTTGTTTTAATAGTTGGTAAAATAAATCTAGCATCTTCTTTAGGTACATCCATATCTATTAGTTCACTATAAGTTTTTCGCAATTCTTCCATTTTTTCTTCAAAAAGTTTTTTTGCTTTATCATTTTTCTCAACACTGGGAGGAAGAATATAATCAAATTCATCTTCACTTACATATCTCTGTGATCTTTGGCTATAAGCTGTTCCTACTCTATGTCTTACTAATTGATGACTTGTAACTCTACTACATTGAATAGAAAAATAAAAATAAGTATGTTCCAGAGTCGAATAATGTCCTAATCCAACTACTTTTCTAATTAATTTTTTTATATCCTCTCGACTCATATCTTCCATTAGCTGATCAGGATCTTTATCTGAATAACATAAACGCGCTGCGACTGCTACATTACGTTCCGGATCTTCAGTGTAATCTACTAATTTTGCTTTAGGTTTAACTCTCATCTTCTTCCTCCTCTACATTATTTTCAAGTGCAAAATCCCATTCAACTCCATGAGGACCATCTTCAACTTCAATACCCATTTCTTTTAAATCATCTCTTATTTTATCAGCTTTTTGGTAATCTTTATTTTCTCTAGCTTTTTTACGTATTTCTAAGATATAATCTACTAAGTCATTGATTAATTGAGGACTACCTTTTTTATCTGATTCTAAATCTAATTTCAAACCTAAAACATCTGTTAATTTGGTGAAAATATTATACCCTTCGTTAATAACATTTTGAGTAGCTTTATTCAATATTAAATCAGGGTCATTTATAAAACTATTAATATCTGAAGATAGTTCATTTAAAACACCTATAGCCTGGGCAGTATTAAAATCATTATCCATTGCTTTTTCAAAATCATTTTTATGTTTTTGTAATTTGTTTTTGAATTCTTTAAACTCAATATTTAAATTATTTTCAACTTCTTTATTAAGAATTTCTGCCATTTTTTTCTTAGTGTTATTTAATTTTTTTAAGTTTTTTTCAGATTTTTTTACTTCTTTTAAGCTAAAATCAATAGGACTACGATAATGTTTAGCTAATAAAAAATATTTTAAAGAATCAGCAGGAAATTTATCAAGAAGTTCTCGTGTAGTATAAAAATTGCCAAGAGATTTTGACATTTTTTCACCTTTAAGATTTACCGTCCCATTATGGAGCCAGTATTTTGCAAAAGGTTTTTTACCACTATAAGCTTCAGATTGAGCTATTTCATTTTCATGATGAGGAAAAATGAGGTCTGTTCCACCACCATGAATATCTATTTGTGTATCAAGATAATTCATAGACATTGCTGAACACTCAATATGCCATCCAGGCCAACCCTCTTTACACCAAGGACTTTCCCAGCTTCTATCCTGGCCTTCAACTTTTTTCCAGAGAGCAAAATCCATTGGATGTTTTTTTGATTCTTCAACTTTTATTCTGGCTCCCGCTTCCATATCTTCTAATTTTCTGCCAGATAATTTGCCATAATCATCAAACTTTTCTACACTAAAATAAACACTACCTTCACTTTCATATGCATAGCCTTTTTCAATGAGCTTTTCAATCACTTCTATTATTTCTGGAATATTATCAGAAACACTGCAATATTCATCAGCTTTTTTAACATTTAAAGCCTCTAAATCTTCAAGATAAGCTTTTTTATATTTTCCAGCTAATTCTTCAGACGACATTTCCTCTTCTAAAGCTCTTCGTACAATTTTTTTATTTATATCTGTAAAATTTTGTACATAATTTACTTCATAACCTTTATATTCAAGATAACGTCTTATTACATCATAATTTATAGCACTTCTAATATGTCCAATATGCGAATAGTTTTGAACAGTTAATCCACAAACATACATATTGACAACTCCCAAATTTTTGGGAGTGAATTTTTCTCTTTTTCCAGTCAATGTATTATATACTTCTAACATATTCTCCCCCTCTCTACAAAGAAGAGTAATTAGTTAAATTATTATTTTATTCTGCTAATTCTAGAGCTTTATTCAATCTTGCTTCTACTTCTTCTCTGCCTAAAATATAAATAACCTCAGTCAATTCAGGGCCAGAAGTCATACCAGTTAAAGCGAGTCTTACTGGATGGTAAATGGTTCTTGCTCCAACTGGTAATTCGTCTTTCATTTCACTGAAAATATTTCCTATCTTATCTATTTCTAATTCATCAAGTTTTGCTAATTTTTCTTTTAGGCTATCAAAGACTAATTCTACCCCTTCTTCACTGAACTCAACTTTTGCTTCTTTTTTATCTTCAAATTCTAAATCAGTGAAAAATAATTCAGATTCAGTTGGAATTTGTTCAAGATAATCAACCCCGGTTCTTGCCACATCAATAACTTTTTTGAGCCATTCACGATCAACATCATCATTATCTTTAATATATCCGGCATCTTTTAAGTAAGGAATAGAAAGATCAACTATTCTATCTAAATCAGCATCTCTTATATATTTACCATTCATCCAATTTAATTTTTCGATATCAAAAACAGCTCCACTTTTATTTACATCTCTAATATCAAAATCTTTTATCATTTGTTCTTTATCTATAATTTCTTGTTCATCTTTAGGTGACCAGCCAAGTAGAGCTAAAAAGTTAAATAAAGCCTCAGGTAAATAACCTTTATTTCTAAATTCGCCTATGAAAACAGTATTATCTCCACCGCGTTTCTTTAATTTACCTTTATTTTCATCCAGTATTAGTGGTAAGTGAGCAAATTCAGGAAGATCAAATCCAAGTGCTTTATATAATAAAATTTGTTTTGGAGTATTAGAAATGTGGTCTTCTCCTCTAATTACTTGAGTTACCTTCATTAGAGCATCATCAACTACTACTGCAAAATTATAAGTAGGCATTCCATCAGATTTTACTATCACAAAATCTCCAATTACAGAAGTATTAAAAGAAACATCTCCTCTAATCAAATCATGAACAACAATCTCTTCATCTGCAGGAACCTTAAATCTAACAACTGGTTCCCGACCTTCTTTTTCATATTTTCTTTTTTCTTCTTCTGTTAAATTACGACATCTACCATCATAATGAGGCATTTCACCATTTTTTCTCTGTCTTTCTCGCATTTCATCAAGTTCTTCAGGTGTACAATAGCACCTATAGGCATAACCTTCTTCAATTAATTTATTTATATATTTTTCATAAATATCAAGTCTTTCAGATTGATGATAAGGGCCATTTTCTCCTCCAACCCCTACACCTTCATCTATATCAATACCTAACCAATCTAATTCTCGTAAAATAATTTCTTCAAATTCTTTACTGGATCGATCCTGGTCTGTATCTTCTATTCTCAATATTAACTTACCATCATTCTTTTTTGCCCATAACCAATTGAACAATGCTGTTCTCATATTTCCAATATGAATTTTCCCTGTAGGACTAGGGGGGAAACGAAGTCGCATTTCACTCATTAAACTTTTCCTCCTTTATAATTATATCGATAATAATATATATTTTATTAATTATGTTACAATTTTTTTATATTACACTGGTACCAACTGTAAGCTGTTCTGGGCCATCAACTAAAGCATGACCAAATTTACCAAATATAGCTACTGCTACATGGTCTGTGTCTCTAACTACTGCTATTTTAAATCCTCCACCTAAACCAGGATTAATAAGAGACAATTGACTATAAGCATCCTTTACTGCATTTGAGATAGCCATTTTTTCTTTTGCATTTTCACCTATTACCCCACGAGCTATAGAAGCTACAGTAGTACTTTCTCTTAATTTAATCGGAAGTTTTTCAGCATTAGCTCCTGTCTGAGTAATGGCTCCTTTATAACCATAACCCTCAATTTTATCTAACCAATAACGTTCATACTCCCTGCTTCTTGTCATTGCAAGATAAATTGCTGAACTTTCAGGAGTCATAGTTTTTTTCTCAAACTCTTTTACTTCTTCTTCCTTTCTTACATAACTGTGAACAATATCTTCAGCAGTAACTATTCCAACTAATTTTCCTTTTTCATTTACAACTGGAAGACCACCAATCTTATTATCAGAAAGTATTTTAGCTGTACTTTTAATATCCACATTCTGTTTTACTGTTATAGGTTCTTTAGTCATAATTTCATTTACAGGAATGTCAAGATCATCTTTACTTACTAAATCACCATCAGTTAAAATCCCTCTTATTTCATAATTATCATCCACAATAATTAGTCTACCTATTTCATTAATAGATAGTAATTTTTCTGCTTCTCGTGCAGTTTTATGTTCTTCAATTGTAATTAACTCAGTAGTCATAATATCTTTAACAAACATAATTTTCACCTTCCTTTATTCTTCATTCAAAATTTAAATTAAAGAAACAATTGCTTTCACAGCAATTCCTTTCTCATTTCCGACAAACCCCAGTCCTTCAGCAGTTGTAGCTTTTAAATTAATCATATTTTTTTCTATACCTAAAACTTCAGTTAACTTAAAAATAATCTTTTTATTATATGGCAAAATTTTAGGTTTTTCTGCAATTATTATTAAATCTATATTGTTTATATTATAATTTTTATCTTCTAGTAAATCAATAGTTTTTTCTAATAAAATTAAGCTAGAAATATTTTTATACTGGGGGTCATCATCTGGAAAATATCTTCCAATATCTCCTAAAGCAGCAGCACCTAATAAGGCATCAATTAATGCGTGGGTCAAAACATCAGCATCAGAATGACCAATTAACCCCCGGTCATATGCAATCTTTACTCCTCCTAATATCAAATCATATCCTTTTTCTAACCTATGTATATCATATCCGATTCCAACTCTCATTGCAAACTACTCCTTAACTATTTTTGTTTAATATATTTTGAGCATAAACCAAATCAATAGGTGTTGTAACTTTAATATTACTATTTTCACCTTTAATTACTTTTACCTTATGGCCCATTTTTTCAACTAAGGAAGCATCATCAGTAACTTTCATATTACTATCAAAATTTTCATGTGCCTTATAAACCAAATCATAGTCAAAAGCCTGGGGAGTTTGGATTGCTCTCAAACTATCTCGCTCAGGCGTTTTTTGAACAAAATTTTCTCTATTAACTATTTTGATAGTATCTTTTACAGGAATTGCAGTTGTCAAAGCTTTATATTGAGAAAGTTTATCTATAACTTTATCCAATAAGTTTTTAGATATTAATGGTCTTGCACCATCATGTATTATAACATAATTAGTTGCTGGTGAAAAGGCCGTCAAACCAGCATAAACTGACTGCTGTCTGGTCTCTCCTCCAGCAACTAATTTAAAGTCTTCAAAACCATATTTATTTAATATGTTTTTCTGACAATAGTCAATCTCATCCTCTCTAACAACTACAATAATTTGATCGATTTTATTGTTATTAGCAAAAACTTCTAATGTATGAGCCAATAAGGGGCGATCACCTAACTGTAAATACTGTTTGTTAATATCTCTCTGCATTCTTTTTCCCTGCCCAGCAGCAGGAATAATTGCTCCTATATTCATTATATATACCCCTTATTAAAATTTTATTATTTTATATTATATTACATAACCTTTTCACTAGACTTTGGTTTTGCAAAAATCATTCTACCAGCAGCAGTCTGTAAAATACTTGTGACAAGGACAGAAATCTTTTCTCCCATATGGTTTATACCATCATCAACTACTATCATAGTCCCATCATCAAGATAACCAACTCCCTGACCATCTTCTTTACCTTCTTTAATAACTTTTACATCCATTTCTTCTCCTGGCAGAACAACAGGTTTAACTGCATTAGCTAATTCATTAATATTCAAAACAAAAACTCCCTGTAATTCAGCAACCTTATTTAAGTTATAATCATTTGTAACAACTCTAGCATCCATTATCTTCGCTAGTTTAACTAATTTACTATCTACCTCAGGAATTTCTTCAAAATCTTTATCTACAATTTCAACACCAATATTGGAATCTTTTTGAAGTTGTTTGAGAATATCAAGACCTCTTCTACCACGATTGCGTTTCAAAACATCAGAAGAATCTGCAATATGTCTTAATTCTTCTAAAACAAACTCAGGAATAATAAGTGTTCCTTCTATAAATCCAGTTTTACAAATTTCAGCAATTCTACCATCTATTATAACACTGGTATCTAATATCTTATTACTGATTTTGTAATCATCTTCTTTTGCTTTTTTAAGTTTTTTCTTATTTTTGTTAAAATCAAAAATAAGATTATTGATATCTTCTTTTTTATTTAAAGCAAGGGTAAATCCAATATAGGCAGAAATAAGATTTATCAAAACTTGAATTGGTAAACCAACTTGGGGTATTTTCCCCACAGAAAAAGCAAAATTAATGATCACTCCAAATATTAGTCCTATTATTAGTCCAATAACACTGATGATTGCATTTTTCCAAGTAATTTCTTTAATACTATACTCAAAATTCAAAATAAAATTTAAAATTCTCTCTATAAGATAGGATAATAAAAATACTCCTACTAACGCTCCAATTATAACACCTATAAATTGTTTACTTATAAACAATCTATCAAGATTTCGCCAAGATAAATTCAAGTCATTTGCAATACCAAGGACATAAACTGTATTATATCCAATAACTGCCCCCACTATACCAAGTATTGCTCTCATTATTTTTTTCACCATTCTATCACCTCCTTCCTAAGACATTAAAATTTAAATTATTAGGGTAATTAATTATTCCTCTTCCTCTTCTTCTTGAATATGAGGATTATTATCAAAAGCTTCTTCAATACTATCTCTAATTTCTTCTTCAGAAGCATCTTTAGCTAAAACTAATTCACTTATTAAAATTTGTCTGGCATTACTTAACATTTTCTTTTCACCAGTTGATAGACCTTTTCTTTCATCACGAATAGTGAGGTCTCTAACTACCCCACCCACTTCATAAATATCACCAGTTTTTAATTTTTCCTGATTAGCTCTATATCTTCTATTCCAATTTTGAGACATTTTGCTTTTTTCACCTTTTAACAACTCAATTACATTATCTGCTTCTTCAGCATCAATAACTTCTCTGACTCCAATTTCATCAACTTTATCTACTGGAATCATAACTTTCATATCCCCTATTGGTAATCTCATAATATAATATTTCTTTTCTTCCCCAAGAATTTCTTTTGTCTCTATACCTTCAATTGTACCTGCTCCATGATTTGGATAAACAACTTTATCTCCCTTATCAAACATTTATTTATAACCTCACTTTCTTTAGTTACTAAATTAAAATTTTAAATATCAAATATTATTATATCAATAAAATATAAATCCGTCAATTTTAGACAAATGTTAAATATGTCTATCTAATAAAACTTGATCACGTAAACGTCTCAAGCCATCTTTTATTGCCTGAGCTCTTACTTCTCCAATACCATCTACATCATCTAACTCATCTATAGAAGCATTTAAGATATTTTCAAAATTACCAAAATGTTCTACTAGATTTTCTATAACTGGCATAGGTAATCTAGGTATTTTCCTAAGAAGTCTATACCCTCTTGAAGAAATTGATAAATCAAGATTATTTACATTACTACCATGTCCTAAAGCTTTACTAATAGTATTCATATTTAACATTTCATCTGTTGACCAATCAAGTAATTCATCTAATAACTCTTCAGCTTCTATTTCAGCTTCATTTTTATCTTCAGTCATATAATCCTTAATTAATAATATTCCTTCATCTTTTACATTTGTAACTAATTCTTCTAACTGCATTTTTATAAGGCGACCTTCATTCCCTAATTCATATATATACTTTTCAATTTCTTTTTGAATTTTTAATACCATTTCTGTTCTCTGTAAAACAGTTACAACATCTGCTATAGTAACCAAATCTTCAAATTCAAGAGCACTAAGATTTGTTAATGCCTGGTCAAGAACTGATCTGTATTTTTCTAGAGTTTGAACAGCTTGATTTGCTTTAGCTAATACAACTCTTACATCTTCTAATACATGTTTAAAATCTCCTTTATAGAGAGAAATAATATTGCGCCTTTGTGAAATAGAAATTACCAATTCTCCAGTTTGTTTCGCAACTCGCTCTGCTGTTCTATGCCTGGTCCCCGTTTCATAAGAAGGAATAGAAGAATCGGGAACTAATTGTGCATTTGCATTTAAAATTGTATCACATTCACTATTTAAAACCATTGCTCCATCCATTTTAGCAAGTTCATATAATCTAGCAGGAGTTAACTTTGCATTTATTTCAAAACCACCATCTACTAACTCCATAACTTCATCACTATCACTAATAACTAAAAGTCCACCAGTTTGTGCTCTGAGAATATTTTCTAAACCTTCTCGCAAATTAGTACCTGGAGCAATAATTTTTAGTATTTCAACTAATTTTACATCCTGGTCATCCACTTGGCCACCTCCTTAAATATAATTATTAATTAAATAAAATATCTATAATTTCATGAATATCCTTTACTAATATTAAATTTGATTTATCAATATTATCTAAACTTTTTTTATTACCATTAGGAATAATAATTTCAGTAAAACCAAGTTTTTTCAGCTCATTAATTCTTTTTTTTATTTGATTTACAGCTCTAATTTCACCAGCCAACCCAACCTCTCCCACAACTGCCAATTCAGAAGATAAGGGTTTATCTTTAAAACTGGATAAAATTGCTGTGACAATCCCCAAATCAATCCCAGGTTCATCTACACTTAAACCACCAGTAATATTAAGATGAATATCACTATCATAAAAATTAAAACCACACTTTTTTTCTAAAACAGCCAATAACATAGAAACCCTTTTATTATCAATTCCTGTCGTTAATCTTTGAGGAGCTGAATAGGCCGAAGAAGAAACTAAAGCCTGTAATTCCACTAAAATAGTTCTACTTCCCTCCAAAACAGGTACTATAATTGACCCTGCAGAATTTTCGGGTCTTTCTTCTAAAAAAAGTTGAGAAGGATTTTTAACTTCCTTTAAACCATCACCATCCATATCAAAAACTCCAATTTCATTAGTAGATCCAAATCTATTTTTTACTGATCTTAATATTCTATAAGAATAATTTCGATCACCATCAAACCTTAATACTGTATCCACTAAATGTTCAAGAACTCTAGGACCAGCAATTTTTCCTCCTTTAGTCATATGACCTATTAAAAAAACAGGAATTTCATTTTGTTTAGCAATTTTCATAAGTCTATTTGCAATTCCTTTAACCTGGCTAATACTTCCAGGCGTAGAATCTATTTCCGGATGATAAATAGTCTGAATAGAATCTATAACAACGAAACCATAATCATTTTTCGAACTCAAAGTTTGATCAATTTGAGAAAAATCTGTTTCAGCTAATATGTACATTTCTTTTGAAGCAGAATTAATTCTATCAGCCCTAAGTTTTATTTGACGGGCAGACTCTTCTCCAGAAACATAAAGAACTTTTTTATATTTGGCACTAAAAAGTGAAGCCACCTGTAAAATCAGGGTAGATTTCCCGATTCCAGGGGCTCCTCCAAGTAAGACAAGAGAACCTTTAACAGTCCCACCCCCAAGCACCCTGTCAAATTCATTAATACCAGAAAAATATCTTGAATTTTGTCCAGTATTAATTTGGGTAATGGGGGTCGGAGAGTTAATAGGTTCTGAATTATTTACATTTTTATTTTTATTATTGTTTTTCATTTCAACCATAGAGTTCCAGGTGCCACAGTTAGTACAACGTCCCATCCAATTTGGTGATTCAAAACCACATTCTTTACATTTATAGATTGTTTTATCTTTCGCCATTACTACTCACCTGCTTAATACTATGGTTTTGGTTTGATTAAAAATGTTAATTATTATATTAGATTCTACAACTTATACATAATATATTATAACATTTTTTCTAGCATTTTACAAGAATTTAACTTTCCACTTTTTCAAATGTTAATTCATCATCTTCATAATCAATTTTCACTTTATCTCCTTCTCCTATTTCTTTCATTAAAATCTTTTCTGAAAGTTCATTCTCAATAAGTCGCTGTATACTTCTTCTTAAAGGTCTTGCTCCAAATTCCTGATCATAACCATCTTCTGCTAAAAATTCTTTTGCATTTTCTGTTACATCAATTGTTATTTCCTGCTCTTCTAATCTCTCTTCAACTTCTTCTAACATTAAATCAACAATTTGTTTTATATGATCTTTATTTAAAGCATGGAAAACTATTGTTTCATCTAATCTATTCAAAAATTCTGGGCGGAAAGTCTGACGCAAGTCTTTCATAACCTTTTCTTTCATCTTTTCATATTCTTCTTCTTCATTTTCCACTGGTTTTTTAAATCCTAAAGTAGTTTGTTTTTCTATAAAGCTTGCACCTACATTAGAAGTCATAATTATCACTGTGTTTTTAAAGTCCACATTCCTTCCATGAGTATCGGTTAAAACACCATCTTCAAGAATCTGTAATAATATATTAAAAACATCAGGATGAGCTTTTTCAATTTCATCAAATAAAACAACAGAATAAGGTCTTCGTCTAACTGGTTCTGTTAACTGCCCCCCTTCCTCATGTCCTACATATCCTGGTGGAGAACCAACTAATCTTGATACTGCATGTTTTTCCATGTATTCAGACATATCAATTCTTATCATAGCATCTTCATCATCAAACATAGCTTCAGCAAGGGTCCTGGCCAATTCTGTTTTACCAACACCTGTAGGTCCTAAGAAAATAAAGGATCCAATCGGTCTTTTAGGATCTTTAAGACCGGCTCTAGCTCTTCTTACCGCTTGAGAAACTACTTTTATTGCTTCATTTTGTCCAACTACTCTATTGTGTAATTCATCTTCTAATTTCATTAATTTTTCAGTTTCTGCTTCTTCTAATTTGGTGACTGGTATACCAGTCCAACTAGAAACAATATTAGCAATATCATCAGGTGTTACTGTAGAATTTTGTCTACCTTTTTCCTGTTGCCAATCTCCTTTTATTTCTTCAAGCTCATTTTTTAATTCTTTTTCTTCATCTCTAAGTTTAGCAGCTTTTTCAAATTCTTGGTTTTTAACTGCAGCTTCTTTTTCCTTTTGTGTTTCTTCTAATTTATTACTTAATTTTTTAAATTCTGGCGGTCGTGTTGTATTTTTAAGTCTTACTTTAGAAGCAGCTTCATCCATTAAATCTATTGCTTTATCTGGCAAAAACCTATCTGTAATATATCTATGAGATAAGTTAACAGCTGATTTTATAGCTTGATCTGTTATTTGTACTTTATGGTGTGCTTCATAAGGGTCTCTTAAACCTTTCAATATTTCAATTGCCTCTTCAGTAGTATTTTCTTCTATTAAAATTGATTGAAATCTTCTTTCTAAAGCAGCATCTTCTTCAATATGCTTTCTATATTCATCTAAGGTAGTTGCACCAATCGCCTGTAATTCTCCTCTAGCTAAAGCTGGTTTTAAAATATTAGCTGCATCAATTGCTCCTTCAGCAGCTCCTGCTCCTACCAATGTATGCAACTCATCAATAAATAATATGACATCTCCATTTTCAGTAATATCATTCATTACTCCTTTTAATCTTTTTTCAAATTCACCTCTATACTTCGAACCTGCTACAAGAGAACTCAAGTCAAGTGCTACAACTCTTTTATTTAATAACAATTCGGGAACATTCTCAGAAACGATCCTCTCAGCCAATCCCTCAATTATAGCAGTTTTACCAACCCCAGGCTCTCCAATCAAAACTGGATTATTTTTAGTTCTTCTACTTAAAACCTGGATTACCCTTTCAATTTCAGTATCTCTACCAATTACTGGATCAAGTTTACCTTCTTTAGCCATTTCAGTTAAATCTCTACTATATTCATCTAAATTTGGTGTATCACTATCAGATTTTTGGCTTTTTTGTTGAACATTCTTTTTACCACCTAATAATTCTATTACTTCTTCTTTTAATTCATTTAAATTACCATTAAGTTCAGCAATAATTCTAACTCCTACACCTTCTCCTTCTCTCATTAAACCAAGTAAAATGTGCTCTGTTCCAATATAATTATGGCCCATTTTTCTGGCTTCATCCATAGATAAATTCAATACTTTCTTACTGCGAGGAGTAAGTCCAACTGAACCAGCTGCTTCGTTTTTACCTTCTCCTATCATATCCATTACTTTATTTTTTACTTTTTCTTCATTAATTCCTTTTTCGTTTAAAGCCTTAGCAGCAATTCCCTGACCTTCTTTAACTAAACCTAATAATATATGCTCAGTTCCTACATAATTATGATTCAAATTCTTAGCTTCTTTTTCAGCAAGACTAAGTACCCGTCTTGCTCTTTCAGTAAATCGTCCAAACATAAGTTATTCCTCCTTATTATCTAGATATTTTTGTATTAATTTAGCTCTTTTTACATCTCTATGCTCTGAATTAATTTCTTTTTCAAAAATCTTCTGTAAATGGGCTGGTCTAATTAAAACCATTAACTTACTTAATAAACCAATTTTTATATTATCAATAATTTCTAAATCTATCCCAAGTTTTAGGTATGATAACAATTTTAAAGCTTCTTCATTACTGATTAAATGAGCATATTTTAATGTACCATATGATCTTTTTATTTTATCTAAAAGAAAATCTTCATTTTCATTTAGTAATCTCTTTCTAGCCTGTTTTTCCTGTTCTAATATTTGCATAGTTACACTTTTTAAATTATCTATTATATCTTTTTCAGTCTGTCCTAAAGTAATTTGATTTGAAATTTGATAAATATTACCTGCTGATTTACTACCTTCACCATATAAACCTCTTACTGCTAATCCAAGCTGAGAAACAGCTCCTAACATTTTTTCAATGTTATTAGTTATATTTAAAGCAGGTAAATGCACCATTACTGAAGATCTTAAGCCAGTACCTATATTTGTAGGACAGGCAGATAAATAACCCCATTTTTTAGAAAAAGCAAAATTAATTTCATCTTCAAAAAAATCATCTACTTCATCTGCATTTTTCCAACATTGATCTAATTGCAAACCAGGTTTCAAAATTTGTATTCTAAGATGATCTTCTTCATTTACCATAATACTTATATCTTCATTTTCATTAAGAAAAACTCCTCTTTTATGACTGGAATTAGCATGAGGAGGGCTAATAAGGTGTTTTTCAACAAGTACATTTTTGTCAACTTCTGATAGCTCATCCATATCTATATATTCTAAAGCAAACTTATTATCTTTATTAATTTTATTATTAACTTTACTTATTACTTTTTCTAAATCATCTTTTTCACCTTGATTAGGAAAGGGAATTTTTTCTATATTTCTAGCTATTCTAATTCTACTACTGATTACAATATCTGATTCAGGTCCCCCTCCAGTAATCCATTTACTTAAATCATAAGTAGTTTTATTCACTAGTATCACCTCTAAGCTCATCTTCAAGTTCATGGATTTTATCTCTTAACTCAGCAGCTTTCTCAAAATTTTCTCCATCCACTGCTTTTTGCATCTCTTCTCTTAAATCATCTATTTTTTTCTCTGTTCTTAATTTTCCACCACGTCTTTTTGGTACTTTACCAATATGTTTATCACTTCCATGAATCCTTTTGGCAAGTCTATCTATCTTATCTGAAAATTGGTCATAACATTCCGAACAGCCAAATAAACCTTTTTCTGTAAAATCTTGATAACTCATTCCACAATTACCACACTTTAATTCTTTTTTATTAGAAGATATTGAATCTATATTAGGATTTAAAATATCTGCTAATAAATTTTGGATTGAAAAAGGATTTTTGCTCAAATCTAAATGGCCTGTTTTTTTAGCACAATCTTCACAAAGATAAATTTCAGTTTTTTCACCATTTATTATTTTTGTGAGATGAACTGTGGCCTCCTTTTCTCCACATCTTTGACAGAACATTTTATTCTTCCTCCTTATCATATTTCATTATCACTTCTAACATTGATTGCAAAATCCTACCCCTTATATAATCTCTATGTGGTAAATCAACACCAATAACTCTCCTGTGCACAGCCATTTCCATAATATATTTTTCTCTTTCATTAATCAAGTCATTTTCAAAAAGTCTTTGAATTATTCCTTCAGCTTCATTTTGGGTAACCATACCATTTAATCTCGAAAGAATTTTCTTAAGAGCTTGATTTTCAGAATTCATCTTCACTTTAATAATTCTGATATAACCACCGCCACCACGTTGGCTTTCTACTACAAAACCTCTTTCAGAAGTAAATCTAGTATCTAGTACATAATTAATTTGAGAAGGGGCACAATTAAATTCATCAGCCAACTTGTTTCTTTTTATTTCTATAGTTCCTCTATATTTATCCAGTAATTTTTTTAAATGCTTTTCAATTTGATCAGATAAACTAGCCATACTCAACCCTCCTGTTTGTCTTTGACTATTTTTGACCTTCTTCTTATATGATATCTTATTTAAATAAAATTGCAAGCCCTAATATCGACAATTATTATCTATTTACTATATTTTCATCACATACAGATATATATTCTCCCAAATCCAGAGATATAGTATTTTTATTACTAATATACCAAAATACCGCCATATTAATATGGCGGTACTAGTTCATAACGATTTTTTTCATAATTCTTTTTTAATTCAAAATGTTTAATTGCCTCTTCTGTATAACGAGAATTAGAATTCCATAATAACCATTCACTTATTCCTAATTCTTCAACCGCTTTAATTTGAGCTATAACATCTTTAGCCTCATACTTATGATTTATAGTAAAGTCTTGAAGCCATGGTCTTAAAACAACTTTATGGCTGGCTTTTTCCAGAGCATCTTTCATACTATAATGAACTGTTTCATAAGGTCTTTTCTCTGGATTTTTCAAATCAAATACTCCAGCTGAATAATGTGAAGGATAAACCATAGGAGATATTATTTTTGCACTTTTACTTAGAGTTTCATATTTTTGGCCAATACTCATTCCATTTGATATTGAAGTAACCAGACCAAAAATATCAATAGAAACATTTTTATTAAAATTGTCTAATTCACGATAAGCTGTTTCTACAAAATCATCAATAACTTCTATTTTTTCATTATGATTTTTATCAAAAACAAAAGATCCATTTCTTAAAGAAGGATATCTTACATAATCAAATTGAATTTCATCAAAGCCTAATCTTAAAGCTTCTTTAGCTAGTTGAAAATTATATTCCCACACTTTTTTATTAGTAGGGTCAACCCAATTTGAACTTTTTACTATTTTAAAATCAACATTTTCAATTTTATTTTGATTTTTTAGAACAAGATTATCATTTGTCAATTTTAAATTGTTTTTATTTAATTTTTCTAAATCATTATTTTCTAATCTAATTAGATCATCTACATTAAAGTATTTTTTTACAAAATCTGATCCGTCAAAGGGTTGCTTAACAGTAAGGGCATATTCTTTTTTATTAGATGCTAACAATTCATCTTTAAAAACAACTATTCTTCCAATAGTATAAATATTGTGTTTATCTAATAAAGAAAGTAACGCTTTTATATCTTTGATTTTAGATTTATTAGCACCTATTTCATTAGCTAATTTAACATCCGATTTATAGCTTAAGTATCCAACATCATCTTTAATATCAATTACCATTGAGTTTAAAACTGAATTATTAACCAAATCAATCAAATTATTCATTCTTTCAGGCATACCAGCTACCCAACCTGTAACATAAATCCCTCTAACATTAAATTTAGGAGAAAATGGTTTTGCATAGGCAAAACTATTACTGAATATAAAAATCAAAATAAGAATAATAAAAAACATCTTTAAAAAATTTCTTTTATTTAAAAATATAATAATACCTCCTTTAAAAACCATTTTCTTTTAAATTAATAACTAATAAACAATATAGTTTTTCATTTCAATATTATTATACCATAAAATTATTTAATATCC
>JBNJDK010000035.1:0-17497 GCA_051744805.1 Bacillota bacterium
TCTACTGTTTTTAAAACAAGAGCTTTCCCTATGCTTTTCCCCTGATAATCAGGTCTAACATTAAGAATAGGAAGATATAAAGCTCCTTCATCATTCCTATATTCTGAAAACCCACAATAACCAACAACACAATTTTTTTCTTTATCTACAGCCAAATATGTATTAATAAAATCGATATGTTTATGTTCATCTATTATTGTCTCAGTAGTAATTAAATGATCATATCCTCCCCAGTTTTCTGAACTCTTATTCCACATTTCTGCTAAAGATTCTGCATACTTATCTTCATACTCGCAAATTTTTATATTCTTTTTCATTATAATCCTCCTCATTTTTTTAATCTTCATTTTATTACAAAAACAAAAAACCACAGGCTAAATTACACCTGTGGTCTGTTTTAAAACTTATGAAAGATATAGTTTTTTTAGAGCATTAAAAAAACCACAGGATTCACAACCTGTGGTAAATTTCAGTTATTAAAATTAGATTCCAAAATCATCTTCAAACATTTATGTACTAAAACTTATACCAGGTAGGTCGTGAATATTCATATATTTTGTTTTCCATAATTTACCTGCTTCAGGCGCAGATGTAGCAAGACGCACTTTACCTCTACTTGTTATAACTGGTAGAGAAACACTAATATTTTTAACTGCTTCCTGAATATTCATTACATTAATCATCATTATCACGACCTCCTTTTCTTTTTATATTTATTTTTATTAATTTTAGATTAATATTTTTAATCAACGATTAGATTATATATTAAATTTTTAACAAAGTCAAGAAATTTTTTGAAAATAATTTAAATTTCATTAAATTGCCTTTTCTACAGCTTCTATTACCCTATCATCATCAAATGGTTTTACTATAAAATCTTTTGCTCCAGCTTCTATAGCTTCAACTACCATAGATTGCTGTCCCATAGCACTACACATAATAATATTTGCATCACTATTTATTTCTCTAATCTTTTTTACAGCTTCTATCCCATCCATTTCTGGCATAGTAATATCCATTGTAACAAGATCAGGTTCTAAATCTTTATATTTTTGAATTGCTTCTTTTCCATTTTCAGCCTGTCCAACTACTTCATATCCAGCTTTTTCAAGTATATTTTTCAAATTTATTCTCATAAAAGCTGCATCATCAACTATTAGTATTGACAATTAATATCCCTCCTGGTTCTTATCTTTATATTATTAAATTTATATTTAATTAATTAATAAATATCTTTGTTTTCCTCAAAATCTTTCAAATTTCCTACTATAAATCAACTCAAATTATATCATCACTCATCCAAAATATCAAATGACTTATAACTGTCTAAAAACAAATTTCCCCACTTAAAAGTGAGGAAATTTGCTTTAAACTATTAACTTTATTCTACAAAATCAAATTGGAATTCATCTTTATCATAATCTACAATTACTTTATCTATATCTTCATTATCAATTTCTAGAAGTTTTAAAGCCAACTCATCTTTAATATATTTTTGAATAGCCCTATCAAGTGGGCGGGCACCATAAGTTGGATCATAACCTAATTCAGCAAGTTCCTTTTTAGCTTCATCTGTAATTTCTAATTTTAAGTTTCTCTTTGCCATCTTTTGTTTTAGATCTCTAACTTTAATTTCTACTATTTCTAAGATATCTTCTCTGCTTAAGGAGTGGAATATAATCTTTTCATCAATTCTATTGATAAATTCAGGACGGAAATTACTTTTAAGAGCAGTCATAACTTTACCTCTCATCTTTTCTTCATCATCCATATCCTGAATATATTCAGAACCTAAGTTAGATGTCATAATTATAACTGTATTTCTAAAGTCAACTTCATTACCCTGACTATCTGTTAAAATTCCATCATCAAGAATTTGTAATAAGATATTGAAAACATCTGGATGGGCTTTTTCAATTTCATCTAAAAGGATAACTGAATAAGGCTGTCTTCTTATTCTTTCAGTTAATTGGCCTCCTTCTTCAAAACCGACATATCCAGGAGGAGATCCTATTAATTTAGCAACAGCATGTCTTTCCATATATTCTGACATATCAAGTCTTACCAATGATTTTTCATCATCAAATAAGGAAGCAGCAAGAGTTTTAGCAAGTTCAGTTTTACCAACACCGGTAGGTCCCATGAAGATAAATGATCCGAGTGGTCTGTCTTCAGTCTGCAAGCCGGTTCTGGAACGTCTAATAGCATTACTTACAGCTTTAATAGCTTCATTTTGCCCTACAACTCTTCTGGACAATTCTTCTTCCATCTTAATTAATTTTTCTTTTTCATCTTCCATAATTTGTTGTAATGGGATATCTGTCCAGGAAGAAACTACTTCTGCAATATCATCTTCAGTTACTTCTTCTCTTAAAATATGATAATCATCTAATTCTTCTATTCTTTCTCTTGTTTCTTCTAATTCTTTTTTAAGGTCATTTAATTTACCATAACGCAAACGAGCTGCCTCTTCATAATCAGCTTCTCTTTCTGCATTTTCAGCCTGATAATTAATTTTATCAATTTCTTCTTTTAGTTTCTGTCTTTTTTGGATAAGATCTTTTTCATTTTTCCAGCGAGCCATTATTGGATCTCTTTTTTCTTTTAATTCACTTATTCTTCTTTTTAACTCTTCTAGTCTTTCTTTTGATTCTTCATCATCTTCCTGTTTTAAATTTTCCTTTTCAATTTCTAATCTTCTTATTTTACGATTCAACTCATCTATTTCAAGGGGCATAGAATCAATATCAATTCTAAGCTTTGATGCAGCTTCATCAATTAAATCTATTGATTTATCAGGTTGAAATCTTTCTGTTAAATATCTTTCAGAAAGATTGGCAGCAGCTACTAAAGCTTTATCCTGAATTCTTACGCCATGGTGAATTTCATATTTTTCTTTTAACCCTCTCAAAATGGAAATAGTATCTTCTACACCGGGTTCATTTATCTTAATAGGCTGAAATCTTCTTTCTAAAGCTGCATCTTTTTCAATATGCTTTTTATATTCTTCAAGAGTAGTTGCACCTACACAATGTAATTCTCCTCTGGCAAGTGCAGGTTTAAGAAGATTAGAAGCATCTGTTGATCCTTCAGAAGCTCCTGCTCCAACAATAGTATGCATTTCATCAATAAAAAGTATAATCTGGCCTTCAGCCTTTTTAATTTCTTTAATTACAGACTTTAATCTATCTTCAAATTCACCTCTATATTTGGTTCCGGCAACAAGAGTTCCCATATCAAGAGATATTACTCTCTTATCTTTTAAAGTTTCTGGAACATCTCCATTAACTATCCTCTGGGCCAGTCCTTCAACTACAGCAGTTTTACCTACTCCAGGCTCACCTATTAAAACTGGATTATTTTTTCTTCTCCGGGAAAGAACCTGCATAACTCTTCTAATCCTTTCGTCTCTACCGATAACTGGATCTAATTCTCCCTGTTTGGCCTGATCAGTTATATCAATGGTATATCTTTCTAAAACCTGATATTCTTCTTCAGCATTTTCACTTCTCACCTTAGCTCCATCACGAATGTCTTCAATAACATCTCTTATTTTTTCAAGATCAATATTCTTTTCCTTAAATAATTCAGCGGTTTTTGAATTACCATCTGCCATTAGACCAAGTAAAAAATGTTCAGTAGAAATATAGTCATCATCCATTTTTTGGGCCTGATTTTTGGCTTTATTCAAAACTCTACTTAACTGTTGTGACATATATAATTGATTTTCATCAGAATAAACTTCTGGAAGACTTTCTAAAATATTTTTCAATTCATTTTTAAGATTTTCTAAATTAAGACCTAATTTTTCTAAAATAGGTCTAACAATCCCGCGGTCTTCTTCTACTAATGAATAAAGTAGATGGGCAGGAAAAATCTCCTGATGATTTAAATCTTCAGCCTGATGTTGTGCCTCAGCTAAAGCCTGTTGTGCTTTGCGAGTAAAATTATCCATTCGCATTATATCAACCTCCATATCTATTTTTAACTTTCATATATATTTTCCATTTAATATTATATAATAAAGGTCAAGAAAAGTCAAAGTAAAATTATAAAAACAGGATAAAAAGTTTCCTTCGCATTAACAGCCATTTTTTGAGTCATCTATAATTCATTCGCTGATAAATAAGGCTTCCTAATCCCAAGGAACATCCTGTTCCGGGATTAGCTCAGCACCTCATATGCTTCGACCTTATTTATCATCTCATTTCATTAAGATTCCTAACAAAAAATTTCTGAAAATGCTCCAGAAATATTTTTATCCAGTTTTTTAAATTCTTTGCTATACTTTTTTCTATTTATTATCAAGTGCTAAAATAACTGGCTCCTCTTCTACTTCTTTAATATGAGCAATAAATTCTTCATAATCTTTATCATTACTTGCAACAGCTAGATAGGCTTTTAGAGCATAATATCTAAGCCAGTGGCTTTCACTATTTACAATCAATGATTTTAAAATAGCAGAAAAGTCAGCTGCTTCCGGGCCAAAACTTTCTACAATTTCTAAAGAAAAGTGTAATATCTTTTCATTATTTACTATCTTTTCTCTTTTATTTAATATGTTTTTTAAAGGTACCAAAATCAGAGAGTTGGAATAATTTCTGGCGATATCAGCTGCCATCTTTGCTTTTTTATAATCATCAGCAAAAAGATAATATAATAATTCCCCTATTATTTTGCTATTTTCTTTTTTAGTTCTTTTAACTGAACCCATTTCTTCAGCTATAAAATTCCCTTTAAAATTATAATAGTTGGCATTTCTTATTAAAATAGAAATTGGAGGATTTTTAATTCTGAGCAAAATTTTTATATAGAATTTTGCTCTTACTGGAGAAAAAGTTTTATTTAACTTATTTATTATATTCTCCTCTGAATAATCATTTTTATTATTAATTAAAAAGACTATTCTCTTTACAGCTTTTAGTCGTAATTCATTTCTTAATAGATAACTTAAAAATAAAATTGAACTAATTTTTTCTGTTTTTTCTAAATAATAAGAAACAACTTTTTTAAATATATAATAAAATATGGCTAATCCAGCTGAGATAATAATTATATTTTGGACACCGATTATTCTATATAAAACTACTAAAACTGGCTGGATAATCAATAACAATATTAGTCCTAAAGCAAAAACTAAAATAGCTCCAAATGAAATTTTTCTCCAGAGAAAAATAAATAACAGAGTAAAGAAAGTTAAAGCAGATAGAAAAACTAATATCTGGCCAAAAAAATATACCTTACTTGCTCTACTCAAAGCATTCAATTTAGAAATTTTTCCTGCACCTAACTTGTTTTCTCTATAAAGCTGATCATCAATTTTTGCTGCAGAATTTTTTAATAATTGTACAGCTTCCTCTATCTCTAGATTTTTATTATAAGACATCATTTTTGCTAATAATCCAGTCACCTGAGGTGCTGCAAATGAAGTTCCTGTAATTTTAGTTGTTTGAATAAGATTTGTAGAAGGTAAATATAGAGTCTCATTTAATCTTATAATCCCGGATGCTGAAATATCTACATATTCTCCAAAATTGGAACCGGGCATTTTTTTATTCTTTTCAAGAGCAGCCACTGCCAAAACATCTGTAAACCCGGCAGGATATAATTTTTCTTCATCATTATTATTACCTGCTGCCGCAATTATTATAATATTTTTCTTAGCAAGTTCTGTTATTATTTTTTCCTGAAAATCTTTTTCAGAAAAACCAAGGCTAATATTTAGTAAAATCCTTTTATTAGGATTATCTTCACTATATTCTTTTATTTTTTCTAAGGCAGCAATATAATTATCTTTATCAATTTTACCTAAAAAATTTTCAGCAGAAAGAGGGATGATCTCACTTTGAGTCTGGGTACGTATGGTTGCTACTACTTTATTACCATGAGAACTATCAACTTCAAGTCTTGCTATAGGTTTTTCTAAAAATGATTGGTCTACTTTACTATCTATTACAAAAATAACTGGATTATCTTCTTCAGCAATTTCTACTGGATAATAAAATATGATTAACGAAAAAATAAAAATTATAATTGAAATTAATAAATATTTTTTAATATTCATCCCTCCTTCCCTTTGATAAAAGTTAAAATCATTATAACTATTTTAATTTTATAAGAATTACTTAAAAATTAAAAGAGGATTTTCGACATTTTCACGAAATAAATTACTATAAGTATTAATATTATAAGTAATAGGTAGGTGTTTATGTGAAAATAAAAAATATAAGTTTTAAATATAAAATTCTCGGTCTTGCTCTTATTATCATAACTCTTTTGACTTTAAGTATAATTTTTACTATCACTAATACTTTTAATGATATTTTAGAAGATATAATCTTTCAAAATGAAATAAATAATATTGAAAAAAATTCAGAATTAATAACAAGCTGGTTTTCAGAAAGAAAACACGACCTTGAAATATATGCAAATACTGATGTTATGGAAAAGGGAAGCTGGGAAGAAAAGAAAAATTATTTAGAAACTGAATTAGCAAAAAGAGTCAAAGAATATTATTTTTTCTTTATTGCTGATGAAAATGGCAATTACAGTACTACTTTTGAAGATAATGCTGGCAATATAAAAGATAGAAATTACTTTCCTAAAATTATGAATGGCAACACAGTAATTTCAGAACCTATAATTTCAAGATCAACTTCCAAGCCTATAATAGTAATAGGTACACCAATAGGTCAAAATAATGAAAACAAATCAATGCTGGCCGCAGTAATAAAATTGGATGAACTTTCTACTTATATTAATAAATATAGAAATGAAGAAGAAGGAATTTATTCCTTTCTTATAAATGATAGTGGAAAGATAATAACACATCCTGCTACTGAAAAATTAGAGAGTTATTTTCAAAATAATCAGACAGAATTTACTTTTCCTGACAGTGTTATAAAAACTGTTACTTCAAATAATAAAGGTAATTTGAAATATAAGATGGATAATAAAACTAAATATGCATTTTATCATAATATTCCGGAGACAAATAATTGGAAATTAGTAACTATTTTGCCTCAAAATTATATACAAACATCAATAGATGAATTAAACAATAAAATATTTGTAATAGGTCTTGTAGCCATTTTATTAGGTAGTATATTCAGTATCTATATCGCAAATAATATTTCAAAGCCAATTATAAAACTAAATAATGCTTTTAAAGAAGGAGCAACTGGAAATTTAAATGTAAAAGCTGAAATTAATAGTAAAGATGAACTTGGAGAAGCTGCTAATAATTTTAATAAAATGATGGATGTAATCAAAAATTTAACATATAATGATTCTTTAACAGGACTTCCTAATATAAATTTCTTTAGAAGAAAATTAAAAAACACTCTAAACCATTTAAATGATATAAATCAAAAAGCTTATATTTGCTCAATAGGAGTAGATGATTTCAAATCTATCAATGATCGTTTTGGCTATAATGGAGGAGATGAAATATTACAAAAACTGGCTAATAGATTAACAAAATACTTAGATGATAATCAACCAGTGGCCAGAATGGGTGATGAGTTTTATTTCTACCTCTTAGCTGATGAAAATGAAAATGGTATTAACGGTATTCATGAAAAATGTAATCAAATCCTTAATAATATAAATCAAAGTTATTTAATAAATAATAATATTATCTATTTAACTAATAGTATGGGAGTTTCTGTTTATCCTGATGACAGCAAGAATGCTGCAAAATTAATTAAAAATTCAAGTTTAGCAATGCATGCTGTTAAAAAATCTAATAATGGAAAAATTGATTTTTATGCTGAAAATGTAGAGAAAAATCTTTCTCAGAGAAAAAAATTAGAAACTGAGTTATCTACAGCTCTAGAGAAAGAACAGTTTATTTTACATTACCAGCCATTTATTTCTACTGAAAATGAAAAAACTGTTGGCCTCGAGGCACTTATTCGCTGGCAGCATCCAGAAAAAGGTATGATTTCACCAGGGGTTTTTATACCGATTGCTGAAGATAGTGGTTTTATTAAAGAAATAGGAAACTGGGTTCTAAAAGAATCCTGTAGACAATTAAAAAATATCCATGATAATGTTAATGATGATTTCTTTGTTTCTGTAAATGTTAGTCCAGAACAATTTTTAAGCAAAGATTTTTTAAAACAAGTCAAGGAAATATTGTTTGAAACAGGACTGGATCCTGAACATCTTGAACTTGAAATAACTGAAAGAACAGCAATGGGAAATATTGATTATACTATTAAATCATTAAAAAGATTACACGAATTAGGTGTAAAAATTGCCATTGATGATTTTGGTACCGGTTATTCTTCTCTAAGCTATCTTAAAGAATTTGCTATAGATATTTTAAAAATAGATAAATCCTTTATTGATAATTTCATTGGAAATAAAGATGATAATGCTATAGTAAACACAATCATCACTATTGGTCATAACTTAAATCTTAAAGTTGTAGCTGAAGGTGTGGAGACAAAAAGACAGGCTGATAAATTAAAAGAATTAGGCTGTGATATAATCCAGGGTTATTATTATAGTAAACCCTTAGCACCAGACAAACTATTTAAATATATAGATCTTTAAAAACTACAAAGGCAGGGTAAAGTCCCTGCCTTCAATTTATGCTTTATTAAAATTTATAATTTGCTTTTTAGATCTTCTACTAAACTATTAAACATTTGCTCTGATTGTTCTTCTAATTGAGATAACTGTTGTTTCATCTGTTTTTGAGTCTCTCTATCTACTCCAGAATCAAGTTTCATTACAGTTTTACCATCTTCAGTTTGAACTGGTTTCATCTGCATTTCTGCCTGCTGTTCCATTCTTTCTTTGAACTGTTCTTCCATCTGTTCTCTTTTTTGCTGATAACGGTTTTCAACCTGATTCAATTTCGATAAAATCTGTTCTATTATAGAACTATTTGGATCTTCTTTTAGATTTTCTATTGCTAGTAAACCTTCTTTTCTTTTTTCAAAAATTTCATCAGAGCTTCGAAGTCCTAAAGACTCAATAATTAATTCCTGAGCTTTTGCCAGATAATCATCATCTTTATCTTTTAGTTCCTGCCATAATTCTTCTGCATCTATTTTTTCTTTGAAATATTTACTCATTAAAGGTTTTAATTCTTCTCTAATTTCAATATCTCTACTTTCTTTTTCACTCATTTCATCTTCTTCACTTAACTTTTTTGCCCTTTCCATAGCAATTTCATATGAACTTTTAATTTTATCCATTAAAATCCCCTCCTGAATAAAATTTTTTACTTAAATAAATCGAGAAATCTATCTTCATACTGTTTATAAACTCCCCATCTATCAAGCTCCTGCTTTAACTTTGAAGGCTCAAGTTCCCCTTTTTTAACTTTCTGAAACATCTCTTCAATTTCTTCATTAGCAGCCTGGGGAAGACCTTTGAGATTACGAGTGACTACTGGTTGCCCTTTTCTATTGTGAGAAACATGACCCTTTGACTTATAATCTGGCATTTGACTTTCAGCAGCACTTTTCATTACAAATTCCTGCACAAATTTCATCAAAGAAACATCCCAGTATTCATCCACACCTTTAATAATGACATTAATTAATTCTGAACTCTCAGAAAGATCATTTTCGATTCTCTCTGCAGTTTGTTTTATTGTCTGTGATACAGTCCTTGTTTCACCTTTTTCTTTTTTGTAGTTCATTTTATATAAAAGTCCTGCTAGGTCAGGATTCTCCTGAGCTATAATCTTCATTGCTTTTTTAGAATTTTCACTAAAGCCTTCCATATTCATTATATAATCTGGTGTAAGCAGTTTGGGCTTATCCCAACTAATCCAACCTTCACGAATCCTGGTTTCCGGACCTTCATCTGGAAAAGCTTCAAGATAAACTGGTTCAGTCAAAACATAATAGTGCATTTTCGTTGAGCCCGAACTGGATATCAATTTATCAGGTTTTTTCAATATCTCAGTCTCTTCAAGTACTTCTTTTATTTTTTGAGATTTATCCATAAATTTCCCTCCTTCCAGGGAAAATAATTTCAACTTAATACTTTCAATACATTATACTTAATACTTTCAATACATTATACTTTCTTACTTATATTATATTACATTCTAAATGAGTAATTCAAATTTTATAATTTTCAATAAATATCTATTTTCTATAATTAACTCATTTTTTCATTAGAATATAGCCACTACCTAAAATTAAAATGGCTCCAAGCAGAGTTAATAGTGAAGGAATTTCTCCCAAAAAGATAGCAGCAAGAATTACCGCACTTAAAGGATCCACATAGCTTAATACTCCTACACTCTGGGCTTTTATTTTTTTTAAACCACTGACATATAAAATTAGAGCCAGGGCAGTATGAAAAACACCCATTATCAGCAATAAAATTAGACTTTTTATATCTGGAATAGTAATTGGCATAACAAAGGGAATAAAGCTAAGAGCTGCCACTCCACTTTGAATAAAAGTAGTTTTTAGAGAACTCAAACCACTTATTTTTTTATTAGTAATAGCAAATAAGGCATAAAAGAAGGCAGCAATCAGACCATAAATTATTCCTAATTTATTGTTCACTACAGTTTCCTGACCCCCATTAGAAATGATAAAAAGAAGGCCGCTAAAAGCAATTATTAATGAAAATACCGTCTTTTTTAATAGTTTTTCTTTTAAAATCATAACAGCAAGTACATTCAAAATTATCGGAGAAGTATAATAACTTATGGTAGCATTAGCTATAGTAGTTGTTTTAACTGCTCTAAAGAAAAATAACCAGTTTAAGGCAAGAAAAACTCCTGCTCCAATAGTAGCCATTTTTTTATTTTTCAAATCCATTCTAAAGTTTCCAGTTGCAAAAATATACATTGTTAGCGCAATAAATGCAAATAATACTCTATAAAAAACTATAATTTTAGAAGAATAGGGTATAAATCTTGCTACAATACCTACACTTCCCCAGATGACCATAGCCAGAATGATTTGCAGATATCCTACTCTATTATTTTCACTACTCATTTTATCCTCCTAATTAGATATAAAACTTTTATGACTGCTTTTGAGCTGAATCTAAATAATTAGTCAATTCTTCTACTAATGGAATAAACTGTTCTCCCATTTCAAATTCTTTTAATACTCTTTTTAGTTTTTCACTATCAAGATAATTAAGGAGTCTTAAAAATAATCCACTGGAATTACCTTTTCTTATCTCAGAATAACCTTCCTGGAGAAAATATTGCTGAGCCTCATCAATTCTTTCTATCTTCATAGCAGCAACCAATTTATAAAAGTTAAAATACTCCTCATTCATATTATTAGTCTCAGGAGGATTATCAAGTATCTGAGCTGGATCTCCATAACGGATAATAGCCTCATATTTAGCTACTACTTCTTCAGGATAAGAAGCAGAATAAGACATTAATTTATCAAATCTTTTATTTAGTTCAGTTTCATTTAACTCATCTTCTTTTACTCTTAATAAAGCTAATTCAATCAATGGACTATCAATCTCACCTAACTCTAAATTTATAAGTTCATTTTTGAGATACTTTTTCATTTCTTCTACTGCTTCTGGATTCTGTTTTTCAGCTTTTTGTAACATAGCAAGTAAAGTATCAAGATAAGTTATATATAGTTCATCAGATTTTATAAGAGGATGATCAGTTTTATCTTTTAAGCTAACTAAAAGCTGCATCGGATATTTTTCTAAAGGATAGCCTTCCAGACATTTCATTAGACTGCTGATTAAAGTATCTTCATCTGAAAGAAGACCATTAATATCTTCAATCACTTCCATTAAACCTTCTGTATCATTTTTTTCTAGAAAATATCTGAGATAATCACCACTTATACTCCACTTATCAGCCTGAGTTTCAAATTTAGGGCCATGAGCCATTTCATGAGCCATATCAAGACGCGGTTTAGCTTCTTTTAGCTCACCTTTTTCCATTAAAGCAAGACCAATCATATGGTTGAAATCTGGGTTATCTTCAAAATATTCTTCTGATTTACCGGCAGTCTCCAGTACGCGATCATAATTTCCAGCTACATAGTAATCATGAATCAAATTAGTTACTAAAGCGGAATCTGCAGGAACTATCTCCCTTATTTTATCTAATTTTTCAACAGCTTCTTCTTTTTTCTGATCACTTATCTTTTCATAGGCTTCATTCCAGAGCTTATTGGCATCAATTGCCTGATCAAGTACAGCTTTCATTTCTTCTTTTTCGGCATCTTCTGCCATCGAAAAGTTCTCAACTAATAATTGCTTTAAAAACCTGAGAGCATAAACTTCATCAGTTTCTACTAAAGGCATTAAACCATCAAAATTGTTACGCCAGACCTCTAGAGCAGCAACCAGGTTATTTACATCCAGTAAAGTTTCTATTTTAAAGATAATCAATTCAAAATTATTAGGTTCTATCTCAAGTCCTCTTTCAATAACATTAAAGGCTTTTTCAAAATTACCCTTAGCTTTCATTACTTCTCCTTGAGCAATAAGGAGCTGTGGTGAATCACCTTTTTCCGCAAGAGCTTTATCAACTATAGCTGAAGCTTCTTCTAATTCCCCATTTTGTAATAATAGATTAACAAGGGGCATTATAAATACATCTTCGAGGTCTTCTTCCATAATTCTCCAGGCCTTATGCAAATATTCTCTGGCCTGATCCGGCTTTTTATTTTGCAGAGAATAAACAGCAATAGGTAAAGTAAAATCAGGATCTACCGGATAATCTTTATCTGCTTCTAAAAGAAGATTAAAAATCTCATCTGCATCATCTTCTTCTTTTATTTTTTCCCGATAATATTCCTTAGATTTTTCCGGAGTTGTCTGAGCACAACATTTTTTGTATTTTTTTCCACTACCACAGGGACAGGGATCATTCCTCCCTATTTTATATGATCTGGCCTGTTCACTTTTCTTATCCATATAATCTTCAATATTTGTCACCTTATCCATTTTATCAAACTCCTTTCTCCATTTTTTTCTCAAGTCTATTTAGTCTATATTCTAATTTTTCTTTTTTATCACTATAATTTTCAAAAAGAACTCTCTTTTCTCTCAAGATCTCTTTTGCCATTATTACATATTTTCTAGCTTTTTTAAAATCTTTTTGTTGATGTTCATAAAATTTAGCTAATTCCAGATAGGGAAAAAGTTTACCCTGCTTATTTTTCAGCATTTCTTTCCAGATAGAAACTGCCTTTTCCCATTCTTTGTTTCTCTTATATTGCCAGCTTAACTTTTTAGCTATATTCTCATTTAATTTATATTTATCAGATTTTATTTTAGCTTTTTTATAAAAATTGATACTTTTAGTTAAGTCTTTTTTCTTTTCCCAGTGTTTTCCTAGATTATATAATTCATGGGCTGATAATTGACAATTTTTACTGTTATTATATACCTCCAGAAGATGTTTTAAAAGAACTACCAGTGAAACAATATCAATTAAATTATGTTTAAAAACAGGAGCAACAAGTAGTGGGTCTTTTTGGCGAAGAAATTTAAAATAAATTTTGGGTATTTCACTTCCTGGTATATCATCTCTTCTATATATATTAAGAATTTCTTCTTCCAGACTTCCTAAAGAGCAGGATGGAAGGTGATTCCAGACTCTTCTTGAAATATGCAATAAATCAAAGTGAAAATCTGTTTCTATTTTATTTAATCGATTTAAAACAAATCTTGTTTGCAGTAAAGGAAGGTCAAAAGACTTTCCATTAAAACTTACTAAATGATTATAGTCTTTTATAAGTTCCTTTAAATCTAAAAGAAGAGCATATTCATCATCATAATCACGCATAAAATACTGCCTGACTATAAATTTATTATCTTCAAAAAAACCAGCTCCAATCATAAAGGGAAGAGTACCTGTTCCTCCCATCAAACCGGTAGTTTCTGTATCTATAAAAAGAAAATTATTTATTATATCATCCATTTTTTTATCAGAAAAGAAATTTTTATCCTCTTTATTTAATAAAACTTTTAAATCAGCTAATTTGTGGTTGAAAAGTTCTCCTAACTGATAAAAGCCGTGACCTCTTTCAAGATCATAATGAACTTCTCTTTTATAAAAATCTCCACCTTCATTTTCAAAAATTTCTCCAGCCAATTTTTCTTTTAGTGGTGAAATTTCTTTTTTATTCTGATTTTCCCGGGAGGTTTCTGTATTCTGTTGAGTGTCCATCTTTTTCAATCTCTCTTTGATATTTCCAATCTTCATCATTAAGAGCCTCCTCAATTAAAATACGAGCATTTTCTTTACCATCTATCCCAACTTCATTGACTGGACCGACACAGGCCGGACAACCATCTTCACAACCACAATTATTTAAATGTCTATAAGCTCTTTTTAACAAATCACTATGAATTCTATATAATTTTTCACTTAAACCAAGACCACCTGGATAAGAATCATAGATAAAAATAGTAGGCTTACCGGTATAAGGTGATCTTACCTGAGTTGCAGAATGAATATCATGAGGATCACACATAAGTGGTAAAGGAGCTATATTTTCCAGTAAATTAGCAACTCCCTGCAGACCACTTTCAATTCCCTTCTGACCAAGTTTTTCAATCATCTCCAGAGGATAGCTAAACCAGTAAGCAGTAGTATGCATATCTATTTCCGGGAGATTAATATCTCCATAACCTATATTTTCATGAGTTTTAAATTTAACTTTTTTAAACATAGTAGCTTTAGCTGTAACTACTACCTCACCATACTCAACAGTCAGTTTATCTTCTTCTTTTTTATCAAAATGGTCAAGAACTCTCATATCAACAGCCAGATTGGCATCTGTATAATAATTGACATCAACTTTTTTTACATAAGCTTTTTTACCTTTATAATCAAGTTCTTTTACCTGATACTGGTCTCCCTCATGAATATAAATTGCATCAGGATGAATAGTTGTTAAAGCAGCGAAATGATCTACTTTAGCAATAACTCTAGTCTTAGCTGGATTGGTTTTATCTATAACTGCAAAGTCATCAGCACTGGCTGAACGGAGACTAATATCTTCAGCAGGATAGCGATCTGCCATCCAGTGCCATCTTCCACCTTTATGACGCAAAATACGTTGGTCTTCAAGATAAGACAAAATTTCTTCAGTTGTTTCAACACCAAAATCTTCCCCATCAGTAAAGGGGAGTTCAAAAGCAGCACACTTTATATGTGACATTAAAATCATAAGATTATTAGGATTTATAAGGGCACTTTCTACTGGCTTTTCAAAAAAGAAATCAGGATTATCAATAATATATTGATCTAGAGGACTGCTGGAGGCTACCAAAACAGCCAGTGATCTGCTATTTCTTCTACCAGCTCTACCTGCCTGCTGCCAGGTACTGGCAATTGTTCCTGGATATCCAGCCATTACACAGACATCAAGCTGCCCTATATCTATTCCCAGTTCTAAGGCATTAGTAGAAACAACTCCGGTTATTTTACCTTCTCTAAGTCCTTTTTCAATTTCTCTTCTTTCACCAGGGAGATATCCACCCCGATACCCTCTTACATCTTTACTACCAAATTTGTCCTGTAAATAGGAAAGTAGAATTTCAGTTCTTAACCGACTTCTGGCAAACACTATTGATTTTATATCATTTTCTATAAAAAGTTTGGCCAGTTTTTCGGCTTCCAGGACATAACTTCTTCTAATTCCCAATTCTTTATTTACAACCGGGGGATTATAAAAAACGATTTCTTTCTGGCCCTGAGGAGCCCCATTTTCATCTATTAATTTTACATCTTCACCTGTAAGTTTTTCTGCAAATTCAACAGGATTGGCTATAGTTGCTGAAGAAGCTATAAATTGGGGATCAGAACCATAAAAATTACATATTCTCTTTAATCTTCTGATAACATTTGCAACATGACTTCCAAAAACCCCGCGATAATTATGAATTTCATCAATAACTACATATTCAAGATTTTCAAATAACTTAATCCACTTAGTGTGGTGTGGTAAAATACCTGTGTGGAGCATATCAGGATTTGTAATTACTATATGACCGGCTCTTCTTATACTTTTTCGAGCATTAACAGGTGTGTCTCCATCATAAGTATAAGTTTTAATCCCCTCATCTAACCTTTCAATGAGATCATATAATTCAGCCAGTTGATCCTGAGATAGAGCCTTTGTAGGAAACAAATAAAGAGCCCTTGCACTATCATCTTTTATAATTGAATCAAGTACTGGCAGATTATAGCAGAGAGTTTTGCCAGAAGCAGTAGGGGTAACAACTATCAGATTATCACCATCATCAACTATTTCATAAGCTTTACCCTGATGAGAATAAAGCTTTTTTAGTCCCTTTTCTTTTAAGACATTTTTTAACTTATCTGAAATATCAGCAGGAAAATCTACATAATCTGCTTCTTTTTCAGGAATGGTTTCCCAGTTAGTAATCTGATGGGTAAATTTATTTTCATCTTTTAGATAATCTATAATCTGGCTAAGATTCATCAAATCAGCCTTTCTTTTTCTTAAATTATAACTTTTCTTATATCACAGTTATTATATTATTATAACATAAAAGTAGCCATTTTTTAAAAATTACTTCCTGACATAATAATTTTCATCTTTAAAACTGGTTTTTACTATTTTTTCTTCATTAATAAGTTCTTCAACTTCATTCCAGCTACTATCACATTTTTTGATAAGTTCCTCTACAGCTTCCTCTTTGAGGGGGTGTACAGAAGTAATATTCAATAAATCCTTTTTAAGATCACCGGTACTGGAAAATTCATTTCCTTCATAACCGATAAGGTATTCAGTCTTTATTCCTCTTTCTTTAAAAATTTGTACTGCCATATTTATTTTTTCAGGTTTAGGACCACTTACCTCCTCTTCTGCAGGTGGTCTGGTAGGAATAGCAACATAGGAGCTATCAGTATCCAGTTCAGCAATAAAGTCAGCAACTTTTTCTAATTCTTCTCTTTTATCATTAATTCCTTCTACTAACATTGTTTCAGTTACAAATTTTCCTTCAAATTCTTTGCTAAATTCTTTCATACCTTTCTGTATTTTTGAAATGTCTAATTTACCATGAGGTCTATCCACTTTACGCCAGATTTTTTCACTTACTGCATCACATTTTAAAGAAACCCAATCAGCTTCTTTAAGTTCTTCCCTTACTTCTTTTTTAGAAATTAAAGATGCATTGCTGATAACTGCTGTTTTAACACCTGTTGTCTCCTTAATCATTTTAAGTGATTTACCTAAATTTTTATCTAAAGTAGGTTCTCCATCAGCCACAAAAGTGATATAATCAAGCTTTTCTTTTCTTTGATCCAAATTTTTTAGAGTTTGTTCTAATTCACTCTGTAATTCCTGAACAGTATAAAATTCTTCTCTTTTAAGCTGCATTTTTTCAGTTATTCCCAGCTGGCAATAAACACAGGAATAACTACAGGTTTTAGGTCGAACATTATTAATACCCAGACTTTTTCCCAATCTCCGGGAAGGTACCGGACCAAATATTCTCATTTTTATCACTCCATATTAATTTATTTATATTTTTGAGA
>JBNJDK010000036.1:0-17090 GCA_051744805.1 Bacillota bacterium
TTTTTATTCATATTGAGCTGCATCAAAACCAATATCTGTCCTATAATGTACATCTTCAAAATGTACCTTTTCCACCATTTCATAAGTTTCATTAATTGCATCAAAAAGACCTTTTTCTAAAACAGTTATTCCTAAAACTCTTCCACCATCTGTTACGAATCTGTCTCCTTCTTTTTTAGAACCAGCATGAAAGACTAATACATTATCATATTTATTTAATTCATCTAACCCTGTAATTTCTTTACCTGTTTTATAACTTAATGGATAACCTCCAGAGGTTAGAACCACACATACTGCTGCCTCATCTTTTACTTCTATTTCTACATCTTCAAGGTCTTCATCTACAACTTTTAGCATTAGCTCTACTAAATCATTTTTTAAACGTGGTAAAAGAACCTGTGTTTCAGGATCACCTAATCTAGCATTAAACTCAAGTACTTTAGGTCCCATTTCTGTTAACATAAGACCTGCATATAAAATTCCTTTGTATTTTATACCTTCTTTCCTAAAAGCTTCAATGGTAGGTTTAAGTATTTCCTCTAAAATTTCTTCTTCTAATTCTTCACTTACAAAAGGTGTAGGGGAATAAGCTCCCATCCCTCCTGTATTAGGACCTTCATCACCATCAAAAACAGCTTTATGGTCTTGAGCAGGAGCTAAAGGAACAATGTTTTCTCCATCAGTTAAACCAAGAAATGAAACTTCTTCTCCCTTTAAAAAATCTTCTACAACAATTCTTTCTCCTGCATCCCCAAAAACTCTATCTTCCATGATTTTTTCAACAGCTTCTTCAGCTTCTTTAACATTAGTAGCAATAACAACACCTTTACCACCTGCAAGTCCTTCAGCTTTTACAACAATAGGATAATTACAGGTTTTAAAATAATCTAATGCTGCTTCTGCCGAATTGAAAACTTCATATTCAGCAGTTGGTATATCGTATTTTCTTAAAATATCTTTAGCAAAAACCTTACTTCCCTCTATCTGGGATGCTTTGGTATTCGGACCAAAAATTGTTAAATTTCTTTTTTGAAATTTATCTACTATCCCGTTAACCAGTGGTTTCTCTGGACCAACTACAGTTAAGTCAATTTCATTTTCTTCAACCCAATCAGCCAGGGCATCAATATTATTAACAGAAATGTCAACTCTTTCCGCTAAAGGGGTCATTCCATCATTCCCTGGTGCTGCATATATTTTATCGACTAATTCACTTTGAAAAATCTTCCAAACAAGTGCATGTTCCCTTCCTCCGCTTCCTACAACTAATACCTTCATATCTTATCCTCCTCAAAACTAATTTTTTATAATAGCTTCTTCACGCCCTGGTCCAATACCTATAATTGAAATTTGGGTATCAACCATTTCTTCAATCTTTTCTATATATTTTTTTGTATTTTCAGGCAAATTTTTATATTTTCGAACATTAGAAATATCTTCTTCCCAGCCTTCAAAACTTTCATAAACTGGTTCATAGTCTTCTAATATTTCAAAATCAGCAGGGAATTCTTCTAAAATCTCATCTCCATTTCTATAAGCTGTACATACTTTTATTTCATCAAAACCACTTAAAATATCAACTTTAGTTAATACAATTTCTGTAAGTCCATTTACTCTAACTGCATGTTTAAGAACTGGGATATCAAGCCAGCCACACCTTCTAGGTCTTCCGGTAGTAACACCGAATTCATTACCTTTATCTCTAAGTTTTTCACCAATTTCACCTTTTAATTCAGTAGGAAATGGTCCTTCTCCAACTCTAGTTATATAAGCCTTTGCAACACCAATCACATCATCAATTTGGACTGGTCCAACCCCTGAACCTGTACAAACTCCTCCAGCAGTCGGATTAGACGATGTTACATATGGGTAAGTACCATAATCAATATCAAGTAATGTTCCCTGTGCACCTTCAAAAAATATCTTCTTTTCTTCTTTTATCTTATTATCTAATAATAAAGATGTATTTGTAACATGAGAACGAATTTTTTCTATACTAGGTTTATACTCTTCAATGATTTCTTCAACACTAAATGGTTCTTCATTATATATTTTTTCTAATAATATATTTTTATATTCAAGAGATTTTTCAAGCTTTCTTCTAAATCTATCTTCATCTAATAGGTCAATAACCCTTATCCCTTTTCTAGCTACCTTATCAGTATAAGTAGGTCCAATCCCTTTACCAGTAGTCCCTATCTTGTCTTTACCCTTTCTCTTTTCTTCTAGACCATCTAAGAGACGATGATAGGGCATAATAACATGTGCTGTCTCACTAATATAAAGATTATCAAGACTTATACCTCTTTTTGCAAGTCCCTCCATTTCTTCAATCAAAACAACTGGATCTATAACTACACCATTACCAATAACACATGTTTTTTCAGGATAAAGAATTCCTGAAGGTATAATATGTAATTCGAATTTCTCATCATCAACTATTACAGTATGACCTGCATTATTACCTCCTCCAAAGCGAACAACTACATCAGCAGTAGAAGCAAGCATATCTGTTACTTTTCCTTTTCCTTCATCTCCCCATTGAGTTCCAACAACTATTTTATTTGACATCTTTAGACACTTAAACTAATTTTAAATAAATTAAGTTTAAGCTTCCTCCTCTCATTTTTTAGAAATATATTAATTTAATCCAAGTCGTGTGAAAATATTATCGATTTCTTTAAGATAATATTTATAATCAAATACTTCCTCTATTTCTTTTTCACTAAGATAATCAGTTATTTTATTATCATCTTTAATAAGTTCTTTATAATCTTCTTTGTTTTCCCAGGCTTTAAGTGCATTTTTTTGTGCTATTTCATAAGCTTCTTCACGTTCCAAACCTTTATCAACTAAAGCTAACATAACTCTCTGTGAAAAAATAAGACCATGGGTTCTATTCATATTTTCTTTCATATTTTCTTTATTAATTTTTAGTTCTTCTAAAACTTCTTTAAATTTTTGTAAACCATAATCAACTAAAATACTACTATCTGGAAGAATAACTCTTTCCACAGAAGAATGAGTTAGGTCTCTTTCGTGCCAAAGAGAAATATTTTCTAATCCAGGTATTACATTACCTCTTACTACTCTAGCTAATCCTGTTATTCTTTCGCAAACTATAGGATTTTTCTTATGTGGCATAGCAGATGACCCTTTTTGACCTTTTCTAAAACCTTCTTCCACCTCCAAAATATCTGTTCTCTGTAAATTTCTGATCTCAGTCGCAAACTTTTCTAAAGAAGCTGCTATTAAAGCCAGGTTGTTCAAAAAATCTGCCTGTCTGTCTCTCTGCATTATTTGATTAGTAATTGGAGCCGGTTTAAGTTCTAATTTTTCACAAACTTTTTTTTCGATTTTTGGACTTACACTTGTATAAGTACCTACCGCCCCAGATATTTGTCCTACACTTACCAGATCAAGGACCTCTCCCATTCTTTTTATATGTCTTTTTATCTCTTCATACCAGAGTGCCATTTTTAATCCCCAGGTCACTGGTTCAGCATGAACTCCATGAGTTCTCCCAATCATAATTGTTTTTTTATGTAAAACTGCTTTTTTGGCCAATACCTTTTTTAGTTTTTTTAGATCTTTTAAAATTAATTCAACACTTTCTTTCATCTGTAAAGCACGGGCTGTGTCTTTTATATCTGAAGAAGTTAAGCCCTGATGAACATATTTAGATTCATTTCCAAGCTTTTCATTAATACTTTCAATAAAAGCTAACATATCATGACGAGTAGTTTTTTCAATTTCTTTAATTCTATTTATATCGAGCACAGAATTTTCCTCTATTTTTTCAGCTGCATCTTCAGGTATTTCACCTAATTCAGCTTTTGCTTTACAAACTGAAATTTCAATTTTAAGCCATTTTTTGTATTTGCTTTCCTCGCTCCAAATTTTTTCCATTTGTGGTAAAGAATATCTTCCTATCAAATAAATCTCCCTTTCTTTTTTTATCTTATTTAATAAATAATTATTTCCTTAATGCAATTATATCTAAAATCATAGTGATTAGTCAAGAAACTTAAAATTGAAAAGGATTTGACATTTTATTAGAGAAATAATATATTAAGGTGATGTATAAGGAAAAACAAAGGAGTATTAAAAATGGGTAATATTAATTTTTTAAAACATCAAAAAATTAAGCTTGTCACAAATGAAGAAAAACAAAGTCTTGAAATTGGGAAATCTGCAGTTGATGCTGGTCTATTAAAAAAATTTCCTGATTCTTCTCTTGCAGTTTTTCTTTATCTTTTAACTCATTTAAAAAAAGATAATTATCTAGAAATTAATATAAATAATATTTCTTCAAGTTTAGCCTGTGATTCATCTGAAATAAAAAAATCCCTTGATTACATGAATGACAATGATATAATCGATATAGAGAAGAAAACTAATTTGGAATTTGAGATTATAATTAATGCTGAAAAATTAAATGAAACTAAAGAAGAAAAAAATATATTAATTAACAGAAAATCTTTTAATAATTTCAAAGATAAAAAAATATATCGTAAAAAAATTATAAATAAGGAATATCCTTCTTTAAATGAACTCAAAAAAGCTATTGTAAGTTTTCTAGCCGATGATATTGATTATAGGCAGTTTAATGAGGAAATAGATCAATGGCTGTCTGACTTTTCTAAAGAAATCATCCAGGAGCTAATTAGAAGAGTAAATAAATGGTTAGAAAAACAAAGAGGTCAAGAAAATCACAATAATGCATTTTATTATTTAAGAGGGATTATAGATGACTGGTATAATAAAGAAATCTTTGATTTAGATAAACTAAAATATTTTGATAGGTTATATAGAGAAACCAAAGATCTGGCAAAAGTTTATGGCATAAAATGGAGAAATATTAATCCTACCCAATTAGAAACTTTTAAAAGTTGGTTAATAGATGATTTTGCTTTAAGTTCTTCTCTTGTTCAATATGCAATCAAAGAAGGAGTTAAAAGGAAAAGAGATGGTCAGCCTTCCTTAAAATACATTGAAGATAATTTTATAAAACCACTTAAAAATAATAAGATAAGATCTGTAAGGGAAGCAAGAAAATATTTTGCAAAAAAGAAAAATTATAATAGAAACCAAAATTCTAATCAGAAAAAAGAAGAAAAAGATGATAATATAAATAAATGGGACAAATTTTATTGGGATCTGTAGTAAAAGGAGGTTTCTTAAATGGCAATAGAGGAAAAATATTTGAGTGATGAAAATGAAATAGCCAGAACAGAGTTTCAATTATTAGGTATACTACTTCAGTTCCCAAAAAAAATCGATGAAGTAGCTGATGTTCTTGAAGTTGAACATTTCCAAAATCCTCAAGCTTCACTAATTTATGAAATACTATTAAATCAATTTCAAAGAGATAGTCAAATTTCAAAAACAAAATTATTTATTAAATTAAAAAAAGATGGAATTATTAAAAATCCAGAAAAAGTTATTGATAAACTAACTTCAGGTTTTAATACAGTTGAAGAATTAGAACCAACTATTGATCTTATAAAAGAACGTCACCAAAAAGATTTATTGATGAGAGCAGCTGATAAAATCAAAAATTTAGCTGATAATGATGACCTTGATATTAGTGATTATCAGGCACAGGCTCAGGAGTTGATTTTTGAGGCAACTAATGAATCAACAGATATGGATAAACATATTTATTCAATGGAAGAAGCTTTAATAGATTCTTTTGAATCATACTTAGAAAGAAAAAATGGAGAAGCAGATGTAGGACTCAGAAGTGGCTTTATTTCTTTAGATAATCTAATTGGTGGTTTTAAAAAAGGTCATCTTTCTGTAATAGCGGCTTCAACAAGTATGGGTAAAACCGCCTTTGCAATTAATATTGCCCAAAATGTATTAAAAAGAAATGTACCTGTAGCAATGATAAGTCTTGAAATGGATGCAACTGAGGTAGTTGACAGAATGGTAATTTCTGAATCACAGGTTCATGCCTGGAAATATTCCCAGGGCCAGACAAATCAAAAAGAAGATGATCGCATCTCAAAAGCTCTTGATAATATGCATGAATATCCACTAATGATTTCAGATGAAAGAGGGTTAAATGTTGCCCAGATAAGAGCAAGACTACGTAAATTTAAATCTCAATTAGATGAAATAGGTTTAGTTGTTATTGATTATTTGCAAATGATACAGCTACCTGATGATCAAATTCAGAATACATCAAGAGCAATTGGAGAAATTGTACTTCAATTAAGAAACTTAGCATCTGAATTAAATGTACCTATAATTTTAATTTCTCAAATAAGTAGAAGTTTTACAAGTAGATCAGACAAAAGACCTGTTTTATCTGACCTAAGAGATTCAGGTAATATTGAAGAAATTGCTGATGGAGTTATCTTTCTTTACAGAGAAGCACATACAAGTGCTGCTGCTCGTGAAAAAGCTATTGCAGAAGGTACAGAAGACGAAACAGATATAATTGTTGCCAAACAAAGAACGGGGCAAACTGGTTCTATTAAACTCTCATTTGATGAAGAACATATCCGTTTTGTTGATCCTGAAAACGTTTCTATAGAAGGGAGTATGCCTAATGCTTAATAAAGATAATATTGACCAGAAAATAACTTTAACCTTAACTAATAACTACTATGACCTTTACGAAAATGGGGAAATAACTAAAGAACAACTTGATAAAGTTTTAGAACTAATTGAAAATTATAAAGACTATAAACCAGAAGAATTTCAACAAAAAATTCAAAATATATTTAAGGAGACTTATTAATGGAAAAAGATGATCCAAACTATACATTAGTTTTTGTACTAAATTCTATATTATTTTTCTTTTCTGGGTTGGCAAAATTTATTTATACACCACTTTTATCACCTTTAAAAAATACCTTAAGTATTAGTTCAACTCAGGCAGGTTCTCTTATAACTTTAGTTTATTTAGGATATGCTTTTACTAGATTCCCTTCTGGAATTTTAACTGATATTTATGGCTGCAAAAAAACAATAATTTATAGTAGTTTTCTTACAGGATTAAGTCTTTTATTATTAAGTTTTTCACCAAATTATTTAATTCTTGCAATATTATCTTTTATAATGGGAGGGGCAACTGGACTTTACACTACAGCAGGTTATACTTTTTCTGTTTTAATAGGTAAAACAGGAAAAGAAACTACCTCTACTGCTCTTTTAGAACTTTTTGGTGGGACAGCCAGTTTTATTGCTCCATTAGCTGTCATTTTATTTTTAGAAAATCTAGATTTTTCCTGGAATAGCTTATTTTTAACCGCTGGGATTGGAGTTATAATTACCAGTTTTTTATTTGCCTATTTTATGAAAGGTAAAAGTATCAAAAAAACTATTAAAAGTAATCCTGAAAATCAAAATGATTTCAAAGAAGAATTAACTGAAATTCTGGAAGTCTTCAAACATCCTAACATAAGAAAATTTATAATCTGGGCTACTCTTGTTGGTGGTTTTGGCTGTTTTGCTTTGAAAGGATTTGAATCTTTTATTCCTACTGCTTTAGCTGAAGTAAAAAATTATAGTTTTTCTAATGCCAATAAACTTTTTTCAATTATTGCTGTAAGTGGTCTAATTACCAAAATGGGAGTTGCCTGGGCAGCTGACAGGTTTGGAGTAAAAAGAATTTTTGCTGCAATCACTGCTCTTAATTTAATCTTTTTTATAGTTTTTACTTTAAATATAAGTCATTATATGATCATTTTAACCCTTATAGTCTTTGGAATTACTTTTAAAAGTCATAATACCCTTATAAATTCATATGTTATGAAAAAATCCCCTGAAAAATATCAGGGGTCAGGTTTTGGACTTTTTTCAACTCTTTATACTATTATTTATAGTCTAGGTCCAATGGTTATCGGCTTTTTTATAGACAAATTTGGTCTCTTAGTTGGAATGAGATTTAGCTTAATAGGTGTTTTTATTTCTCTTCCACTTGTGCTTTCTTTTAAATATTTTATAAACGAAAAACAACTAGGGTAATTTACCGCTTATGGTGAATCGCTTTAGCTGCTTCTTTTTTTGCTGCCCACATTGCAGGAAAAATACTAACTACAGCACTTATTATGACTACAAACATAAAAATAAAAAGAAAAGTTCCTGGATTCCATTGTCCATAAACTTTTCCACTTAAAGGCATCCCAAAATTGCTAAAATCATATTCTCCTCCCATTAAGTTTAAGAAATCAATACCATATTTATGAAACAATCCAACCCCAACAAAACCAAATAAAGAGCCAATAGCAGCCCCAATGAATCCAATACCTGTTGATTCATAAACAAAAGTTAAAATTATCTCTCTTTCTTTCATTCCTAAAGCTTTCATCATCCCAATTTCTTCTATTCTTTCTATACCCGCTAAAATAATTGTATTTATAATACCCAAAACAGCAATAATCAAAATTATAGCTAAAATAATCTCACTTTCAGCTTCCTGAGCTCGACTCAGATTAAGCATTGAAGAAGCAGAATCCTGCCAGGGAAAAGCAGCAATTTTCCCCTCTAATTTTTCATTTAAAATTTCAACTTCTTCTGCAACTTCATCATTTTCTAATCTAACTGCATATTGACTAATTTTATTATCAACATTCAGTGCTTTTTGAGCTATAGAGAGAGGAACAAAAATTCTATTAGAATTTATATTAGGATTAGGAGTATTTAAAAGACCTGAAATCTGTAGTTCAATTGTATTAAAAGTTTGATTTTTATTTCTAAATAATAATGTGAAATAATCACCATTTTTAAGATCCATTAAATCAGCTAATTCTTTCCCCAAAATTGCTTTGTTTTCATCATTATTAAAATAATTACCTTCTAAAAAATAATCTCCTATTTTAAATACATTTTTTTCATTTTCCGGTCTAATACCTCTAACTGGTACCGGAATTTCATCAATACCATTATTTAATCTTGCTATAAATTTAAGCTGAGGTGAAACTCCTTCAACTCCATCCAATTCATTTATTTTACTTATTATTTCTCTATCTGTTTCTATTAAATTACTCAAAGGAAATTCATCACGCATTTCCCAGTAATCTTCATTAGCTACCTGAAGATGTCCGCTTTCAAAATCAATTATGTTTTCCAGTGATTTACTCCTCATCCCCAGCATAAGAGAATCTAAAAATATATAGAAAAAAACAGCAAAAGCAATAATCCCAGCAGTCAATAATGTTCTTTTTCTATGTCTACTAAGGTTTTTTATAGCTAAGCGTATTAAATACATAAAAACCCTCCAAATCTCATCTCTTTTCTATTAAAATGAATACTTCAAATTAACATTTATACTTCCCGGCATATTTAAAAGTTCAGCATTTTTTCCACTAGTTATAGTTCCTCTAATAGTCATATCAATATTACCTGGAAGCTGATTATTATATTGTGGTATAAATATCAAATTGTTATTATTTATATTTCCAACCATCATGAAATTCAAACTTGAAAAATCATTTAGGGTGTAAGAAATGTTTCCTAAAAATAAATTATGTCTTTCATCTGCAAAATTAATTGTTTCATCAAAATTATTCTCTGAAAAACTGGGGGCAATACTTGAAATCTTAGTTGAACTTAAATTAATAATTTCTCCCTGAAAATAAATACGTTGATCGTAATTAATAGATTTACTATAATCCAAACCTAATAAATAAGTTTGCTCTTCATTTTGCTTATCCTCATTTTTTTCATAACTAACTGCTGAATAAACCCCTAAAGGACCCAGATCACCTTTTAAACTTAAGCCAAGACGATTATCCAATTCAATTGTTGGATCATAAATATAATTTAATGATAGATCATAATCTTTAATCATTGTTCTTGCTCTTATACCTGATTTAGTACCTTCATATTTTAATTTAGAATGATCAACTTTTGATTGAGGATTAGCTATTATTTCTACACCTGTTTTCCAATTAAATGGTAGATAGACTTTAGCTGCATCTATATATTTAACTGAAGTAGATTCGTCCATAATCTCTGCTCCAAAATTAAAATCAACAGGATTAAGCAAAGAACCAAATGACCAGGAAATAGGTTGTTTACCTAAAGTTAAATTAAAATTATTAAAATTTCTTTTTATATACAATTTTTTAAAATTAGTACTAACACCAAATTGACTATTTCTTATATCAAAATCTACTTTTACTTCAGTATTTTTAGTTTCAGGTATATATAATTTTATATTTAATTTTTCATCTAAATAAAATTCTGGGGTATCATCAATAGTAATAATTGAATTCACCTCTGCCTCTCCCCCTATTTCTACTTGAGCAGAAGCAGTTAAGGAAAGTAAAATTATCAGCAAAAAACAGAAAAGAATTGAAATTTTTTTATTCATAATTTACCCCCTATTATTGTAAATTTTCTATAGTAAATATATTTTCATTAATATCAGGATTAAATTCAATTTTTTCTACGATAAATTCAGTACTTGTATCTTCTCGTAACTTATTTTCCATAATACTTTTTACTGGAAAATATCTACCTTCAAATTCATCAACTTCAGTAACTTCACTAACTTTTAAAAGTCTTCCACTTTGAGCATATAATTCTTCTTTTAAAGCTATAAATCTTTCTTTATCAATCCAAATTTTCCTTCTATAATATGATACTTCTTTTCCTTCAACAGCAGTACCTTCCAGTAAATAACAGGTACGCCCTGCATAGTCTTCTTCTCCTATTAATTCAAAATTATATAATTCTGTTAGTTTTGAAGATTCCATTATATCTTGATAGGAAAAGTCACTACCCATCATTCCCTGATTCATCATATGTCCTGATATTTTTACTACTTCTTCAGCATCAGGAAAAAACATCCATAAATTATCATCTTTTTTTAAATATTTTGTCCCTCTATCTCTTGGATTAGTAAACTCCACAAAAGCATTCTCTCCATCAGATATTGATACCATTTCTTTTGTCATTTCACGTCCAGAATTAGTAATAATCATTTTGGCTTCTATTCTAGCTGAATCTACATACTCATTATCATCTCTTTTATCAATAATTTCCTCTACTGTTATAGCCATCATACTCTGGCTAAAAGAAATAGTTAACATAAAAATACTAATTATTAAAATCAAAGCTATATTTTTATTAAAAAATTTTTTATTTAACTTTTTAGTTAACATTCTAACCCCTCCTTTTTATTCTATATCTCTTAAAGCATCTGTAGGCTCTAAATTAGCAGCTCTTCTGGCTGGTATTATACTGGCAATTGCTACAATAATCACACCTAAGAAAAAGGCAAATATCATATTTGAAATAGAATGTTCAGGATATATCACAGTACTCATCATTATATCTTCTCCTATACCTTCAAAAGCCTGACTAAAATCAAGTCCAGTAGTTGCTAGAAATTTAGTTAAAATCCCACCTAAAACAGCTCCAATAAAACTTCCAATAACCCCCATTGCTGTTCCTTCATAAATAAACAATTTCAATATTCCACTTTTTTTAAGTCCTAAAGAACTCATCATGCCTATTTCCTGGGTTCTTTCCTTAACTATCATAATCAATGTATTTATCACAACAAAACTCGCCAAACCAACAATAAATATATAAATTACATTATATATATTTTTAGCAATATCAAAAAATGGGATAATCCCTCCAGATTCTCGCCAGGGTATAACCCTATAGTTTTCAATTCCACCTTTATTTTCTAATATATTCCTTGTCTTTTCACTTACTTCACCTGCTATTTTTCTATCTTCTAGGTCAAATAAAATTTCTGTTACCTGTCCATCAAGATAAAGTTGATGTTGGGCTATATCTAAAGGCAAATAAAACAATTTTTCATTTAACAATCTTAAGTTACTATCCACTCTCCCTACAATTTCAAAAGTAGCTCCTTTAAATGAACTGAATGCTGTATTATAAAGTATTGTAACTTTATCACCTACATTTTTGTTTAAATCATTAAGTAATTCATCTCCCATTACAACTTCTCTTTGACCTCTATTTACCATTCTACCTTCAACAATATTGTTTTTTAGATCAGTAAATTCTAATTCTTTTTGAGGATCAACTCCCCAACCCATCATCTCAAAAAGTTCATCACCAGTACTTACTGCTCCCCCAAATTTCAATCTAGGTATAACATTTCTGACTCCGTCTATATTATTAAATTCGCCAATCATGGTGTCTAAACCTTCTTCTTCATTAAATCCACCTACAGTATGATTTAACGAAAGCAATCTTTCCTTTTTTTCATATTCTTCATCAATAACTCTTATATGACCTGTTTGATATTGAAAATAATCATCATATGTTGAATTAATCATACCATTAATTAAACCTCTAGCAAATACAACCACTATTACAGCAACTACTATTGCTGAAATAGAAACGATAGTCCTTAACTTATGCCTGCTTATATTTTTAAAAGCTAATTTAGTTAAATAACTCATTCTCTACCTCCTTTATCTGTGATGTATAGCATCTACAGGATTCTTGTTGGCTGCCCAGTAAGCGGGAAAAACACTAGAAATCATAGAAACAATTACACTAAACCCAAAAACAAAGATAAATGACCTAAAATCCCAGGCACCATAAACTTTATCCACAATTGGAATCCCAAAATCACCCATATCAATTTGATAAAGAGTAGCAAAATCTATCCCAAAAGTATTAAGCAAATAAACTAATATTGCTCCAATTAAACAACCTATTACTCCTCCTATTATTCCTAAACCTGTAGATTCTAAAACAAAGGAATAAATTATCTCAATTCTTTTCATTCCCATAGCTTTCATCATTCCAATTTCTTCCATGCGCTCTAAAGCTGACAAAATAACAGTATTAATTATACCTATTGCAGCTAATAACAAAATTATACCTAAAATAGCTTGATTTGCTCCCTGTTTGGAAGTCATTACTGAAACAGCTGTTAATTCATTCCAGGGAACAACTTTAAAATTATTATCCTCAACCAAAATATTATTTTCAATATCAAAGGCTATTTTATTCACCTGAGCGATATTATTTGTTTTTAATAAAAGATGACTGAATTCATTATCTAAATTCAATGCATTTTGTGCAATATTTAAGGGCAAATAAACATTATTTTGATTTACATCTGGATTAGGACTCTTTATAACACCACTAATTTCAAGTTCAATTGTATTAAAAGTATCTTCTTTTGTTCTAACAAGAAGAGTTATATAATCTTCATTTTCTAAATTCATTAATTCAGCAAGAGGTTTACCTAATACAGCATGATATTTTTCATCAGTAAAAAAACTGCCCTCAATAATACTATCTTTTAAATCTAAAGTATTATCTATATTATTACCCTCTATTCCTACTGCCTGAATAGGTAATTCATCAACACCATTATTAAGTCTCGCCTGAAAAACTAATTTTTTATTAACCCCTTTTATCTTATTATTTTTTTCTACTTCATTTATAAAATTTTGATTTTCACTAATTAAATTATTTAAAGGTAAATCTTCTCTTTTTTCCCAATATTGCTTATTTACTATTTGAATCTCAGAAGTAGAATAATTAATAATATTATCATAAGAGGCATTATTCAATCCTAAAAGTAATGAATCGATAAGTAAGAATACTAAGATCGCTGAAGCAATTATAGAAGCAGTTATAAGTGTTCTCTTGCGATGACGAGTGAGATTTTTAAAGGCAAGTTTAATTAAAAACATAGTATTTACCTCCTCTTATCATCTGAAATAAGACCATCTCTAATTTCAATTAATCTTCGAGCATAATCCATGACCTGAGGGTCATGAGTAGAAAAAATAAAAGTTGTATTCAACTGTTTGTTCATTTTGACCATAATATCCATAACTTCTTTACCTGTTTTTGAATCAAGATTTGCAGTTGGTTCATCAGCTAAAATTAATTTAGGTTTTTTCACAAGAGCTCTAGCTACTGCAACCCTTTGTTTTTGACCACCAGATAGTTCATTTGGTTTTCTATCTTCCAGACCTTCAAGACCGACATCAGCCAATATTTTCAACACCTTTTCTCTAATCTCTTCTTCAGTTTCTCCATCAATTAACCTTAGAGCAAATTCAACATTTTCAAAAGCTGTCAAAACAGGTATTAAATTATAGCTTTGAAATATAAAACCAACATTATATCTTCTAATATCTGCTAATTCTTTTTTGTTTAAATTTTTTAATTCTTTATCATTAAAATAAATTTCACCAGATGTAGGTTTATCAAGACATCCTATCATATTTAAAAATGTTGTTTTCCCTGATCCAGAAGGGCCAAAAATAGTAGTAAACTCTCCTTCTTCAATATTTAAATTAATACCATTTAAAGCTGGAACTTCTATCTCTCCCTGTTGATAAATTTTCTTAACATCTTTTAAATTAAGAAGTGACATTTTACTCCCCCTTTATTTCTTTTTTAAACCATTTTTTATAAGATATAGAATATTATTCACAATTTCCATATCTTCCATCTCAATATCACTTTCTTTATAAACTAATTCCCCAATAAATATATTAATATTAGTCAAAAGATAAGCAGTTAATTTTATATTAACTTCAGAATCTATTTTGTTTTTTTCAACTCCTTCTTGTAATAATTTTCTGAAAAATTCAATGCTTTTATTTTTATTTATTGCCATAATTTCTTCAAACAATTCACTATTGGCATCAGAAAATAATTTATTACCAATTTTATTTAAGCGGGGATGATCTTTAGCAAATTTTAAACCGTTTTTATAGAGTTTTTCTAAAAACTCAAAAAATTCCATTTCAGGTTGTTTTACAATTATGTCTTCTAAGTATTTTAATTTCTTCTCTCCCATAATATCAATTATATATATAAAAATCTCTTTCTTATTATTAAAATATTGATAAAAACTTCCTTTTGGTATTTCAGCTTTATTAACTATTTTACTAACTCTAGCTTGATGATAAGAATGTTCAGAAAATTCATCTAAAGCAGCATCAATTATCCGTTTCTTTTTTTCCTCAGGAAGATTAAAAAAAGTGTCTGTTGGCAATCTATTCACCTCCATAATATTATTTCCCGGGAAATAATATATATTTATTTTTATGACTTTTTAGTCATGTGACGGTTTAGTCATATTATACTATACTTTTTTTATACTGTCAATAAAAAAAGTCCTCAAACCAGCAAAAACATTGCTAATTTGAGGACTTTAGTTTAATATTTTAGATAATAATAAATTTATATATTAATTTATTCTTCTTCAGCCTCTACAACTTCAACTTTTATATCAGCAGAAACATCTTTATATATTTTTACTGGAACTTTATGAACACCTAATTCTTTGATATTATCATCTAAATCAATTTCTTTTCTATCAATATCATAACCAGCATCATTAACTTTTTCTCCAATATCTTTACTTGTCACAGAACCAAATAATTTACCATTTTCACCAGCTTTTACAGGAAAAACGAACTTTTCCTGTTCTAATTTATCAGCCATTTCCTTAGCATCTGCTATTTTTTCCTTTTCTTTACGCTTTTTCTTTTTCTTTCTGTGTTTAATTTGCTTTTTCTTACCTTCAGTTGCCTCTACAGCCAGCCTTTTAGGAAATAGATAATTTCTAGCATAACCACCAGCTACATCAACAACTTCACCTTCTGAACCTAAATTTTCTACATCTTCAATTAAAATTACTTCCATTTAAATTTATCCCCCTTGATTAATTTATTTTTAATTTTCTAAAGTCAAACCACATATCTACTAAACCTACAAGTATTAAAGCAAAGGGAAGTAAAGGTATTATAAAAACTGAAAAAACATACAAAATATTTAAAAACATATTTCCCTTTTTATTTACAAAATAAAGACCTACACTAAAACCCTGTATAAAAGCAAAAAACGACAGGATTATATTTAAATTTAATAATATTGTATTTTGAGAAAACATTAAGGTAATCAAAATTCCCAAAGAAATAATCCATTTAGGAAAATTCCAAAATCTAATATCTTTAAATGTTTTCTTTTTTATGCCAATTCTATTTACATACCACATGGTAATATAATAATTTACTACCCCTACTAAAACTGAGGAAATAAATAATATTGCAGGAATTATTGATTTTATAACACTTTTTATTTGAGATAAAATTAGTTCATCAATTTGAGGTGAACCCATTACTGCTGTCATTGATTCATTTACTATTTGATTTATATCAAAACCTAAAAATTGAGTTGAAATAATTAGTATAATTACCTGAGATAAAAATACTGTTAAAATAGTAAAAACAAGCACTTTGATAGGTTTCAATTCCTCATTAATTGAAGAACCAAGAACAAAACCAATAAATCCAAAACCTACTACTGCTAATAAGCCCATTAATGGAGAAAAGAATATTCCATTTATCAGAGCAGCTATTGTTATAACAATAGCTGTTTCTTTTGGGCCATATTTTATCATAGTTAAAACTATTGGTATTGGCCAGACAATAAGTACAAAGAGGCTAAGAAATGGAATATAAATATTTAATATTGTTAGTAAAACCACAGCTGAGACTGCTTTTATAATATCAATCACTTTTTTATTCATTTCAATTATTAACACCTCTCATAAAATGTAAATTAAAGGAGGCTAAAAGCCTCCTTTAATTAAAATCATTAATCTTTTACATATGGTAGTAAGGCAATAGAACGAGCTCTTTTAATTGCAGTTGTGATTGCTCTTTGGTGTTTAGCACAATTACCTGTTATTCTACGAGGTACAATTTTCCCTCTATCTGTAATATATCTTTGTAATGTATTTATATCTTTATAATCAATTTCTTTGTCATTACCACAAAAGTAACATGATTTACTTCTACCTCTTGCCATAATTATCCCTCCTTTTAAAATGGCACATCAAAATCTTCATCTTCCTCAAAATTATTCTGTTTATTATTTTGATTTGAATAATTGTTTTGAGTTTTTCTGTTTGGAGCAGAATTCCTTTGACTCATACTCTTATTCTCAGCTCTGTTTCCAGAATTATCCCCAGGCCAATCTAAAAATTGTACATTATCAGCCACTACTTCAGGATTTATATATGTTCTGTTTTCATTTTTAGATTTACGGATCTGTAATCTGCCTTCAACTGCAACCATTCGCCCTTTACCTAAATGCTGGGCACA